>URGO01000016.1 GCA_900547435.1 uncultured Parabacteroides sp.
AAACTACAATTTGATACTCCTAAATTGTGTTTTTTCAAAAATATTTCGTAATGTTGCATTTGCTGTTGGACTCTGCACCTATGACATCAAGGCCACTGATCCGGGATTTTGGAAAGTCTTTTCCTTTCAATTCTTGGAAGGATCCCCATTTAGTCAAGCGGATTTCGATTCAGGTATTCGAAATGCCGTTATATCGGAGAAATTGGCGCAAAAGCTTTTCGGGAAAATAGATGTAGTAGGACAAGAGATACGTTTGGATTTGACTCCCTATCGCATTTGTGGTGTGGTAAAGGAGGTCAGCAAGGTCGCTACCGTAGCTCATGCAGATGTTTGGATTCCTTATACCTGTGATGTGGATGTCATGCGGAAAGTAGGCTCGGAAAACATTCCCGGTGCGTTGGCTATTGTGATGTTGGCGAAGAATGCTTCTGATTTTGAGACTATCAAGGCCGAGTTGAAGCAAAATATCGCCAAGTTCAATGCCACCAAACAGGATTATGAAGTCTCTTTCTTTGAAAATCCGATAACCCAATGGGATAAGGTGCGTGGTTCAAGTGGACAGGTCTTTGTGAAATGGAAAGATTATTGGTTGGAGACCGGAGGTTTATTGCTCTTCTTACTTATTGTTCCGGCCTTGAATTTGTTAGGGGTAACGCAATCTTCTGTACAGAAGCGTCAGGCTGAGATAGGGGTGCGCAAAGCTTTTGGAGCGACAAGCCAGATGATTATTCGTCAGGTACTGTATGAGAATGGGGTAATTACCTTGATAGGAGGGGTGATCGGATTAATCCTTTCGCTTTTGTTATTACCCGTTTGTAAGAATTTCTTGTTACGCACTACGGATGCGTCACTGAACTTAGAGATGCTTTTCCAACCGTTCACCTTTGTCATTGCTCTCTTGTTTTGCTTGGCATTGAATCTACTTTCCGCAGGAATTCCGGCTTGGATGATTGCCCGCAAACCGATTAGCGATGCGATAAAGAATGAGGAGGAAACGAATAAATGAAGAATGAAGAAGTAAGAATGAAAAATTTAAGAATTCAGTAGATAAGGCAAAGAGCCTAAAGAACTTGTCAACTAAAAAACTAACAAACTCAGAAACTAAAAATGATACAGCACATTTTAACTATTATATGGAACCAGCGCAAGAGTAATGTTTGGATATTCTTGGAATTGCTTTTGGTGGTGTTTATTTTCGTGTCCATAGCCGATTCGCTATTAGTCGATACCTATACGTATACGCGTCCGTTAGGCTTCGATACGAATAATGTTTATGTGGTCAATGTAGGGAAGCATACGGAAACCACCGATTCTATCCAGCGCACCCAGACCGGCGAGAACTTTATTGAGTTGACGGAACGCTTGCGTCAATGTCCTGAAGTGGAAGCCGCTGGTATAGGGAAGTATTCGTGTCCTTATTCGGGAAGTAATTTGTATTCGGTACTGATTAGAGAGCAAGATACACTGACTATTACACAAGATAACATGATGTCAAATATTTATCACACACTTGTTTCGGATTTGGAATACTTCCGGGTATTCCGTATTCAAACAAAGGACGGAAAACCTTTGGCGGACGAACTTCAGCATAGTCCGGGAACGATTGCTATTTCGGCCGATATGGAAAAGAATTTCTTTGGGACAGAGTCCGGAGTCGGGAAGCGGGTAAAGTATAGTAAGAATGATCTTACGGGAGAAACGATAGCAGCTGTTACGACTCCAATCCGTAGTAATGAATTTGAAAATGGAGAAGAGTGTTATTACTATTTGATACGAACAGACCAGGATTGGATAGACCGGATGCAGAATTTGGACATTAGCCATTTCCAATGCTTTATCCGAATGAAAGATGGCTTTGATCCGAAAGATATGGATGCTTTTCTGCAACGTCAAGGTGAACGTTTGGAAGTGGGCAATTTGTATATATCGGGCATTCAGCCTGTAAATGATTTTCGTGATGCAGCATTGAAAAGCCGTTTCGATAATCAGGCCAAGAAAATCGCGTTGGTGGCTTTTATGATGGTGAATATCTTTTTCGGGATTGTCGGTACTTTCTGGCTCCGGACGCAATCGCGCCGGGCGGAGATCGGATTGCGGGCAGCCGTTGGGGCATCCAAGAGCCGCTTGCGTGGCCAGCTTTATGGCGAGGGGTTGCTCCTCTTGTTGCTGACCTTGCCTATCGCGATTATCTATATGGCGAACATGCTTTATTTGGATATGCCTGATACGGATCGGTTAGCATATACCGGATGGCGTTTCTTTACGACTTTCGGAGCTACTTATATGATATTAGGTCTTATGATTTATTTGGGCATTCGTATCCCGGCCGGGAAAATCACTCGGATGAACCCGGCTGATACGTTGCATTATGAATAGTAGACAAGGCTTCAGTTGACAAGGCTACAGAGCCTAAAGCCTCGTTAACTAAATGTACAGTAGGCATCAGGGAACAAGACTACAGAAAGGCCTCGAAGGACAAGACTATAAGGCCTAAAGCCTCGTTAACTGTAGCCTTGTTAACTAAATGTACAGTAGACAAGGCATCAGAGAACAAGGCCACAGATTCTAAATCCTTGTCACCTGTAGCCTCGTCAACTTGTCAACTTAAAAACTAAAGAACTTAAAAACTAAAAAAACTATACAGTTATGATTACGTTAACAAGATTAGAGAAGATTTATCGCACCAAAGAATTGGAAACCGTAGCATTAGAAAATGTCAACCTGACCGTCAACAAAGGCGAGTTCCTCAGCATTATGGGACCCTCAGGTTGTGGAAAATCTACTTTGCTGAACATTATGGGACTTTTAGATTTACCAACGAGTGGAACCGTGGAGATTGCAGGTGTGAACACGGCGAATATGGATGACAAGCAACTGGCCGCCTTTCGGAACCAGAAGCTGGGATTCGTATTCCAGTCGTTCCACCTGATCAACTCCCTGAATGTGTTGGATAATGTAGAGCTCCCCTTATTATATCGCCCGCATGTTTCCGCGAAAGAACGTCGCGAGGCTGCTGTTGCCGTATTGGAGAAGGTTGGTCTTTCCCACCGTATGCGCCATTTCCCCACGCAACTTTCCGGAGGACAATGCCAGCGTGTGGCCATTGCCCGTGCCATTATCGGGAATCCGGAGATTATCCTGGCCGATGAGCCGACCGGTAACTTGGATTCCAAGATGGGTGCCGAGGTCATGGAGATCCTGCACAAACTGAACAAGGAGGACGGACGTACCATCGTGATGGTAACGCACAACGAGCAGCAGGCGAAGCAAACCTCACGTACTATCCGCTTCTTTGACGGAAGGCAGATTGGATAGACAAATTCAAAAACGAACAAACGGAATACGTATGGGGTATAATTTATATATCAAACAAGCCTGGCAATTGATGAGACAGGAACGCTTTTTCAGTTCTATTTACATCATTAGTACTGGATTGGCTATCTCAATGGTCATGGTATTGTCCATTAGCTTCTATTTGAAGTTGGCGAACCTTTATCCGGAGAACAATCGGGACAGAACGTTGAGCATGAAAATGGCCATGGTGAAGAATAAAAATGGAGGTATATCTAGTTCTGCCATTTCCCTGCCTTTTATACAGACTTGTGTAGCGGATGTCCCGGATATCGAAGCCGTGGCAATTACCTATCGGGAGAATCTGATTGATTACCTGCAACCGGTAGGCACGCAAGAACAGATTGAGATTGTCATGAAGCCGGTCAATACCGACTTTTGGACGGTCTATCCCTTCCGTTTCCTGGCGGGTAAACCCTTCTCGAAGGCGGATGAGGAATCGGCTATCCGTGCGGCGGTAATTACCGAAGGCATTGCTAAGCGATTGTTTGGCGAGGTGGATAAAGCTATCGGACAAGAAATCGTTATCGGATTTAAAAGTTACCGGGTAAGAGGAGTAGTGCAGGGTGCTTCAGCCCTGCTATCCGGTACTTACGCGCAGGTATATATTCCTTTCTCGCTTTATAGAGATAAGGTGCGTACCTACTTTGATCCGACACAGACATTGGGCTTTTTTAATGCCGTGTTGTTGGTGAAAGATAAGAGCAAGGTGGATGAGGTAAAGCAGCAGGTAATAGAAAATGCTCGCCGGTATGGGCTGGCTCATCCTAATTATGAGATTACTTTATTGGGGCAGCCCGACAAGCATTGGCAATCCGTCTTCCGTCGTTTGGTTAATTCCGAACCGAATTACACCCAAGAAATAGTCCGGTTTGCTTTGATTTACCTTATTTTCCTGTTGATACCGGCGGTCAGCCTTTCCGGTATGGCGGATTCGCGCATGGAACGGCGTATGGAAGAGTTGGGAATCCGGCGGTCGTTTGGTGCATCGCGGGGAGAAATATTCCGACAGGTGATTGGCGAGAATTTGTTGTTCACGTTCTTGGGGAGTCTTTTCGGATTGCTCCTTTCGTGGGTTATCTTCTACTTCACGCGCGATTGGATTACCGACTTTATCATGAACGAAGGGGCTATCGACTCGCTTCCGAATAACATAGAGCTGGAAATCCCGTTCAGCTTCCTGTTCAACTGGGGAATCATGGCCATTACGTTAGGGGTTTGCTTGGTGTTGAACCTGTTCTCAGCCCTGGTTCCAGCGTGGAAGTATGCTCGCAGGCCTATTGTGGAATCATTAGTTATTAAATAGAGGAGGAAGAAAGATGTTACGCATGATATGGAATCAATTACGGAACCGCTGGAGGAACAACATCAGCATCCTGCTGGAATTGTGCCTGGTGTTTTGCTTTTTGTGGTACATTACGGACTACTTCTTCGTTCTGAACTATAATTACCATTTGCCCAGTCACCAAAGTCTGGAGAATACATGGCAGATTAAGTTGGGCACATTGCCCGACACGCATCCGGAATACCAGAAGGCGGCCGCGGATTCGGTTGAAAAAGAGGCGAATTTCCTCCGTATTATTGACCGGTTGAAACAGATGCCAGAGGTAGAGGCGGTTGCTTTCTTTCGGGATATGTCTACTCCAGGGGGAGAAAGCTATTATGGGCGGAGCATTTTTATGCCGCAGGATACGACATCATGGATATATGGTATGTGGCATGCTTCTGATATACGGGGCGATTATTTTAAGGTATTTCATTATACCGACCCGCAAGGGAATGAGGTCTCTTTGCAGGATTTTCAGGTAAACGAAAATAGCGTGGTTTTGGACGAAGCTTTTGCACAGCTCTTGTTCCCCGATGGTCAGGCGGTCGGGAAAGAGATTGTATGTGATATGAATGCTAAGGTTACCTACCGGGTAGTTGGTGTGGTAGGTAACACGAAGCGTTTCGATTATTTGCGTCCGACAAAGAAGTTCTATACTTTTGAGCGTGCCAACGGAGGGAATTGCCATTATTATGAGATTGCTATCCGGGTCAAGAATGGTGTGAAGGAGGCGGAGATGACCGGTGCGTTCAGGAACCGGCTTACCTCGGAGTTGCGTATTGGCAATTACTTCCTGAAGTCGTTTGACTCTTACGAGCATATCCATCAGCAGACCGACAGGTCGTTTGGCATCTCGAATGAGATTCGTTCCAATATGCTCTTGCTTCTGTTCTTCCTGTTGAACATTATCCTTTGTGTCATCGGAACCTTCTGGTACCGCATCAGCCGGAGGAGGGGAGAAATAGGATTGCAGATGGCGATGGGGGCGACCCGGGCGAATATCCGTTGGTTGTTCTACCTGGAAGGGCTTTGCCTGCTAACGGTATCAGGGATTATTGCGATGTTTATCGAAGTTCAGTTCGTGGCGCTTGATATGGTAGAAACCTTGGGTGCGTATGACGGAGGTAATTACCTGCCGGACGATAAACCGCTCCGCTTCCTGATTACCAACTTCATCACGTGGTGCATCCTGGCGGTCAGCATCGTTATTGCGATTTATATCCCCGCCAATCAGGCATCACACATGAATCCCTCGGATGCCTTGCGGGATGAATGAGAAAAAGGTCCAATGTTTCGGAGAGTTCCAAGGCATGAAACTCCAGTTTCGCCCAATGAAACTTCAGTTTCATCTCTTGAAACTTTATGAACTGACAAACTTAAAAACTAAATATTTATGCGATATAGTTTATACATCAAACAAGCGTGGCAGATGATGAAGCATCAACGCTTTTTCAGTGCCATCTATATTATCGGTACTGGACTGGCTATCTCGATGGTGATGGTCCTTGCCGTGGTTTATCATATCCGCACGGCCAACATTGCACCGGAGATGAACCGTAACCGTACGGTTTACGTGGATAGAGTCTCTTATAAGTCGAAAGATAATAAAAGTACCAACAATTTCGGTTGTGGTACCCGGTTTGTCAAAGAAGTGATTCTCTCTTTGAGAACACCGGAGGATGTGGCGATTACGGCTATACCTCTTGTGATGAACTTGAACGATGCCTTGTATATGCAGGCGGTCGGGATGGAGAAGGTGAAACAGGTGGATTACCTGCCTTGTAATGCCGGCTTTTGGAGAGTGTATAGTTTTCATTTCCGAGAAGGGAAGCCATTTACGGAAGAGGAAGTTGAGGCAGGCATACATCGGGTGGTCATCACGAACTCTTTGGCGCGCGAATTGTTCGGTCGGAGCGATGTGGTGGGGCAAGAAGTGTTGATGAATGACGTAACCTATACGGTGTGTGGTGTGGTTGAGGATGTAAGTTCCGCTATGAAAGATTGTTATGCGGAGGCTTATTTCCCTTATACGACAAGCAATATGGTCAAGATAACCGGAATGCCTGGCGAAATGAGTGCTTCTATCGGATGTTTGCAAGCCAATATTCTATTGAAAGATAGAGGGGATATGCCGGAGTTGCAGGCCGAATTGAATGATGCAGTAAAACGTTACAATGCGACCCTGGTAGAAGGACGGATTGAAGTCGGGGATGCCCGTGCCAATGGATTTACGTTGATGGGAGTAGATCAGAACCGTACCTATTTGGTGGTCGGTCTCTTCCTATTGCTTTTCCTGTTGGTTCCTGCGTTGAATATTTCCGGGCTGAATGCTTCGCAGATACAGGAACGTATGGAGGAAATCGGTATCCGTAAGGCCTTCGGTGCCCCCAGCCGTACCTTGTTCGAACAGATTTTTGTAGAGAATCTGGCACTTATGTTGCCGGGCGGTTTGCTGGGATTGGGGTTCTCTTACGGATTGGTCTATCTGTTCCGCAATCTCTTGTTGATGAATGGAGAAATTTCGGACAATCTGTTTCTCTCGGTAGGTATGTTGCTTAATTGGCAAGTATTTGCCTATGCGTTCTTGGTCTGCTTAGTACTGAATTTGCTTTCTTCGTTGATTCCGGTTTGGCGGGCGGTTAAGATGAATGCCATTCATGCGTTGAATATGTAATTGTAAGTTTGTAAGTTTTTTAGTTTATAAGTTTTTAGTTCTTACCTTGAGTAGAACCATAACTTCTAAACTAACAAACTCAAAAACTTAAGAACTCAAAAACTCAAATAGCTTATGTTACTACATATATTAAAAATAATCCGTACAGAACTCCGTTCCAATCTTTGGGTGTTGGCGGAACTACTGGTCGTATCTGTTGTATTGTGGATTTCTATCGACTATTTTTCAGCCCAATACCAGCTTTATCACAAGCCGGTAGGTTATGAGACCGAACATGTTTATGAGGCGGTAGTTTCCATGAAGTCGGTTGAGTCGCCCTCTTTTATTACTTACGAACAGGGAAGTGAAGAACCCTATCAGAACTTCAGTCGTATTATCGAGCGCATCCGCCAGCATCCGGATGTGGAATCGGTGGCCATAGCCAGCTATTCTTTGCCTTATACCTACTCTAACCGCACGTATGGTGTCCAAAAAGATACGACACTTGCTTGGCAGAGCGTCCGAATGCTTTCCGTTTCTCCTGAGTATTTCCAGGTATTCCATATCACTCCTGCGAATGGAGGGAAACCGGAGGATTTAGGCGAACGACTCCAGCAAGAGGGGACTATGATTTCAGCAACTTTGGCGGAAGAATTGTTTGGCAGGACGAATGTGGTGGGCGAGAAGCTCTTTTATGTCTATGATTCGGTGCCGAAAACCATCTCAGCCGTAACCGAGGCGATACGAAATGACGAGTATGATGACCGGTCTGCCTATAATATTTTCCAATTATTGACTTTGGAAGAGATGGCCAGAGAAGGCTCATCGGAAAAAGATTATCATGATTTGCAGGTGGTATTCCGGACACGGGCGAATGTTCCGACCCAAGATTTTGCGGATAAGTTCTTGAGCGAAATGCATCAGCAATTGAAGGCGGGCAACTATTGGGTGTCGGATATTCAAAGTTATGATTCTATTCGGAAAGATTTCCTGAATCGCTCATCGAATACCAGCGGGCAGCAGGTCATGTCATCCGTAATTGTGTTCTTGCTGGTCAATGTGTTCCTTGCCCTGATAGGGACATTTTGGTTTCATGTGAACCGTCGGCGCGAAGAGATTGGTTTACGAATGGCGGTAGGCTCATCCCGCAATGGAGTCCTTTGCTTTTTTGTCGGAGAGGGATTATTGTTGCTTACGCTGAGCATGATTCCGGCATTGTTCATTTGCATGAACCTGTTATCTGCAGAGGTGATATCCAATCATGCTACCACTTCCGCATTCGGTCGCTTCTGTGCCGTATCCTTGGCCACTTGGATAGTTCTGGCAATAACCATCCTCGTAGCAGTCTGGTACCCGGCACGCAAAGCCTCCGGCATGAATCCGGCAGATGCGTTGCATTATGAATAGTCTGGAGAATATCCAAACGAATCTTTTACGTTCTATTTAGTCTGTTAATTGTTTGCAGTTCTTGTGAATCGATACTTTTTGGGGGGAAAAGTCAAGATCGATTCACAGGAACTTTTTTTGTTAAAAGCATAAAGTGTAAAAAATAATGTAATATTTATTTGTCTTTTAGAATAATTCAATAAATTTGTCGCAGGTAAACAAGATGATGAAAATGTGCGTGTTGAGTGTTAACCGAACAGAGTGGTTGATTGGCAGATGTTGATCAAAGAGTAAAAACGCAGGATTTTTAAACTAAACAATAAATAACGGTATGAATTGCATGAAGTCATTACTGATTGGGATAGGCTGCTGTTTATTTACATCTTCTGTCTACCCCCCCCCATTAAGTTCTCAAAATGAGATAGTTAGCTATCAAAAGAGATTAAAAAACAAGACATCTATCGCGGATGATCGTGTCATTGTACGGCATACGGCGAACTCCCAATTACGTTCGTCTGAAATTACTTTCCCAAATGGGCACCAGGCATTTGAGATAGCAAATTGGAACAGTGGTTCTACCTTTTTTATGGACTATCAGAGCGATTATGCTCGTCATCAAGTATTCTATCCATCCCATGTCTTACATCTTCCCATCGGGACGAAAATTTACTCGGTAAGTTTGCGGGTTTCGGCATCCGGGCCGATCACTTCCCAAGGAGATATGCGTATATCTTTAGGGGAAATTTCCAATGAGAATATTCCTGAATATGAATATGTCGATCCTTTAGAGACCTATTATGACGGATCTGATTTGATTAATATAGAAGAGGGGCATCAAAATAAAATCATCACCTATTCTTTTGAACAGCCTTTTACCTATAATGGTAATTGTCTAATTGTTGATTTTTTTCTGACCACGAGAGAAAAAGAGGCTCCAGCTTTGATATTTACCAATTATAATAACTTTGAATCCATTTACAATCTGTCCAGCGAATGGGATAATGGCGAAGAAAGAGGCCCTTACCGTACTAATCCAAAACCGGATGTAGCTTTAGAGGTAGAATTTCCGAATAATGCCCCTATCCCCTACATCCCATTCCCGGAACGGAAGCAAATTTTAGGGTATGCTTCGGTAGGTTCTTCTTCAACGACCTCTTATATAATACTTGAAAATAAAGGAGGTTCGGCTTTTACCGTTTCCGGCTTGGAAGGTTCCTCCCATTTTAGGTTGTCCAATAACAATATTACTATACCGGCCGGTTCGTCTGAACAGATCGGCCTTGTATTTATTCCGCAAAATGAGGGTACGTGGGAAGAAAATGTATCGTTGGTAACCAATGCCGGAAACTTAGGGCTAATGCTGACCGGAACGACCTACCGCCAAGCTCCGTATGAACGGGAAGTGGAGTCATCCGATAATGTAGAAGAGCAATTGTGGCAAGAAATGGAAACGATTACAGAGCTTTCCGTATCCGGGACAGTAGGCTACAGAGACCGGTATTCTTTTACCCGAATGCCTAATTTGGTAAGTTTGGACTTATCTACCGCAAGCACAGATATAGAGGATTGGTGGAGAGATAATCCGACAGACTTTTCCCAAATAGAGCAATTGGCTTTACCACAAGGTTTGAAGAGTTTTGATTTCGAGGGGATGGATAATTTGTATAAGCTGATTCTTCCGATAGGTTATGAAGCTATCCGTTCGGCCTTGCCGTCAGGATTAAGTTCTTTGATATCTTTTTCTGTGAATCCACCAGAGGTTTATAATCAGGAATATCTTCAATACATAGAAACGGTTTATGTCCCGGCCAACGCGGTAGAAAACTGGAAAAATAATTATCCTTGGTGGCAGAAAGAAGTCGTACCGATTACCGATGAAGTCCTCAGAGGAGGTTCACGCCAAGTAACTGTCCGGAATGATATGGTGTATACCCCTGAGAGTTATCCGACCGGAGAAATACAGGTAAATATCCGTCCGGATATGGAATTGGAAACTGCTACCGCCGGTCTGACCAACCAGGCACCGTTGGATATAACTAAATTATCGATGTCTTACCGATTACAAAATCGGGCGGATTATGGCGGAGACTATGATGGATTGTACTTGGAGCAAGGAGTTTATTCCTCTTTTATCAATGAAAACGAAGAAGCCACGCTGCAAGCTGCACGGTACACGTTGCAAGTACAACCCTATACATGGCATTATGTCTCTTTCCCGTTTGATGTTCCGGTATCTGCCCTCCAGGTACAAGATCCTTCCGTGGAATATGCCATCCGGTATTATGACGGGGCACGCCGAGGCTCTCACGGGATGGATCAAGAAAATAACTGGAAAGATGTTGATCCGAATGGTACGCTGAAAGCCAGGCAAGGGTACATTATACAGACGGAATATCCCTCTTCCTCCGATTTATTTACATTTACTTGGGAATCAGAAAGAGAAGCCATACAACCGCTGCTTCGTACCGAAGAGATAGAAATGCCCCTATCCGACTATCCATCGGAATATACCGATAACGCGAATTGGAACTTTGTGGGCAATCCCTATCCCTCTTTCTTTAACATTCAGGCTATCGATTACAACGCTCCGATTATTATCTGGAACGGAAACGGCTATACAGCATTGTCTTTGACGGATGACACGTATGCGCTGCGTCCTATGGAGGCATTCTTCACCCAAAAGCCGGAAGGAACCACTTCGATGGTATTCCAACCTAGGGGACGGCAAACCAACGCGGATGTAGCGGGAAGCTCATTCCGGGCTTTGCCCAATCCGGAACGAGAATTAGTGAACTTGCGTTTGGTGGGAGACTCCTACACAGACCGTTCCCGTATTGTCATCAATCCGAAAGCGGAATTGTCGTATGAGTTGACCTGTGATGCCGGGAAATGGATGAGCCCCAATCCAAAAGTTCCTCAGTTGTATTCCATGGGAGAAGAGGGGCAACGCTATGCCATCAACGAACGTCCTGCCGGTTCCGGGGAAATACCTTTAGGCATCTATATTGGAGAAGCCGGAACTTATACTCTGAAAATCGTTTCGGATGAAACTACTCCGGAGGTTTATTTGGTAGACAGGTATAAAAACGAACAGGTGTTGTTGAACCGGGAAGCGTACACTTTCCATGCCGAAGCCGGAACGATAAACGACCGCTTTGAAGTACGGCTGTCGGAATCGGTAACCGGCAATGAGCTCTCCAAGGAGGATTCATCGGTTCGCCTATATACGCAAGAAGGCTCATTGTATATACAAATTTCTGAGCCGTCTGACGTGCGGATTTACACCGCCTTGGGCGTGCTGGTAACGGAACGTCTGTTGAACGCGGGAACTACGAAAATAGACTTGCCGTCCGGACTTTATCTGGTGAATCTCAATCAGACAACGACACACAAAATATTCATCCATTAAATGAAGTGCATTATGAGATCATTTATTATTCTATTATTCATAACCTGTTGCCCTATTGGCCTATGGGCACAGTTCTATAATCCTCAGGAGCCCTCTGCGGAACCGCCTTATGCGAGTTTTTCTTCCGAGGTATATAAATTGGGAGTCAAATTCGATAATCATACAAGGAATGCTTCCCGCTATGAATGGAACTTTGGTGACGGTACGACAAGTACGGAAAAGAATCCGGAGCATATTTATGCGAAAACAGGCACGTATTGGGTTACATTAACAGCGTCCAATGGCATAGGAGAAAGAACGTCCTCTCAATACGTTTATATAACTGAGGATTTTTCCATGTATGGGACATTTACTTTGAATGCCCAAGCAGAAGGGATTCGTAATTTTCAGACCTTGGACGCTTTGTTTACAGACTTGCGGAATGTTCCCTTTGCCGGAGACATTACGATTCTGATAGAAAGCGAAGAGTCTTTCACGCTATCGGGCTGGTCTGTTTCTGAGATAACAGAAACGATTGAACAAAAACTTGCGGATAGGAATCTTAAGCCTATCCGGTGGGAAAATAACAGCGGATATATGGTTGAATTGAAATTATGGGATACGTTCAACAAAGAGGTCTTTCAGGAAATGGAAGAGTTGACCGAAATCTTTAACTTCAGTTCAAGCAGCATTGAATTGCTTGCCGGGGATGCCCGATTTTCTCCCTATCACGTAATTCATCGATTTAAAGAACCACAAATAGTTTGTTACAATAGCTACGTCAATTACCTGAATTTGAAAAACATTTCGGATATATTGAACTATCCGTGGCAAGTAGTGGAAGCACCGGAAGGTGTAACCGGCTACGCGGAATCCGGGAACAACGAGATTTCCAGCCAACGGATACTCAATTCTACAAATGAGATTCAGGTGTTGAAGTATGAAGTGGATTTTGTCTATCAAGGAGAAACGTTGAAGACAGACACGATAAACTACTATATTTATCCGGAAAATCCGACATTGACCTTGCTGGAACCGGCAGAGAATGGAATGGTCGCTTTCCCGGACCAAGTGACTGTTTCTTGGGAACCTTTGCCGGGAGCCCAGTATTATCATGTTTATTATCGGAAGGTAGGGGGAGATACAGAATACGAATCAACTTCTTCTATCAGTGCTGATTTATCTGAATATACACTTCGCAATTATAATGATTACTTCCAATTCGACAACACATATGAATGGTATATGGTGGCACGCACTCCTTGTTCTAATATAACCAGCGAGACACGTACCTTTACCATCGGTTCGGCTCCGGACTTGGAGATTACGGATATCCGGGTTTCCCCCACGACCGCCATATCGGGAAAGGAATTTACGATTACGGCAACGGTAACCAATGTAGGTACCAAAGACCTGGAACCCTCCTCTTGGCGGGATGTTTGGTATAAAATTGAAGATGAATCTACTTATTATGAGGATGACGTTGACCATAGTAGTTTAGGTCTGGCTATAGGGGAGAGTTATGAGGTGCAATATACCATGACAGCCCCTTATGATGAATCCATCGAATTGTTGACGTTTGAATTACAAATTGATTATTATGAGGATATCCCGGAATTGAGCGAAGAAAACAACCGGAAAGAGATTGAAGTGCCGATTTCTTTGCTGAACATCCCGGAGGAGGAGTTTGCCGTGTTGTGCGATTTGTACGAATTGGCCGGTGGCGAAGATTGGAATATGTCGCGGCCGTGGGATATTTCCACAAGTGCCGTAGATGACTACGGCTGGGAAGGCCTGACTTTGGACGATGAGGGACATGTCATCGAGATAGACCTCTCCGAAAGAGGGCTGAAAGGATCCATCCCGGCATCCTTGTTCTCCATGCCCTACCTGCAAATATTGGATTTGAGTCAGAATGCGTTGACCGGGAAAATGGAGGAACTGGTTACGGAGAATGCGAGTGCCGTAAATTTGAAGAAACTGAATTTAAGTAATAACCTGTTCTCGGGAACGATAACGAACAGTTTTTCCCAACTTACGGGATTGAAAGAGGTCTTCTTAGGCTCTAACCGGTTGGAGGATATTGACTATATATTCCCATGGGATCCTTTCTATGTAAATCTCTCGTATCAAACGTTGCATATCGCCGATAAGGCGTTGTCTCCGGCTCATTTCGATTTCGATATACCGGGCATTTGCCTGTACGACCATGACCAACGATCATTGGAAACATATCCTACATTCTCTTTGGCGAATTTGGACGAAAGCAACCCGGTCGAATGGATTTACAATACGGAAGAACAGCTCTATAAACCGAAATACGATTATAATCACCCCTATTTGAACCTGCCGCCTAATCAGGATCTGGTATTTGAGCAAGAGACGGGTAGTGCATACGGAAGCCGGGATACCATCCAATTGGCTTTTGAAATGGGTGATGCGAATCTGGATGCTGCTGTGAATATCGCGGATGTCCGGCATACCTTGAATTTCATCTTTGATGAGATGACATACGGTGCTTATATCCAGTTTAATTATTATGCTGCAAATACGTTGGCAGATGAGACAATCAATGTGCAGGATATGGTTTCCACGGTCAACCTCATTCTGGAAAATCCGGCTTTGGATGTCCAAACAATGAATTTACGTTCCCAGGGAACGACTGCTTATTTAAGCATTGAAGGCGACCGGCTGGTGATCCAGAACCCGGTAAGCCTGATTATGGATATGGATATTCTGTTAAAAGGAGTCTCTTCCCAACAATTGGAATTATTATTGCCGAAAGAGCAGTTCTTGTATCAGGTTAAAGATACTCAAGAGGGTGTACGCATCATACTGATTGGCATGAATACCTCGGGAATCGGTTTAGGAAAGCATGAAATCATCAAGATTAAGGGCGGAAATGCCACTATCGGTCATGCCATGTTGGTAAACAAAGAGGCGAAAGAGGTGCCTTCGGATTATGAAGGTAAAATCCACCAGACTCCGACCGGCAATGAGGGACTATGTACGGAAGTTGCAGATCCTACGCATATAAGGATTGATTCAGAAGTACAAGCCATCCGTTTCTCGGTTTATGATTTGTCAGGGCGCGTATTGACTACATCCCGGATAGACAAACCGGTTCCCGGCGAGTACTCCATTTACCCGTGGATTCCGCAAAGACTGCCTTCCGGCGTTTATCTGTTGCGCATAGAAATGCAGAAAGAAAAAGAAACCCTATATCAAACCATCAAGTTTTCACAAATAAAATAGAAGAGGTATGAAAACACGACATTGGATTTTATTAGCTATCGCTTGGCTATTTCAATTGCAGTTTGTTTTTGCACAAACCAATAAATTATATATAGAACCGACCGATTGTCCGATTGGAACCACATCACATGTCGCTATCCGGTTAGACAATCAGTCCGAAGTTGTCGCCCTGCAATTTAACATCCATATCCCGGATGTCGTCCGGTTAGTAGATGGCAACATGATACTCTCGGATGAACGGAAAGCAGATGACCATACAATAAGTATCCGGAATCGGGGAGAGAATAATTATCAGGTAATCGTTTGGTCCTTATCGAATGCAGCATTCAAAGGAAATAGCGGTACATTGATCGAACTTCCTTTGGAGATACCGGACGATTTGGAAATTGACAAGGAGTATCCTTTCACGTTCTCGTATGTGGTAGCCAGTGACCGGAATGCCAGAAATGTATTGACGGCTTCCGATCCGGGCTCTATACGGATTGTTGACGGAAATGTCCCGGACATTACAGCAAACAATATTCAATTAGCATCGGAAAACTTCACACCGGGTGGCAAGGTATCTATAAACTGGACTGTCCAAAATGTAGGCGGAAGAGCCACGGAGGCCGGTTGGAACGAACAGGTCTACTTGGTGGACGAATTGGGCAATGAATATTTCTTAGGCCGTTTGAGTTGCGAGGAGATTCTTGCCGCTTCGGGAACAATATCCCGCCAGGCAGAATTTAACCTGAGCGAGTATCCGGGGGTAGAAGGAACCGTAAAAGCGAAAGTGGTCTTGACTCCGTTTGCCGATTTGGGGGAATTGCCGGTCGATGCCGAAAATAATGAAGTGACATCTACGGCCAGTTTGATTCTGCCGAAATTATTGACGTGGCGTATCAATGCCTCATCCATTCAAGAAGCAGAGAATCAGGAAATCTATTGTTTCCTGAACCGAAGCGGTTCCCGGCTGAATGAGGAAACATTTACGTTGACGCAATCCGCGACAGGACGTTTGGAACTGCCGGCTTCGGTTACCATTCCCCAAGGGGAATCGGGTGTTTCGTTTACCATGAAAACCATCAACGATGATGTGGCGAACCGCGATTCGTTTGTTGTCGTTACGGTGGCAGGAAACGGTTATCCTGACCTGAAGCAAGAAATCTGGATTGAAGATGATGAGACTCCGGCTTTGACGATTACGGCACCGGAGGAGAGACAACAAGAAGGAAATACATTCAATCTGACCATTTCCCGCCCGTGGGCAACCGAATGGCCTTTGGAAGTCCGCTTGTCAACGGATCATCCCAAACGTTTTACGTTTGCATCTACAGTGACTATCTCGAAAGGCGCTGCCTCTGTGGAAGTCCCTGTCCAAGTTGTCGAGGACGATATTCCGGATGTCAATGTGATCACAGCTGTTTTCAACGCCTCCCAATCCGGATATGAAACCGGAGTCGGCTTTGTGGAGGTAGAAGATGACGATGTTCCGGATATTGATCTGGAGATTACGCCGACTACCCTACCGGAAGGCGGAGGCCCGCAAGCGGCAATCGCCACGTTGCGCCGTAGCGGTGTAACCGACAATAAGATTACCATCAAACTGACCGATACATCCAATGGCTTGCTTTATTACCCGTCTTCTTCCATTACTTTAGATTCCGGCGAAACGGAATATCAGTTTGCTATTGGCATATCGGATAACGACCAGCAAGAAGGCGACCGGGAAGTTACCTTGAATGCGTCCGTTTATATCTCTACCTGTGATTGTTCTACTGCCGGAACCAACGTAGGTACGGTTACGAAGAAAATCACGATTACGGACAATGACGGCCCGACATTAACCCTCTCTTCTTCCCAGACCTCTTTAATAGAAGGAAAAGAGCAGGCAACGATATTGACGGTTACCCGCAATACCTCAACCACGGATGCCCTGACCGTAACCATCAATTGCGATCGTCCGGAAGAGGTTACTTACACCTCAACAGTAACTATCCCGGCCGGTGAATCCTCCGTGGATGTCCCAGTGGCAGTCAAGAAAAACGATACCACAGAAGGCAACCGGACCATCTCCTTTACAGCAACAGCCGACGGTTATTCCAGCGGTACTTGTTGGGCAATGATTACAGACCAGACATTGCCGGATGCGGTGATTACAAATATTAGTATAGATAAATCAGAGGTAGCAATAGGAGAAAGGATTCCATTAGCAGTTGAAGTACAAAACGAGGGTGCTGCTATTTTGAATGCACGAACCAGTGTTGACATTTATATAGCCAATAAAGAAACTTTTTCTTCTTCAAGTGAGACATACTTGATTGGAAAATTTTATACTCAAAAGGATCTGCAACCTACAGAGTCGGAACGGATATCAAGCTCTATTGTAATGCCTGAAAGAATTGGAGATTATTATATAGTCGCAATAGTTAATAACCAAAGAACTTATCAGGAATTAATTTATACGAATAATGAATCGGAATCCTATAAAATAACATTAAGCTCTCCTTACTCTTACCAAATTTCTACGGATAAATCCAAATATTTATCTGGGGATCAAGTAAATATATTAGGTCAAGTAACCGGTAGTGTAGTCGCTGATGTTCCAGTGGAAGTTTATGTGATAACAGATAGTTATCGTCAAGCTTTTGAAGTAATAACAGATGGAAGTGGAATTTTCCAGCATACACTAACACTTGATGATGGACTGATCGGACATTTTTCAATCGGAGCCTGCTTCCCAGGTTCTGGAGAAAAAGAAGAAATGGTAGGATTTGAAGTATTAGGTTTAAGACGGAATGATCCAGGACTGATCACTTGTAACTTAATGTCAGGTGAATCTTATAGTGGAGAAATAGAGTTATTCAATCCCTCTTTAGAACCATTGACAAACATCAAGGTTGAATCATTAGAGTTGCCTGATGGCTGTCATATATCGTTCTCTGAGATTCCTTCTATTCCAGGAAATTCAAGTGCAAAACTCCAATATACGCTTACAAGTGATGTTATTGTTTATGATGCACAGGCAATAAAAGGTAAGATTGTTACCAATGAAGGCGCTGCATTGGATTTATATATGGAATATAAGTGTTTGTCTCCACAATCAGAATTAGTTTCTGACCATGCATCCATCAAAACGACAATGATTATGGGTACTTCACGGGATTATCAGTTTGAGATAACCAATAAAGGTGAAGGAGAAACAGGAACAATTTCAATTGCTCTGCCAGATGTCTCTTGGCTAAGTTTAGTCAGTGCGAAAGAAATGCCTTCTTTGAAAAGTAACGAATCAGCAACTGTCATTTTGCGAATGAAACCTGAGGCTGATATGCCTTTAAATATACCCATAGAAGGAACTATTGGTTTATCTTGTGAGAAAGGTAAAGGCTTAACACTTCCATTTTCTATAGAACCAGTTTCAGAAAGTACCGGGCGATTGGTCGTTGACGTTTGGGATGAATATACCGAATTTACAACAAGTGCGCCTCATGTGCAAGATGCAACAGTAAGGGTTAAGCATCCTGCAAGCAATCTGCTTTTGGCTGAAGGGAAAACAAATGAGAGTGGATTATTTGTTGTAGAAAATTTACCAGCCGGTCTTTATACCCTTGAGGTGGAAGCAGTAAAACATTCTTCTGAACGAAGAACGATTCAGATAGATCCAGGAAAGGATAATGATGTAATGGTTTATCTTAATTTCCAAGCGATTTCTTATTCATGGGAAGTTCGTGAGACAGAGATTGAGGATAAATATGAATTTGTATCAACTATGAAATTTGATACGAATGTTCCTGTTCCTGTAATTAAGGTAGATTGGCCTGATGATTTAGAATACAGAGACCAGATTATTCCATTAGTGATTACCAATATGGGATTAATAGCAGCCCATAATGTGGAAATAAATTTCCCGGAATCAGAAGGAGCGCATTTTACTTATTTGACACCAAATCCTATACCTGAGTTGGGAGCAATGCAGTCTACTGTAATGTATGTGAAACTTACAACAAAGAAAGGATATTTCTGGCATTACAAATTAACTGCGAATGACCCCGGAGGTCCAGGTAGTGATGAACCGGGTAATCCTGGAGATCCGGGAAGTGGTGAGCCGGGAGAAGATGAACCTGGAGGAAATGACGGATCGGACAATAATGGAAATAACTACACGGGGGATGGCTTGAGTGTTTGTGTTACGGTAACAATAAATGGATCCTATGGACATGACTGTGCAGGAGAAGAAGTACGTACACATATTTCTCAACAGTATTCTTATGGTAATTGCCCTGCAACCGGAGGCGTTTCTGGTGGAGGCTGGGGAGCTTCTATTGGCGGAGGCTGGGGCGGAGGCTCCGGTAGTTCCGGCTGGGGCGGAACAGGTGGCAGTGGAGGTGGTTATGGAGGCTATGGGCCTACATTGCCTAATTATGACTGTTATGAAAATGGGAATAGCCGTCCTGTTGATCCTAATAATCCAGGAGGAAACAATCCCTTAAAAGATTTGTTTAATCCCAAAGATCCATGTGAACAAGCAATGTTAGATGCTTTGGAAAGCTGTGGAATGGCCTTAATTAGTGCATTAAATGATTTGAATCCATCAAAATATGTTGAGGCTGTTTCTGCCATTTATGGTCTTTGGGGGTATTATCAAGATTGTTATGGCGTAAATAAAGACTTAGTTTGGGGATGTATGATCATGGGACCTGCATCTACATTAAGTCTACTTCCTACGTTAAAGAAAATTCCTTGGTTAGGAACCGTTTTAGGCTTGATTGATTGTGGAAAAGGATTAATTGATGAGTATAGGATTTGTTCAGACTATTATGGAGGAGTCTCAACAAGAGCGGCTTCTGATTCTGAATTAGTTAAAAGATTCCAATGCTTTTGTGAAGGAAATGCAGCGTTATCAAAAGTGTTAAATGGATTATGGGGAGATAATATGTGGCTGAATGTTTCTGTAGGAGAATTGTCAACATGTACAGAATATTTTCAGTCTCATATGGATGCTAATTCTATAATAATAGTTTCAGATGATTATTTGGAATATAAACCGATAGGTGTTTCCAAGGATGATTATGATTCATTTATAACAAAATGGAATAACACAATGACTATTATTAATGGAGGGGAGATTACCGGTCAAGATAAGAACACTTTAGATATCAATAGTATACAGGAAGGATTAGACGAAATGTCTATTATTGAAGAGAAAGCTAAAGAATTAGGGTATGAGTCATTTTTAGATTTGTGTGAAACTATATTTTCTGTAGTTTTAGATTATAATGAAGACGATTCAGACAAACCTGTCTGCTCCTCCATTTCTCTTCAATTCTCTCAGACCATGACCATGACCCGTCAGGCATTCCGGGGAACATTGACCGTCTTTAACGGGCATGAGACACTCCCTATGGAAGATGTGCGCTTGAATCTGGAAGTAACGGATGAGGAGGGCAATATCGCTACATCCCGTGAATTCCAAATCAATACGGAAAGTTTAGACACCTTTACCGGCGAATTGGAAGGAGGCTGGAGCCTTGATGCCCAAAAGACAGGAACGGCAACGATCCTGTTTATCCCATCGAAGTATGCGGCTCCTACGGAAGAAAAGCTGTATTCATTCGGAGGTACGCTTTCATACCTGGATCCGTTTACCGGATTGGAGGTTACTCGTGACCTGTTCCCTGTTACATTGACGGTCAAACCCTCCCCCAACCTGAAGCTTACTTACTTCATGTAACGGGATATCTTAGGGGATGATCCGTTGACGGTGAATAAAGTCGAGCCGAGTGTTCCTGCCGAGTTTGCCTTACTGATCCAGAATACAGGAGCGGGAGATGCTACCAATGTAAATATGGTTACGAACCAGCCTGAGATTGTGGACAATGAGAAAGGACTGGCTATTGACTTTGAATTGTTGAGTTCAACCCTTAATGGCGAGGAGGAATCATTGGCATTGGGAGGAAGCGTAACAACGGCTTTCGGTACAATACCCGCCGGACAGACTTCGTATGCGCAATGGTGGTTCCGCAGTTCCTTGTTGGGACATTTCACGGATTACGAAGTAACGGCGACTCATGTGACCAGTTATGATAATCCGGACCTCTCTTTATTGGACGGCGATCCCACCATTCATGAACTGATTCGCAGCATTCGGGTTCCTGACAGGGATTTGGCAGGATTCCTAGTTAATGATCTGGTAGATGCAGAAGACCAACCGGATATGATTTATTTGACAGACGGAACGGTTCAAAAAGTGAATCCTGCTACAGGAAGCGTAACCTCGAACAGTGACTCCAAGTACACGCTGACTGTAACGCCTTCTGCTTCCGGATGGATTTATGGTTCTATCGCTGATCCGACCGGAGGCGCGCAAAAACTGGTAAGTATTAAGCGCGGTGATGGAACAGAGATTGATCTGCAAAACATCTGGCAAACCAATTGCACTTTGCGTGATGGGAAGGAACCGCTGTATGAGAACCGCATCCATTTTGCGGATAATATCTCCAGTGTGACTACTTACGAATTGACGTTTGAACCGGGGCCGAGTGTCGTATTAGCGGTTTCTTCTTTTGAAGGAATACCTTCAGACAACGAAGTGGCGGAAAAACCGGTTACAGAATTAACCGTTCATTTCAACAAATCCATTAATCCGGAAACGTTTACCGTAGAGGATTTAACTTTGATTTGGCAGGGCGAACAGCAAGAGGTAACTCCTATTGTAATTACCCAGCAAGACGAACAGACTTATGTTCTGGATTTGACGGAGGTAACCAAACTGGACGGCTATTATGTCCTGACGGTACAAACGGCAGAGATTGAAGACCAAGAGGGTTTCTATGGCACGGAGGGAAAGAGTGTCAGTTGGACACAATACTTGGCTCCAGGCTATCAGACCTTGTCCATGGAGCTGTCGGCGGGTTGGAACTGGATATCCACCAATATGGAAGGCGTTAGTAATCCGATCGCTTTGTTGACCCCTATCCAAGAAAAGGTAAAGCGTATGCAGAATCAGACCCAGGAGATTACCCATGACCCGAATTTAGGTTTGGTCGGCAATCTGGAATCCATATCTCCGGAAACTTTCTATAAGCTGGAGATGAATGCAGATGGTCAGATTGACATCACCGGAACGGCATTGTCACCCAATCAAGTCCGGTTGGATTTGAAGCAGGGTTGGAATTGGATTGGCTATATACCACGTTCTGCCACTTCTCCGACAAAAGCCTTGGCATTATTGACGGCTGATGTGGGAGATGAGGTCAAAGGCCAAGAAGGATTTGCCCAATTCAACGGAACAACGTGGATTGGTACGCTGGAGCAGATGGAACCCGGAAAGGGGTATATGTACCGGGCAAAGAAAGCGCAGTCGTTCCAATATCCCATTATTGGCGCATCTGTAGCGAATGCAGCTTTACGTTCGGCAGACGTTTATTCGGCAGCGAATAATCCGATTTGGGCTGTGGATATTCATAAATATCCCAACAACATGAGTGTCATTGCAGACCTGTGGGCAGATGGCATAAAGCAAGAGCCGGATGTTTATACTGTCGCTGCTTTTTGCGGAGACGAATGCCGGGGAATCGGTGAATATGTAGACGGGAAATTATTTATGACCGTTTATGGCGAAGGAAAAGGAGAAACTATTACTTTCCGTGCTGTTCGGGACGGGCAAAGCACACAATGGGCGATCCGGGAGACTATTGCGTTCACCGAAAACACACAAGGTTCCTTAGAACAACCGTTTGCACTGAACTTGACGAATCAAGTCGTGACAGGTATTCTGGAGATTAATCGTCAGACGGGCATTTATCCGAATCCGGTCAGCCATTATCTGTACATCAAGGGCGATGTATTCGATATCCGGCAGGTTCGGGTAGTCAATACGAACGGAGCTGTCTTGTTCAGTCGAGAACTGGATGAAAACCAAGGATTGGATGTCTCTACCTTGGTTCCGGGTATGTATATTTTGATTATTGACCGGGGCGATGTGATAGAGTCTCATAAATTCATTAAGAAATAAAGTGGGTAATAAAGTTAAAAGATCAAGTTATGAAATTCATAAATCTTTTTATAGCAAGTATGATGTGGCTCTTCCCGTTTATGGGAAGAGCTGCGGATGCACCTCAGTGGAGTTGCGATATTTATGCGTATCAGTATGATATGAGTATTTATATTGTAATAGAAGATCAAGATGAAATCGCGAATGAAGGGAAAGAGGTTGCCGTGTTTTATCAAGAGGAATGCCGTGGCATTGCGGAGTTGCAAACTTCAGGTGATCTTTCTTATTTTTATGTCAGAGCCCGGAGCAATGAAACCAGTGGGGAAACACTGACTTTTAAAGTGTTCGACAGCAGTACCGGGAAAGAAATAACGCCATCCGCCACCTTGGCTTTTGAAGCCCAGCAACAGATAGGTTTTCCCAGTGATCCTTTTGTGTTGACCTTGCCGGAACAGGTAACACCGGATGAGGTGGAAGAGGCTGTTTCTTCTGGAACGGAGGAAATTCTTGCTGAAGGAACTTGGCAACAAGGGGATATGAAAAATCTGGCTGATCAAATACATGAAAACGCATCTGGAGAACAAGAAAATACAGCCTTAAAAACAGTAGATATGAGTGGGGCGACTTTCGATGAGGATGTTACCCTTGAGGGGGTGTTTTCTGATTGTGGGCAGTTGACATCGGTTATTTTGCCGGATGAGCTTCCTAATTCTATATCATTTTCGCCTGATGCATTTGAAAGAACGAATCCCAATTGTATCGTGTATTTGCCTGCCGGTACAACCATTCCGGAGGGATGGTCGGATGATGTCAACGTAGTGATAGGCGATGAAGCTACCTTGTTGACTCTATACGAACATAATCCTTATCAAGTGAAACGTCCTTTTACGGTAGACCAATGTGTGTATAAACGAACTTTCGGCGATGCCACATCTCGTTTACGCAGCGGCGTTTCAACGGCACTTGAATTGCCTGGCTGGAAAACAATTTGCGTCCCGTTCCCTGTAAATAAAGTACAGTTAGGAGATAAAGAACTTTTCCCGATTGCCAATACAGAAGAAGGGAATTACTATAAAGCGGTATTAGGAGCTGATGGCTTTGAAATCGTGACAGAATATGAGTCCGATGGTTTTTATTTTGATGCCAATGTACCCTGTTTGGTGAATATGACCTCAGCTTCCGGAGAAAAAATATCCGGAACCGTAGATTTTATTTATGACGAACAGATAGAGATAGAAATCTCCACGCCGACTCATGTCATCGAAAGCTCGGATTATACATTAACAGGCGTTTATGAACCGGTAGGAAAATCCCATGGAATTTACGCCTTGAATGATAAGGGAGATGCTTTTGAGAATGGATTGAGAGCCATTTATCCGTTTGAAGCCTATCTGACAACATCGGTTCCGGGAAGAGAATCGATCCCGGTTTCCGGTTGGATATCTGTAACAGGGGTAACTATTGAACCAACGAATGTTTCTGTTAAAGAGGGAAAGACGGTTCAACTCTCTGCCCAAGTTATGCCGGAAAACGCTTCTGATCCCTCTGTTACATGGAAGAGTTCAGATAATACGGTCGTAACCGTATCTTCAACAGGATTAGTGACCGGAATAAAGGCAGGGACTGTTACCATAACCGTGACCGCACAGGATGGAGGTTTTGTCGCCACTTGCCAAGTAACGGTAGAAAAAGAAAACACAGATCCGGGAACAGAGGATCCGGATGAGCCAGGAGGAGAGGCTCCTGATAATCCTGGGGGAGAAGAGCCGGATGAACCCGGAACAGAAGATCCTGACAATCCGAGACCCGGAGATCCGGATGAACCGGAGGTCGAAGTAACAGGCGTTTCTTTGGACTTTTCTTCTTTGGAGTTGAAAATGGGAGATTCTTCTACACTGAAAGTGACTATTCAGCCTTCGAATGCCTCGAACAAAAATGTTACGTGGCACAGTAGTGATCCGTCTGTGGCTATTGTTGATGCCCAAGGGAAGATAACTGCGATCAAGGAAGGTACGGCAACTATTACGGTTTCTACAAGCGATGGTGGATATACGGATACGTGTCTTATTGTTGTTGTGGATCAGTTGACTGCCAATGAGAATATAGAAACGGGGAAAATAGTCCTTTATCCTACGGTTGTAGATCAAAACATATATATATCCGGGTTGAAAAGTCAAAGTATTATCCAGATAATATCTTTTTTAGGACAACGTGTCGGATTATGGACTACTTCTGAGGAGCAATATAGAGTAGATGCCTCAAAATTGAGAAAGGGGTATTATATAGTAGTAGTTTCTAATGATAAGCATAAGCAAACCTTTAAGATCTTAAAGAAATAAGAGCTCATTGAACAATCAAATAACGCGGGTCCCATGGAATCCGCGTTATTTGATCACCATAATCTTCGTTACTACGCTTTCCCCACCTTCCTGGGTGGCTGCTAAGACCAAGTAGATGCCGGTTGCTACGCGGCTTCCTTTGGCATTTCGGCAATTCCAGGTAACTTGACCACCAACGGATTTGGTTTGATAAACGATATTTCCGGCTATATCTGTTATTTTTACATTTGAGTTACTCATCAAGCCGGTTATGATGACTTTGCCATCATGTTCCGGGCGGACCGGATTCGGATAAGCGTGTATGTCGGAATAATCGTCTTTCCCTTCTGTCGCGTCTCCTTGGTAAGATAATGTGCCATATCCGTCAACCGCAAAGAATACCTTCCCGTTTTCCGGATTAATGGCAATGCTGTTGATTGTATTGGTGGGAAGCGGAGAGTTGTCGGTAGTAAAGTTTTCCAAAACTTCCGTGCCTTCCGCGTTAACCAGAAATACTCCGGAACCTTCTGTGGCAATCCATTTCTGGTTGCTCCCATCTACCGCTATGGCGTTGACCCGTACACCATTTAGAAGATAGTCAGATTCATCGGCTAAAACTATTCTATTGAATCGTAAGGACTCTATGTTATTTGCATTATAGCACACCAGAGGGCCTATGTTGGTCCCGGCCCATATATTCCCGTCCTTATCTTCCGTTATGGAATAGAACGTACTTGCATTCAACGTGTTTCCTTGGTTATCCATGACGGATGCGTAATAAGCTGATATGTCATCCGATTGGTCGGAAATAGTTCCGTTATCATCAAATACATAAAAACCTAACTGGGAGGAATGGAGCAGGTTAATAAATTTAGTGCCGTTTTGTGTAATCACTATTTTATCGATGATTTCAGCATTATCAATAGCTGTATTCGTATAGGAGTGCCATTCCCCTTCGGCGGTCAGGACCTTGATGGGAGAAGAAGAGATACAATTGGTAATCCATAAATTCTTGTTTTTGTCTAACGTAACTCCTCCGATGCGGACATACCGATCGTTTCCGGCAAGTGCTGCATCTAATGGACTATTGGTGGAATTGTACCAATTCAATACGGTGCCGTTATGCAATTCGAGTATGCCGTCTCCATAATAAGCTACGAAAACATGAGCCGGGTCATCCGGATCGACATCCAAGGTCATAGCATCCTGGAAGTACCGGCCTGTTTGGCTTTCCGCTATACGATAATTATAATTTGTCCATAAATTAATCTCGTCGTAATTCATCACCGTATTTTGTCTAAAATAGCGGTCTGTACTACGTCCTCCACCGGTTACCCAAAGTTTCTCTCCTTTGAATTGCAAATCCCAGGCATAATTATTCTTGGGAGAATTGATAGTCAGTTGGTCTGTAATTATTTCATAGGAGGTCGAACCGGCGTTTTTCTTAATACCTTTTAATCCTTCTTGTCCGCAAGCCAGCCAATAATTATCGGTAGTTTGTAAATAACTTGCGTCTTTCAGATTGCTTAGTCCGTTGATGGTTTGGAATCCATTTAAATTATCAGAGATGTAAAGCGTAGAAGTGGAAAAGGAAAGAAGTTTTCCGTTCTCAACCTTCATGTTGCTTAGAGATGTATTATGCAATAGGCGCGTTAGGGCGTTGTTGTTTAAGTAATAGATACCTAAGTTGGAAACGGCTAAACATAAACGGTTATCAAAATCCGCTATGCGGCGGATCTGATTGGTTTCAAAATCGGTTGTATGGAGAGTCAGATTGTTCCAATTACTTTGGTCTAACAAGTTGTCTGTTAATTTTCCATATCGGATGCCTTCGCCGGTCAGCGCATACAGGTTTCCGTTTAGAATACAAGCTGAACGGACAGACCCAATTCTATAGGTGTCTGTAATTTCCTTTTTGTTCAAATTAACAACCAATATACCGACTTCGGCTGATATATAAGCGTAATCCTGATAGAGATAAACATCATTGATGGTTTTATTCTGTACGGATGTGTTATTCTTTAAGTAGGGAAGATTGTAAATGCCATCATTGCCGAACAAATCAATATTCCCGTTACGATAGGCTATAATTAATGTATGCGAAGAAGCATGATAACGCAATACTTTTATTTTGTTATCGCTTAATCCGTTTTTGCGAGAATAGGTGGTAAGGCTATTATCTTCTTTACTATAAGCATACAACGAACTATCCGCTACGGCAAATACATGATTGTTGGTTTCTTCTACCTGTTCCGTGTTTTGATAGGCTTGATAGATTTCCCATTTATCGGCTTGAGCGAATACGGAAGAAGAAAAGCCAATCAATAAAAATAGGATTATATGGATTCTTTTCATCGGGTTTGTTATTTCTGAGTTGTTATTTCAGATAAGAATTTATCTAATTGGTCAACAGCCTTGGCACGATGACTGATTTTATTCTTGATATCGTTCCCCAGTTCGGCGAAAGTTTGCGTATACCCTTCAGGAACGAATATCGGATCGTACCCGAAACCGTTCTCTCCCCGTTTTTCCGTCGTAATGCTCCCTTTTACCACTCCGTCAAATAGATATTCTTTGTTGTTTAGTAGCAGAGCTATTACGGTGCGGAATTGAGCATTTCTATTGCTCTTTCCTTCCATTTCCGCCAATAGTTTTTTCATATTCGCTTCCGAGTCATGCGCTGTTCCGGCGTAACGGGCTGAATATACTCCGGGAGCGTTGTCCAGTGCTTCCACTTCTAAGCCCGTATCATCGGCAAAACAATCCCATCCGAATTTATCTTTGATATAATGTGCCTTTTGTAAGGCATTTCCTTCTAAGGTCTCGGCGGTTTCCGGGATATCATCGTGGCAATTGATTTCTTCCAGACTGACAATCTCTATGGGATATTGTGCCGTTATCTTGCGGACTTCTTCCAATTTATGCTTGTTGTTGGTGGCAAAAACTAATTTCATATTATTCCTTGTTTTAAATTAAAGAGGGTGTGTTGGATAAACACACCCTCTTTTATAACGGACAGAATATCGATTTATTGCAATTTATGGATAATCTGCATCATTTGTTCGCCAAGTCCGATGGTATATCCTTGCGATACGAACACAACGCGGTTGAATGTATCAGCAATGATGAAGATCGGCAAGGTGTTGGGATGGTCTAATTTCAAGGCTTTCACCATCTCCTGCTGATTGACATGCTTGTTATCTATACCATAAACAATCGTATTCGGTAATTCTCCAAATTCTTTCGGGTCGAACTTTTTATAGCCATCTTCATCCGGGAATAACAAGACGATTTTTTGTCCCCAAGCCTCCAAGTCCTCTTTTACGGCCGCGATATCACGCATCGCATGATTGGTCGGTTCCTGGCGTGCTCCGAGAATGGCTGCAATATAATACCCGCGTCCGGTGGTTGACAATAAGCTGACCTCTTCGCCCTCTATAGTCTGGTATTTGTTTTCCGAATTGAAATTACCTATAATTTGAATATCGGAAGTGTTTTCGCGCATAGTCAAATCGATTGTAGTTGTTTGGCCGGGTTGTATGGTAAAGAAAACCAACCGGCTAAGAACTGTTCCGCTTGCCATACGGGTTCCGCTTACCAATACATAATTTCCTTCATCTAATTTTGTTCCGTTTTTTAACAGATTGCTCCATGTTGCACCGGCACCCATATCCACATCTCCCTCTTCATAATTCAAGAGCTGCAAACGTCCGTCTACCACTTTGGATAATGAGAAATGCGAATAGTATTTCGGGTCATCCAATGATTTGATGGCTTTGTAGGTCGCTTTCAATGTTCCCGTTTTTGCGGTTGTTTGTTCGCCGGCTTCGAAGTTGATGTCTTGTATATTTTTGCCCATCAGCTGGACTTTCCCGGTTACTTCATCAATCCGGGCAGGAATACCTAAAGCACGCGACAAGGCAACGAAGAAAATATTGCGGGAGTGCGTATCTGCTATGCGGGCTTTCCAAACCCCTTCCGGGAAAATCGGAGCAGCACCCAAATTGCAATTGGCATCAATCCGGATATTATTCTTCACCCATTCTACCAGTTTTGTCGGGTCTTCCCGGTATGCGTTTGCATCCGTTTCCGAAATAACCTTTTGGAAAAAGGCTTTGTAAGGGGTAAGCATTTCGTTCGAAATGCGAGGATTGGCTAATGCAGCCCATTCAATGATGTTCATACCTTCAGGCCGTGGACTATTAACCAAATGATCTTTCAATACCGATAAAGAGACATCTCTCCAATCTTTCTTCGATAATACATTCAGTAAAGCTGCAGCTCGTTCTGCTTCTCCACGTTCGTTAGCAAATTGTAGGAAATCAACTAATGTTTGGTGGTTCCCTCTGGAGCCTACTAATATTTCTTTTGTACGTTCTTTACAAGCCCCGGTTAAATTAAAAGGTTCAATAGCTTGTAAAGCCCGTTCTTCATCTAACATCGTAGCTACATACGCATTACGGATAGAATCCTCTTGCGCCATGCGCCGGGTGTTTTCTGCCCGTTGTTCGTCTGTAACGGCCGGAAGATTCGCTTTTTCAGGTGGAGGAACGATGTCAAACTCTTCAATGACCTGATCCAGTTTGGTTTTATTCAGCGTCAATGTAATCTCCTGGTCTTTGCCAAAAGATATCTTGCCATACCCGAACTTGCCATCTTTTGAAGCCCAAACCAGCATATCCCCTTTGCCGGAGGTCAGCGAGGTCTCTCCGTTCTCGTTTGCGGTTTTATTGGCTACGGTGTAAAACTCGGCATAGATATATACCTTAAATTCCACCCGTGCCCCCGGAACCGGCTGGTTGTTCTCGTCTACGATTTTTACTTTAGCCTGGGCGGTTTCCGCATAATTCCCGATGATGTTAATCTCGGTATAGACAGGAGTCTCTACCATGACCTCTTCCGGTCCCTGATATTTACCGAATACTTTGGTGTGCATCAGCATACCTCGGCTGGCCGGAGCATTAAACCAACCCAAATTCAAGACAGGTTCCGGTTCGCAAGCCCCTAAGAAATACCATTTCCCGTCTACCCATGCTTCTACCCATGCATGGTTATCATCGGTATGTGCCCAGCGTGGGGTATATACCTGACGTGCCGGAATGCCTACGGAGCGCAATGCCGCAACCGTAAAGGTGGATTCCTCTCCGCATCGCCCGTAAGCCGTCTTTACGGAAGCCAAAGGCGAGCTGGTGCGTGCGTCAGAAGGAGTATAGATAACTTTCTCATGACACCAGTGGTTGACTTCCAATACGGCATCATGCAAGGATAAGCCTTTCACACGGTCTTTCAATTCCTGATAGAAAACCATGCGGCTTTCGTCTAAGTTTTCATTATTTACCCGGATGGGCAATACGAAATGACGGAAGATGTCTTCCGGAATGATTTTTCCCCAGGGCATCTCTTCACGTGCCTGAAAGGATGTTCTTATATTCTCCAGGAAATACTCGCCACTATAATCGGCTATATCGCCTAATGGCATGTAGGCATATAAAAAGCTCAGGGCTTCTTTCTCTGCCGGACTCATCGGTTGGTCGAAAATGGCCAACAAACCGCTTTTCTCTAAACTTCCCTCTCGTGCCTGGAAGTCATTCTCTACTTGCGTTCTGTATGTTTTGTCTGTTATGAAATGCTTCTGCTGATTCTGGCAGCTCATAAAGAGAAGCAAAACAGGCAAACATAGAATAAAAAGTTTTTTGTTCATGTTTAGGTGTTTAAGTTGTTTATGCAAAGTTAATTAAAAAAGGAAGAAAACAAATTTATTTGTCTAAATATCTGCTGGAATTTTCTATGTGGATTTATTTGCTTAAATTTGTCCTGCAACAAAATGAACTGTTTTTTGTTTTATAAATGACTAATTATAAATAGAAAAAGAATGATTCAGAGCGCAGAGATGATTTTATTGGTGGTTTCCATCATTTTGATATTGAGTATTTTTGCCGGGAAGGCAGGATATAGGTTTGGGTTACCGGCCTTGTTGTTGTTCTTGGGGGTCGGCATGTTGTTTGGTAGTGATGGAT
>URGO01000017.1 GCA_900547435.1 uncultured Parabacteroides sp.
CCGCGCGGCGTTCCCCGACCGATGAGTTTTTATCCTGTTTGCTAACGAATCGTTGCGTTTCTATTTGGATTCTTCATCTTAGAATGCCTATTATCCCAGCTTTTTTACTACTTTTGTGCGCAAATTTAAAAGGAATGTGCAATAGATAATGTCTACAACAGTTTCAAAAACGAGGGATATGCTGGTGGATGTAGCTCGGCAATTGTTTGCCCGAAAGGGAGTTGACGAAACCACCATGAATGATATTGCGCAGGCTTCAGGTAAGGGACGGCGTACCCTTTATACCTATTTTAAAAGTAAAAATGAAATCTATTCCGCTGTGGTGGAGTCGGAGTTGGACCGGTTGTATAAGGTCTTGTGTGATGTGGCAGAGAAGAATTTACCTGCCGATGAGAAGTTGATGACCCTTATTTATACACGTCTGGATGCGGTGAAGGCCTTGGTGTTTCGCAATGGTACCTTACGGGCTACTTTTTTCCGCGATATATGGCGTGTGGAAAAGGTGCGGAAGGGGTTTGATTTGCGTGAGGTAGAAATCATCAAAGGAATTTTGGATGATGGTGTGCGTGAAGGAGTATTCTCTATGCCCGATACAGACATTACGGCATTGGTGCTGCATCATGCTCTGAAAGGCTTGGAAGTCCCTTATATCCGTGGTATCATGGGTGATAATATCAGCCAGCGTATCAAGCGGAGAGATAATGTGATGAACCTAATATTCAACGGAATAAAGATAAAGTAACAAGAACTACGAGATGTATATTAATGCGACAGGTTATTACGTGCCCGAAGAGCGGGTGGATAACCAACACTTTTTAGAACTGAATGGCTTGACCAGCGAGTGGATTGAGCAACGTACAGGTATTCGCACCCGTTCAAAGGCGAAGCCGGAGGAGAATATCAATACGATGAGTTTAGAAGCTGTTCGGAATGCTTTACCCAAATTGCCGTATGATATAACGGAAGTCGATTTGATTATTTCTGCTTCCTATTCTCCGTATGATACCGTGGCTACGGCTGCTCATTTGGCTCAATATGAGTTTAATATAACGAATGCGAAAGCATTGTATCTTTCGTCTGCCTGCTCTTCTTTCTTGAATGCTATGGAGGTAGTGGAAGGCTATTTTGCTATGGGAAAAGCAACAAAGGCTTTGATCCTGGGGGCTGACAAGAACTCGGCGTATGCCAATGAGACTAATCCTAAAGACGGCCATTTATGGGGAGATGCGGCTGCGGCCTTTTTCCTCTCGAAAGAACGTATTACAGATAAAGATGCTGAAGTAATAGAGGTTTATACGCAAGGTTTGGGATATTTGCCTAAAGCTCCGGTAGCCGTTCATCTTCGTCCGAACGATGGAGGTATTATGATGCCGGAAGGTCGGGATGTCTTTATGCAAGCTTGTACGTATATGCCGAAGAATGTGCTCTATCTGTTGGAGAAGAATGGCTATACATTGGATGATTTGAGCTATTTTATCGGTCATCAGGCGAATATGCGTATCATGGCTAATATCGCTAAGCATTTGGATTTGCCGGAAGAGAAGTTCCTGCATAATATTGAAGAATTGGGCAATACGGGGTCGGTCAGCTCCGCATTGGTTTATGCGCAAAACGAGTCCTTATTTAAAAAAGGGGATTTGGTTACTTTGACGGTCTTCGGAGGTGGTTATTCTACCGGAGCATGTTTGATTAAGTGTTAAGTCAGGAGTTAGTAGTTGGTAGTTAGGAGTTAGTAGGTAGTTGGATTTTATATATTGAATTGCAGATTAAAAACTATAAACAGCTAACTCCTAACTACCAACTACTAACTACAAATAAAAAATAAAGAGCAATGAAACTATTAGAAGGTAAAGTGGCTATCGTGACCGGTGCGGCTCGCGGTATTGGCAAAGCAGTAGCTTTGAAGTTTGCTTCCGAAGGAGCGAACATCGCATTCACAGATTTGACGATTGACGAGAATGGTCTGGCTACCCAGAAAGAACTGGAAGCTTTTGGTGTAAAGGCTAAAGGATATGCTTCTAACGCCGCAAATTTTGAAGAAACGCATAATGTTGTGGCGGAAATCGTGAAAGACTTTGGTCGGGTGGATATCTTGGTAAACAACGCCGGTATTACCAAAGATGGTTTGATGATGCGTATGAGCGAGGCACAGTGGGATGCTGTTTTGAATGTTAATTTGAAGTCGGCTTTCAACTTTATCCATGCATGTACGCCGGTGATGATGAAACAACGCGCCGGAAACATTATCAATATGGCTTCGGTCGTTGGCGTTCATGGAAATGCCGGACAATGTAACTATTCGGCGTCAAAGGCTGGTATGATTGGTTTGGCCAAATCTATCGCACAGGAATTGGGTTCGCGTGGTATTCGTGCTAATGCTATTGCCCCTGGATTTATCATTACCGATATGACGGCTGCTTTGCCGGAAGATGTGCGTGAAGAATGGTGTAAGAAAATTCCGTTACGCCGCGGAGGTACTCCGGACGATGTGGCTAATATCGCAACTTTCCTGGCTTCAGATATGTCTTCTTATGTGTCAGGCCAGGTAATTCAGGTAGATGGCGGTATGAATATGTAATATTAATGAAGTGTGAAGAATTAAGAATGAAGAATCCCAGTCGGGTAAAATTCTTAATTCTTCATTCTTAATTCTTCATTTATGGACGTTCTTTACGAAGATAATCATATCATAGCAGTAAACAAAACCTGCCGGGAGATTGTACAAGGGGATAAAACTGGGGATACTCCTCTTTCCGAGATGCTCAAGTCTTGGTTGAAAGAGAAGTATAATAAACCCGGGAATGTCTTTGTGGGAGTAACACACCGTCTGGATCGTCCGGTCAGTGGGGTGGTGATTTTTGCTAAGACCAGCAAAGCGCTCTCTCGGTTGAATGATATGTTTCGTCAAGGTGAGGTTAAGAAAACTTATTGGGCGATTGTGAAGAACCGACCTTCAAAGCCGGAAGGAGAATTGGTAAATTGGTTGGTGCGTAACGAGAAGCAGAATAAGAGTTATGCGTATGATGCAGAACGTCCCAACGCCAAGAAAGCAATATTGCATTATCGCGAGATAGCCCGTTCCGAGAATTATTATCTGTTGGAAATTGACTTGAAAACAGGTCGTCATCATCAGATTCGTTGCCAATTGGCCCACATGGGGTGTCCTATCAAAGGAGACTTGAAATATGGGGCAGACCGTTCTAATCCAGACGGAGGAATTAGCCTTCATGCACATAGTGCGGCGTTTATTCATCCGGTTTCCAAATTACCATTGCAAATCATAGCTCCTGTCCCAAATGATAATTTGTGGAATGTACTAACGAAAGAACTTTGAGTATATTCTTATCTATCGTAACCTTAACTTTCTTTCTTTTCGTATCATTATGGGAAATATTTATCCGATTAACTATATTTAATACGGATAGTTATTTTATTGCTTATAATTTATCGTAGCTTTATCCCCAAGAACGTATAACTTTAAAACTTAGACGCATGAAAAATCTAACATTCTTGTCAGTAATTGTCGGAGGAATACTTTTTAGTGCCTGTTCTGATGGAGGGAAAGAGTTAATAACTTCATTGGACAATTGCCCACTGGTAGCGACATTCGAGCAGGTAGGCCCGAATAAAGTGATGGTGGCGCATCTGGAGCAAATGGGTGATACATTGGATATGTCACTTAGTTCGTTGGTTGAGGATTTGTATGTCATTCCTTTGGATAATCGGGATGAGGCGTTGACAAAGGGAGAGAATCCTCATGTCACTGAGAATTATATCCTCATCAGACCGTGGTCTGGCGAAGCAGCTAAATTATTTGACAAAGAGGGACGGTTTATTTGTAAAATCGGTGATTTCGGACAAGGTCCTGGAGAATATCAGAATCTTTATGATGAACAGATTGATGAGGAGAATAACCGAATATATCTTTTGCCATGGCAGGCAAAATCTGTATTGGCTTATGATCTGAATGGTAACTTTGTACAAAGCATTCCGCTTGCGGAGGAGGCCCCCAAAGGAGCGGTTTATGTTGATACGAAAACTCAACGGTTAATAGTTGGCATACTTCCTTTTCAAATAAATGAAGATGAGAAAAAAACATTTCTTTGGTATCAGGACTTTGAAGGCAATGTGTTGCATCGGATAGATGCAAAGCCTTATTCCGTTTACCCGGATTTTAGTAACGAGGTTTTTAATGATAATAACATCCCTGGTATATTTGATTTTTCTGTGTTGTATATAGGTGCTAGAAATGATTCTTTGTTTCATTATGAACCGAAAAGTTCTAAACTTACGCCAGTATTTACTATGCAGCAACCATCGGAGATGGTGATGCACTTTTCTAAAGAAATTCCTAATCATTTTATGCTTGGTTTTGTGACAGAGATGCAACAGGTTGCTCCAGGCGCATCGCAAGCATCAAGATATGCATATATTATTATTGATAAAGAAACAGGAAAAGGATCTTATGTGCGTTTCTATAATGATATCTTTGATAATCAATTTATGCCGAATGCATTCTTCCAAATGAATAACGGTTATTATATAGAAAGTGTCGATCCGGGTGATTTGGCTGAACGCGTAGAGATGGCATTACGCAAATCGGATAAGTTGACCAAAGAGCAGTATGAGGCGATGTTATCTTTACATCGTAATATTAATTACTCTAATGACAACACTTACTTATTTGTGGCTAAGCTAAGGCAAACAAAGTCTGATACACCATCCCGTTTGATTATTTTGCCAAGAGCGGAATAGCTCCAAGAATTATTTACATTAAATATATTTTTATATGATGAAACTCACAACATGGACATCAGTTTTGGCTTCGTTGGCACTTTTATGTGCTTGTGGCGGAGGCAATGAGGCGGCAGTTTCGTTGGATAATTGTCCGCAAGTGGCGACATTCGAACAAGTCGGTTCGAATCAGGTAATGGTGGCGCATTTGGATCAGTTGAATGATACGATTGATATGCCGCTGAGTGCATTGATTGAGGATTTGCGTATTATCCCGCTGGACAATCGGGATGAGGCGTTGACGAAATTAGGTTCTGTAACTATTAGTCCGAATTATCTGATTGTACGTGCATCCCAACAGGCTGTAAAGCTTTATGACAAGTCTGGCAATTTTATCGGAGATGTCGGTTCGTTCGGTCAGGGTCCCGGAGAATATCAGTTACTTTATGATGAACAGATTGATGAAGAGAATAACCGCATTTACCTTTTGCCTTGGAATGCCAAAGCTCTTTAGGCTTATGACCTGAATGGAAACTTTGTTCAGAGCATTCCACTCCCGATAATAGCGCCGAAGGGGGTTTTCCAGGTAGATACAAAAGCGCAACGGGTTGTAGTGGGGGAATTGCCTTTTCAAGCCGATGATGAAGCCAAGCCATTTGTTTGGCAAGAGGATTTTGAGGGTAATGTATTGCATCAGATAGACGCGAAGCCCTATTCTGTTGTGCCGGACTTTAGCAATGAGGTGAGTAATGATAATAATGTACCCGGAGTGTTTGATTTTTCTATTTTCTATTGGCAGCCCAGAGCAGACACTTTGTATCATTATGCCCCGGACTCCAAGCAATTCATGCCCGTATTTACCTTCCAGCAACCCTCTGAACCAGTGCAGCATAGTTATAAAGAATTGCCGAACTATTACCTCTTGAATGTAACTACCCAAATTGACCGAAATGAATTCGGATTTCAGTCTACCGGTTTTGCGAATGTCTTGATAGATAAAGAAACCGGAAAGGGAGCCTATGTGCGTGTTACGGATGATTTGCTCAATAATGCTCCGATGCCTTATTTCAATTTCTCTTTATATAACGGCCATTATATAGCTTGTTATGATCCGGGAGATTTGATTGAAATCGTAGAGGATGCTTTGGCCAAGCCGGAAAACCTGAAACCGGAGCAGAAAGCAAACTTGGAAACTTTGCAATCTCAGCTGGATGATAATGATAATACTTATCTGTTCATCGGCAAGCTCCGTCAAAATAAAGCACAAACTCCGACTACCGTAACGATTTTGCCACGGAAAGAGGCGGTAAAGCATGAGGTGAAAGAGGAAGCAAAAGTAGAGGAAGAGGTTGATGATACGGAATTATATTCAACGCCACAATTTCCTAATTATCAGGCCTATTTCCGTGAAAATAATAAATATAAAGATTGGCCTAAAGATGACCAGAAGATGGTTTTAGTTGGGGCTGTGATTGAAGTAGATGGTACTCCGACAGATGTACAAGTCAAGAAAAGTAGTGAGGTGGATGAATTGGACCAAGAGGCTGTACGGTTAATTAAAAACATTACATTCGTACCCGGAAAAAACAAAGATGGAAAACCTCTTCGTGTTCCCAATTTTATAATTACGGTATTCTTTCCTCCTAAATAAACGTTTTAAGATAGCCAAGGCTTCTGTATCTCACGCAGAAGCCTTGGTTATTTAGGTATGACTGGATTAAATGGAAATGATTCGGAGAAAAAATAAGAATGATTGGTAAACCCAAATTATATTTTTACCTTTGTGCAATAAGAAAGAAAGGAGTTTTACTATGACGACATTGGAATTACAAACGTGGAAGCATAAACTTGCCGAGAAATTGCTTCAAACAGATGATATCGATATTCTTAAAGCAATAGAGGACTTGATGCAATGTGCCAGACACCCTCTTGCCTCGCCTTGCCAATACACTGTGGAAGAATTGAGAGCGCATGTGAAAAAAGCAATGCGGGATATAGAATTAGGAAATTACCAAGATATAGATGAAGTTCTTAAAGAAATGGAAACATGGTGAAAGTTGAGATTACAGCTGCTGCTAAAAAGGATTTGCAGCAAATATGCCACTATCTTACTATGAAAACATTCTCGTTTGAGAATAGTAGGCAGTTAAGAAATAGCATCAGAAAGGCGAGGAATCTGTTGGGTACATTTCCAAAAAGTGGAATGCGAGAACCTATGTTAGAAAATATAGGGGATTTTCGATATATTGTTGTACAAAAGCATTACAAACTAATTTATACCTTAAAAGAAGATATATGCTATGTTGTAGCTGTTTGGGATTGTCGCAATAATCCGGCATTACTTAAGGGACGATTAGAGTAACGATTAGAGAATAGATAAAACGAATAAACTTATAAACTAAATGTAACATATTCAACTTTTTTTGTACATTTGCCGAAAACATACCATTAGATATAATATTATGACAACAAGACGAAATTTTTTGAGAACAGGTTCTCTTTCTTTAGCCGGATTGGTAATAGGAGACAAGATGCTGGCCGCATCTAAACTGTCAGCTCCAGCAGTAGAACAGGCAGGTTCGTTTACAGAACATGCCAAGAAAGTATGGAGCGATTATTCAACAAAGCGCCCGGCTCCGTCGGCACGCAAGTTTACTTCTGAGGCCGTAGAAAAGAAACTGGCCGAGGCGAAAGCGCATATCAAAGACCAGAAGCTGGCTTGGATGTTCGAGAATTGCTATCCGAATACTTTGGATACGACCTGCGAATTTAAGATGAAAGGCGGACGTCCGGATACGTTCGTATTGACAGGTGATATCCATGCCATGTGGTTGCGCGATTCTTCTGCACAAGTATATCCTTATGTGGTATTGGCCAATCAGGATGAAAAATTAAAACAGATGTTGCAGGGTGTGATTCGTCGGCAGGTAGACTGCATTCTTATCGACCCTTATGCAAACGGATTCAATGAAGGTCCGACAGGGAGCGAATGGGAGTCAGACCATACGACCATGAAGAAAGAGTTGCATGAACGTAAATGGGAAATTGACTCGTTGTGCTATCCTATCCGTTTGGGATATCATTATTGGAAAGAAACGAATGATGCGACACCGTTTGATGCCAATTGGGAAAAGGCAATTGCCTTGATTTACCAGACATTTATCGAACAGCAACGTAAAAACGGGAATGGACCTTATTCATTTGGCCGGACAACATCCAAGCAGAGCGATACGTTGCTGAACGGTTACGGAAGTCCGGTGAATCCGGTAGGACTGATAGTCTCTTCATTCCGTCCGTCGGATGATGCTACTATCTTCGGATTCCTGATACCTTCTAACTTCTTTGCCGTAACCTCATTGCGTCAGGCCGCAGAGATGCTTCGCAAATTGAAGAACAATACGGATTTGGCTGGTAAATGTGAGGCTTTGGCTTCGGAGGTTGAGGCTGCTATCCAGAAATACGGAATAGTGGAGCATCCGCAGTTTGGAAAGATTTATGCTTTCGAAGTTGACGGGTTTGGCGGGCAGAATCTGATGGATGATGCCAATGTACCGAGCTTGTTGGGACTTCCGTTCTTGGGATGTGTCCCGTTGGACGACCCCATTTATCAAAATACACGCCGGTTCGTATGGAGCAAGGCTAATCCTTACTTCTTCAAAGGTTCGGCTGGCGAAGGCATAGGTGGCCCGCATATCGGAATTGATTATATTTGGCCGATGAGTTTGGTTATGTTGGCACATACGTCAACCGATGAGAAAGAAATCCGTTATTGCATTGAGACGATTCGCGATACGGATGCCAATACCGGATTTATTCATGAGTCTTTCAATAAGGATAATCCGGACGATTATACCCGTCCATGGATGGCTTGGGCAAACACGCTGTTTGGCGAGTTGATTATCAAGCTGCAGGAAGATGGTCGTCTGAAGGATTTGATTTAACTGAATTAGTATACAAGTTGACGGGTTGACAAGGGGGAATGAAAACATTTTCTACTTGTCAACTTGTTGACTTGTTTTTTTATTGATTGAATAATATGAAAGATTGGAATCTAGCTCTTAACGAATGGTTGCAGACATGGGGTGTCGCACCGGAAAACCTGGTGTGGGGAAACCTGCTGGTTGGAGTATTGGGGATGCTGCTGATTTCTTACCTGATGACGCAGCTATTCCGTTACTTCGTGATACCGGCCGTTCATAAGATAACTGCACGGACAAAGGCGACATGGGATGATTATCTGTTTAATGCAGATATGATGCGTGGCTTTTGCCGGATGATTCCTCCGGTAGTGATTTATCCATTGCTCCCGATTGTTTTGCAAGGTTTCCCTTATCTGCTGGTGATATGTGGGAAGGTTTGCCTTGTCTATGCGGTGGTACGCGCATTGCAACTGGTGAATACTTTCCTTCGTTCGCTATATGAGTATTCCAACGAACACGAGTCGTTGCGAAACCGTCCGTTGAAGGGTATTTACCAAATGATAAATATTTTGGCGATAGGAGTCGGAGTGATTCTTATCATAAGTATCTTGATAGATCGGAACGCGACTTCTATTTTGGCGGGTTTAGGCGCTTCTGCAGCGGTACTGATGTTGATATTTCGGGATAGCATATTGGGACTGGTGGCCGGTGTGCAGCTTTCGGCCAATGATATGTTGCGTCCGGGCGACTGGATTACAATGAGCAAATATGGCGCAGACGGATATGTGGTAGAAGTTTCATTGACAACTGTAAAGGTGCAGAACTTTGATAAGACGATTACCACTATTCCTCCTTATGCGTTGGTCAGCGATTCATTCCAAAATTGGCGCGGTATGTGGGAGACGGGGGCGCGACGTATCAAGCGTTCGTTGTATATAGATATGAATACCGTGCATTTCTGTACTTTAAAAGAAAAAGAGCATTTTATCAAGGAAGGACTTTTACCGGAGTCGGAACGGGAAATGAAATTGGTTAATCTGCAAGTATTCCGCCGTTATGTTTTGCAATATATAAAAGAGCATCCGGAGATAAATCATGAACTGATGCAGATGGTTCGTCAATTGCAACCCACCACCGAAGGACTTCCTATTGAGATTTATTGCTTTGCCCATACAAGTGATTGGGTAGAATACGAAACCTTACAATCCGACTTGTTCGATTATCTGTTGGCTATGATTCCGCAATTCAATCTGAGAGTATTCCAACGCCCGTCCGGGAATGATTTGGAGGGAAAGAGGAATGAACTATAGAGGAAATATGTTTCCTTCTATGTTTCGAAGAGTTTCACGGGATGAAACTGAAGTTTCGTCCAATGAAACTCTAATTTCATCCCATGAAACTTTTATGTATTAAGTCGCTCAACAGATTTTACTCCTTTTACAGTTTTGATTTTCTTGGTAAGCATATTTAGCGAGAGGGTATCTCGTACCATGACCGTAAATGTTCCTTGGAACAGACCATCGGTTGAGTTGATATTCAGCGAGCGCAAGGAAACACCCTCTTCCTTTCCGATGACGGAAGTGATATTGGTGACGATGGCAATATCATCCCGACCTACAACGCGGAGCGTAACAATATATCCGTTATCACCTTTGCCGCTCCATTTGGCACGAATGATACGATACCCGAAACGGCTGAACATCTCTGGGGCGTTAGGGCAATCTATTCGATGGATTTTAATGCCTTGTGTAGATACAAAACCGAATACTTCGTCTCCATAAATCGGATTGCAACATTTTGCCAATTTATATTCGATACCGGTCAGGTTCTTGTCAATGACAAGCACATCTTTGTTGGAGGAAATTTCTTCCGCTTCGGTGGTTGTAACGAACTCTTCCGCACTACGTGTTGCCTGATGATCCATCTGTTCATTCTCTTTCCGGAGCAACTCGGAATATTCGTCAATCACTAAATTCGGATCCAACCGCTCTTCGGCAATGTCGATGTAGAAATCTGTAACTGTTTTGTAGCCTTTCTTTTTGATGTAACGCATCAAGGCTGATTCTTCCATTTCGATTTTCCGGTTCTTGAAGCGTCGTTGAAGCATCTCTTTGGCGAAGTTGGCGGTTTTGGCCGCTTCCTCGCGTAACGCTTGTTTGATTCGTACACGTGCTTTTGAAGTAACAACAAAATTCAGCCAGTCACGTTTGGGCGATTGAGTCGGAGAGGTGATAACTGATACCGTATCACCGTTGTGCAACTCTTGTTTGATGGGCACATTCTTGCTATTTACTTTTGCCGAGACGCATTTGCATCCTAACTGCGTGTGAATAGCAAATGCGAAGTCCAATACAGTAGCCCCTTTAGCCAACTTGATAAGCTCGCCGTTCGGGGTAAATACATAAATCTCGTCTTTGTATAGGTCCATCCGGAAATCCTGCATTAAGTCTAACGGATTGGAGTCTTTGTTCTCTAATGCGGCACGTACCGTATTCATAAACTCGTCCAATCCCTTTTCTGCCTTTACGCCTTTATACCTCCAATGGGCAGCCAGACCTTTCTCGGCAATCTCGTCCATGCGTTTGGTACGGATTTGTACCTCTACCCATTTGTTTTCAGGCCCCATAACGGTGATATGCAAACTTTCGTAGCCGTTAGACTTCGGAATGGAAATCCAGTCTTTCAGGCGGTTGGGATTCGGTTGATACATATCTGTAACAATGGAATACACCTGCCAGCAGTCCGAACGTTCTTTTTCCAAAGGAGAATCCAATACGATGCGAATCGCGAACAGGTCATAGATATGCTCGAAATCCACTTTCTGCTTTTTTAGCTTATTATTGATGGAATGGATGGACTTGGTACGTCCTTTTATTTCGAACGTGAATCCGGCGTGCTCTAATTTCTCTTTGATTGGAGCGATGAACCGGGCTATATAGGCATCGCGCGATCGTTTGGTTTCATTCAGTTTTTGCTTGATGAAGTCAAATTGTTTCCTGTCCAAGTACTTTAACGACAAATCTTCCAATTCGCTTTTGATTGTGTAAAGTCCTAACCGATGGGCTAACGGCGCGTAGAGATAAGCCGCTTCCGTAGCCAAACGAATCCGGTCATCCTCTTGGAGTTTCTTGCCTAAGCGCATCAGGCAGAGGCGATCGGCAATCATCAGGAGGATTACACGGACATCTTCAGCAAACGAGAATAACAAGTGATGGAAATTCTCGGAATTGACGGCTGTATTGCGGGCATAAAGCTCGGAGGTCTTCAACAAACGTTGGATCATCAACACAACTTCCTCGTCAAACAGCTCCTTGACTTTATCAAGGGTAATGACATTCTTGTAAACCGGTCGGTAAAGTAACAAGGCAAGAATGGAGGTGCGCTTGAGCCCGATTTCGACAGATGCAATAAGCGCGGTATCTATATTTCTCAGCAATCCGTTGATACCGTTTTTGTCGCGTCCATAGCATTCCTGCGCCACGACTTGCTTCATCAGTTGCTTCATTTTTGGAATATCTTCTTTTTCCAAACAAGAATATAAGCTCCGCAACAGAGTTCTGTATTTTGCGGAAAATTCTTTTTTTTCTTCGGCAGTAAAAAACGGTAATGCATCCATAAGCTTTCTACTTTTTAGTATCCTTTCCCTCGTTTTTGAGGTAAGAAATGTGAATCATGTTGTAAAAGTATCTTTTTATTTTGAATTATGCGTGATATTCTGAAGGTATTTTTATACATTTGCGTATTGTTATAGCTTATTCAATAATTAATAAATAGTATATACTATGTTAAACGCGAAAGATTTAGAACAGTTATCCGCAAAGGGTATTTCGAAAGAAAAGATTGAAGAACAGTTGGCTTGCTTTGAAAAGGGCTTTCCTTTTTTGGAAATTGAAGCGTCTGCATCTGTAGAGAAGGGCATCTGTGTGGTTCCGGCCGACAAGCAACCGGAATATATGGATGCGTGGGATGCTTACCTGACGAAGAACAAACGCATCTTAAAGTTCGTCCCGGCATCCGGTGCTGCAAGCCGTATGTTTAAGAATCTATTCGCTTTCCTGTCGGCTGACTATAACGAGCCGACCACCGACTTTGAAAAGAAATTCTTTGCTGACATTCGCAAATTCGCTTTCTATCAGGCTTTGAACCAGAAATGCGAAGAGAATACCAGCCGAGACATTCCGGCTTTAATGGCTTCGGGCGAGTACAAGAAAGTTGTGGCTAATTTGCTGGAGAAAGAAGGGCTGAACTATGGTTCGCTGCCTAAAGGCTTATTGTTATTCCATACGTATCCGGATAGTTTCCGTACAGCTATGGAGGAGCATTTGGCAGAAGGGGCCATGTATGCGAAGAACAATGCGGGAGAAGTAAACATTCATTTCACCGTTTCTCCGGAACACAAAGCTTTCTTTGAACAATTGGTTGCTGAGAAAGTTCCGGCCTACGAAAACAAATTCTCTGTGAAGTATGACATTTCATTTAGTGTTCAGAAACCAAGTACGGATACTATTGCCGTAAATATGGATAACACGCCGTTCCGTGACAAAGACGGAAAGTTGTTGTTCCGTCCGGGTGGACATGGCGCTCTGATTGAAAACTTGAATGATGTGGATGCCGATGTCGTATTTATCAAGAATATTGATAATGTTGTTCCGGATAGTTTTAAGTCTGCTACTATTATCTATAAGAAATTGATAGCAGGTGTATTGGTTAGCCTGCAGGAAAAGATTTTCGGTTATCTGAACCTGATTGATTCGGGTAAATATACCCATGACCAGATAGAAGAGATGATTCATTTCTTGCATGACGAATTATGTATTCGTAAACCGGATATCAAGTTGATGGAAGATGCAGAACTGATTCTTTATATTAAGAATAAACTGAATCGGCCGTTACGTGTCTGTGGTATGGTGAAGAACGTGGGCGAACCGGGAGGTGGTCCGTTCCTGGCTGTTAATCCGGATGGCTCTGTTTCCCCGCAAGTGTTAGAGAGTTCTCAGATAGACATGAGTGATCCGGTGAAGAAAGCGTTGTTTGAGAAGGGAACTCACTTTAATCCGGTTGACCTTGTATGTGCTGTAAAGAATTACAAGGGCGAGAAGTTCAATTTGCCGGATTATGTGGATAAGAATACAGGATTTATCTCGTATAAGAGTAAAGACGGACGTGAACTGAAAGCCTTGGAATTGCCAGGTCTTTGGAATGGTGCGATGAGCGACTGGAATACTGTTTTTGTTGAGGTACCTATCGCTACCTTTAATCCGGTAAAGACCGTAAATGATTTATTGCGTCCGGAGCATCAGCAATAGACTGATAGGTCAAAATGAATAAAAACGCGGAGATACAGAGCCTCACAACTTCTGTATCTCCGTGTTTTTTTATTTGCCTCTACTTTTTGGTGGCAGTATTCCTGAAATGTCCGTTGGAAGTGGTTCGGACTCACGTGTACGTGTTCCGCCACTTCTTCCAGTTTCGGTTGCTCCCGCCTGTTTTCCTTAATGAAACGGATGGCTGATGTGATGCGCTCATAATTCAGTTGCTGTTGTGTCTACATAAGCTATCTCCTTTTATTTTTGGGCGCATAATCCTTCATCCCTTCAATGGCGCCGCCTGCCACAGCCCACAGATAGAGGCTGGCAACACTGTTGTAAGGGGAGAAACGGCGGCGGTATTTCTCGAACAGTTCACGGGTGATTTTCCGATGGTGATAGACCATGCGCAATCCCCGTTGTATGGCCAAGTCGCCGAAGCTGAGAATGTCCGGGCGTTGCATGGAGAACAGCATCAGCATCTCCGCACTCCATACGCCGATACCGTCCAGCTCCGAGAGCCGGGCGCAGACCTCATCGTCTCTCATCGTATAAAGTGCCTGAATATCGAATGTTCCGTCCATCACTTTTCGCGTGGCATTACGGATATAAGCCGCTTTCCTAAACGAGATGCCGAAGCCTTGCAGCTCCTCCACGGAAAGGCGGTCAATAGCTTCGGGCGTTACTTTTCCCAAGGCATTCTCTATCCGCCTCCAAATCGTTTCGTGCGCTTTGGTGGAAATCTGTTGTCCTACGATGGAGTGTACCAAGGCGGCGAAAAGGTCGGGAATGACCCGCCTCTCCACTCTGCCGATACGGTCGATGACTTCCGCCAATCGCTTGTCTGCCTGTTTCAGATAGGCTATCTCTGTTTCGCCATATTGAAAGAAGTTCTCCATCCGATTTTATTTTATTCCCAAGAATTGGTTTGAATCCCTTGGCTTTTAAGCAATTCTGCCGTTTTCAACCAGTTACTATTTTCTTTGTTTCCATACCTTGTGAAAATGCATTAGTATTGCTTGCAGCCACTAATAGGACCGTCATTAATAAAACTTTTATTCTCATGTCGTTTTACTTTTAGATTGATGGTGCAAAGTTACTGCACTATCTGCTAAACAATGACCCGAAAATTGCTATTTTAACAATTCAAATTGTCATCCACTTGCTGCACAATGAACTTGATACGTTGGTTTGCCAAACGTTTGACGGCGAAATCTTCGTATTTTTTATTGGTGGTGTACAACACCATGCGGCGTACTCCTTTCTTAAATTCATAAATGTGGTTCAGAAAGACTTTAAGGTCGGCGGGATTCAGTTCCATACTCAGTTGATGGTTTATGGTTGGATATACTCAGTTGATAGCTGAGATAGAGGATCTTTTGCCTTCAGTCTCAACTATCAACCACCTAAAAATAGGGATTTATTGGGCAGTATTTCCTTGCCCCGCTCCCCGATTTTCCTTATCTTCGCAAATGAAACAACCAGTAAAAATATGAGTATCATAAAACCACAAAATATATTATCCATACAAAGCCGCGACGAATTTCGCCAATGGCTCATGACACATCATGCCATTGCAAGGGAGTGTTGGGTGAAGGTCAAGCGCGGGCGTCCTGTGGACGACGGAACATTCTGGTACATCGACGCAGTGGAAGAAGCGATGTGTTTCGGCTGGATTGACAGCACCTTGAAACGGCTGGACGGCGAGGCATACCAACGGTTTGCGCCACGCGCGAAAGGTAGCCTGTGGTCGGAACTGAACAAGGAGCGGTGCCGTCGCATGGAGCGGTTGGGGCGCATGACGGATGCGGGACGCGCTGTACTGCCCGATATGTCGCCCGGAGGTTTCGCCATTGACAAAGAAATCCTGTCAGTCCTCCAGCAAGACCCCATCGTGTGGCGGAACTTCCAAAACTTCCCACCCTTATACCGGCGTGTGCGCATCGACACGATACAAATTAAGAAAAAACAACGTTCTCTCTTTGAAAGCCGTCTGAAAAAGTTCATCGATAACACGCGCCTCGGCGTGATGTATGGTGAGTGGAATGATAACGGGAGATTAATCGAATAAAGAATAGAGACACGTTTGCCCACGTCAAAAAATCTTCCTTACCTGCTTTTCGTGAAAATACATCAACACGCCCTCCGCGATGAAGATAAATTCCCCGTCGGGATGCTTGCGGCGCAGGTTGTCCATCCAGTCGGTTTCCAGCAAGGACGCCGCGATATAGACATTGCCTGGCAATACTTATTTTTAGGGATTTTGCAGCATATTGACTTTAGCCCCCGGCGGTCAATACGGCTTTTTTACTACGGTTTTCTGTCCACTTACGGATTTGCTCCCACCCTTTTGCTAAAAAGCATACGCCCTTTTCCCAAAAAGCATGTGCCCTTTTGAGGGAAAGGGTGGGGGCTTTTTGGGGAAAAGCAGGCAGCGTTCATGTAACATAAATGAAGGAGCCGTGTGGAGGTCAATGTCCGAAGCGGGAGGTATCGACCTGCTTTTGCTTCTTTTCCTTGTAACTGCCCAAGCGATACGAGAAACGAATGGAAACCGAACGGTTATAGAAGCTGTTGTCCATATCGAAGTGCTGGCCTTTGAAGCGAACTGCCGTAGTGGGCGCACCGGTGTCGAAGAGGTCATCGGCATGAATCGAAATCGTCGCCCGGTCTTTCAGGAAGTTGTATTTTGCCGCAAGATTCAAATTGAATAACTGGTGGATATCGAAGACCCCTTGTATGGCGGGCGATTGATAATTCAGGTTCAATTCGAAACTCAGCCGTTTTCCTATCTTGAAAGTATTGTCCAACATGAATACGCTGACCCACTTTTTTCGATTGAATGGGATATCGTAAAAATCGTCACACCGCTCGTGCATATACATCCCGATAGCATCGAAGGAGGCATCGTACCAATTGCCTATCGAGAAGGGAAGATGTAGGTTTGCGCCGTACTGCCGCATGAAATTCCAGTTCTGCATCTTATAAATCAATGCCAGCCGCTCGGCGGACTGATAGGGCGATTGGGCGAAATAATCGGACGTGTGGCTGAAAAAGAGCGTCAACATATAGCGTTTCTTGAAGATATAGGTTCCACTTAACTGATAAGTATTTGCAGGACGTAAATCGGGGCTCCCGTGTATTTCCGAGTAACCATCGATGTAACTGACCGCCGACTGCATCGCCCAATTCTCCGGGTAACATTTGTTCGATGACAAAGCCACCTGCAGGAAATGCTCCGGATGGAATATCCAGAAGAGAGAGGCCTGCGGGAAGACAGCCCAACGCTCATATTCTCCAATCCGATAATATTCGCCTGTTGCCGACAACGAAAGTTTACCCCCGTTGGGCAATTGCTTGCTCAGCGATGCATACAAATCGGCCGTATGCTCATGCAAATCGGAATACGTATCCGATGTTGCCACATTGCCTATCACCTCATGGTAAATCTGCTCATCCCGGCTATGCGTATAGTCATAAGACAGTCCGAATCCAAACGTCCAATCCTTTTTGAGGGCAAAAGAATGGTCGGCATTCAACGAAAACCTGTCGATTTTTTGAGCATCCGCAAATCCCAGTTCTATGGTATTCCCTTCGGTATAGTCCGTATGTAGCCGCTGGTTGTTTTTCATCCGATAGCGTGTATATTCTATGCCGGCTTTGAACCCATCTTTCCCTTCATAATCTGCCGAGATATTGTGTAATGCTTTTTTAGTCCCTTTATTCAAGTCACTGAGTTGATAATTTCCCGTGGTATGGCTATTCGCTTTATCCGCAGGTGAGAAATTACCCAGATAAGCCAACTGGAAATGCTCTTTCTCCGAGAAATTATACTCGAAAGCCGAACGCACCGTGTGGTCCCAGCCCTTAATGCGCATGGCCTCTTGATTCTGAATGTCATAGGTCTGATTTTTTAGCGTATGCAAGGAGCGTGTCTCCATCTTTGTGAATGTTTTGGCATCCTTTGCCTCATACATCAAGTCAAAACCCCATTGAGGCGTCGTATAATGCAAATTCCCGCTCAATCCGCCGGAATTGAAAAATTGATTTCTGTAGTTTGACGTCAATTCTCCGGAGAAATGATAGGCATACGCCCGTTTCAGCACTACATTGACCACCGCTCCCCGCACATGATATTCCGGTGGCGCACTATACATGACCTCCGCTTTTTCCACCCGCTCCACCGGCGTATTCCTTAATAAGGTCTCCAGCTGGGAAGCATTCATCGTGGTGGGTCGGCCATTCAGAATAATCGTCAACGAAGTAGCTCCTGCCAGCGACAATGCCCCGTTCCGCTCCGTAATACCCGGCAATTTAGCTACCGCCTCGAAGGCATTATTCACAATTCGTTTGTCAGATAGAGCCGTCAAATCGTAACTTAATTTTCCTTCCGCCACTTGCACATACGGTTTGTCTGCAGTAATCACCAAATCCTCCAAGGTCGCGTTCCGTTCTTTCAAGACATAAATCTCCATAGAATCCGGAAAATCTGTCTTCTCTATCACTTGTGCTTCATAAGCGACATGCTGGAAAATCAATCGGCAGGGCATCTCTTCCTGCTTAAACCGGAATCTACCTATCGTATCCGTAAGACTTACATCGATAAAAGTCGAGTCTGCTTTTTGCAGCACGACGGTTACCCCTTCTATCGGATTGCCCGCTTCATTTATCACTTTCCCTTTGAGACTCTGCGCCGAGAGCAGCCCGAAGCAGCCTAAGCCTAAACTTATAATAAACAAGTAACGTTTCATCTTCTCCTTTCATTGTTTGGAGCAAAAATAGAGGATTCGGTCCGCAAGCTAAGTTATCATTCCGCTACTTAGTGTTATTTAGTGCTATCGCTCCGGACAACTTTCGAAAAACAACCTATATTTGTTCAAAAATAAGGGATATTCGTTCAAAACTAATGGGTATTTCAACAGAAAATTCGGCATAAAAAGATGAAAATACAACGATATTTTATTCTGCTATTCGTTTCCATTTCCGTTATAGGCATTTTTATTTCACAAGGCTATTGGCTTTGGAATACGTATGAGGTGGAAAAGAAACAAATGGCAGATAAAGTGCATCAGCTTTTTGAACAATCGATTGCAGAAACCTTGGTCATTCATCTGACTCAAATGGAAAAAGATTCCACGCAAGGCGCTCCTCATGGCGAAATGTCGATGGGGATTGCCGTAGATAGTATTAGTAGGATGTTGAGTCTCCAAGAAAATAAAAAGATGGTGCGGTATTATCGGAATATGATTCTGAATCCGACCGATGAACGCGACAAACCGCTGACTTTCACAAAAGATTATTATAAGGAAAGCTATGATGTCCTGCGATTAGCCTCTTCTGCCGGCATGTTTGAGATGGTTACGGCTATCCGGCCGATTGGTATTCTTACTATAGATAGTGTATTCGGTACGGTATTGGAGCGGAACGGCATTTTTCAACCACATTTTGTAGATGCCGTTTTTGGAAAAGATACGCTTATCGACACTTCCAAGCCAAAGGATTTGAAATTGGACAACTTAATCCAATCCCGCCGGGTAAGCATCACGATGAATGAAGATTTTGGTTTGCAGGGCTTCGTGGTTGATGCAAACCAATTAATCTATCAACGTATGCTTTATGCCTTTATGCTCTCTGTTTTTTTCGTTTTACTCACTACCGCCTGCTATTTCTACCTGATTCGAACGATTTTACGCCAGAAAACCATCGCGCAAATCAAGAATGACTTCATTAACAATATGACACACGAATTGAAAACGCCTATTACGATTACTTATTCTGCTATTGATGCATTACAGACATTTCGCTTAGCCGATAATCCGGTTAAACGAGAAGAGTATTTCACTATCTGCAAGCAACAATTAAAGCAACTGACCGAACTGGTCGAAAAAATCCTAAGCATGGCGATTGATGAGCGCAAAAACTTTCATCTGCAAAAGGAGCAATTTCAATTAGAGCCTATCGTGAAACGCTTATCGGAACAATTCGTTTTGAAAGCAAACAAACCTGTCCGTTTCCAAATAAAAAACGAGTGGGGTGAACAACCGGTTTATGCCGATAAGTTCCACCTGACGCACGTTATCGCTAACCTAATTGACAATGCAATAAAATATTCAGGCGAAGAAGTCAATATTTCTATACAGCTCAAACGTAATAAACTCAATCTGGAAATCGATATAACAGACAATGGCTGCGGTATTCCTGCCAAGTATCAAAAACAGATATTCGAACGTTTTTATCGGATCCCTAAAGGGAATCGGCATGACGTGAAAGGCTATGGATTGGGATTAAGCTATGCGAAAGAAATTATCGAACGGCATGGCGGTTCTATCCGGGTAAGCAGTCAAGAAAACAAAGGTTCCGTATTCACTCTCTTAATTCCTCAATGACATGATACATATATTATTAGCTGAAGATGAGATTGCTTTGGCAAAAATCATCAAAGATAGTTTGGAAAGTTTGCCGGATTTCAAAATCACTTTGGCCTCGAATGGAGAAAAAGCCTTTGAATTATTCAGGCAAATCAAACCGGATATCCTTGTGCTCGATGTTATGATGCCGCAATTGGACGGATTCACCTTGGCAAAAATGATTCGGCAGATGAATAAACATATTCCTATCCTTTTCCTTACGGCGCGTTCATCAACAGAGGACGTTGTGGATGGATTTAAGGTGGGTGGTAACGATTATCTGAAAAAGCCTTTTGACATGGAAGAACTGATTGTGCGCATCCAAGCGTTGCTCAACCGACCTATCGACACGAAGCTGACCAAACAGAAAGAAGAATATCGGATTGGCGCTTACCGCTTCCGAGTTGCCCACCAACTCTTGGAAATTAACGGACAAACGGAATCGCTCTCTTATCGGGAAACTGAAATCCTGCGTATGTTATGCGAACATCAGAATGAAGTTCTCAATCGTCGTCCCGTATTATTAGCTCTTTGGGGAGACGATAATTTTTTTAATGCCCGAAGTATGGATGTATTTATCACCAAATTAAGAAAAAAACTCTCTGCTGATCCTAATATCCAGATTATTAATATCCGCGGTATAGGATATAAACTGATCTGTTGAGTAAAAAATGATTCTGTCCGAACTTAGGCATGAAAATAACTGTTATTGGGCTGGAAATAACCAATTATTCCGTACCTTTGGCGTAATATTTTCAAAAAACGAAGTATTATGCCTTTAAATTTACAGAAGAATCTTCCGGCTATTGAGCTGTTGAAGAAAGAACATATATTTGTGATGGACTCTTTGCGGGCGGCTACGCAGGATATCCGTCCGTTGCGTGTAGTGGTTTTGAATTTGATGCCGCTCAAGGTGACGACCGAGACAGACCTTGTGCGTTTGCTGAGTAATACGCCGCTTCAGGTGGAAATGGATTTGATGAAGATTAAAGGGCATACGCCGAAGAATACGCCTATCGAGCATATGCGGGCTTTTTATAAGGATTTTGACCAGATGAAGAGCGAGTATTACGATGGGATGATTGTTACGGGGGCACCTGTGGAGCAAATGCCTTTTGAGGAGGTGACTTATTGGGAGGAGATTATGGAGATATTCGACTGGGCCCGCACGCACGTTACTTCGACATTGTATATCTGCTGGGCGGCTCAGGCGGGTTTGTATCATTTCTATCGTATTCCGAAGTATGATTTGCCGGCGAAGATGTTTGGGGTGTTCCGCCATACGGTGCGCGAACCGTTTGTCCCGATATTCCGTGGATTTGATGATGAGTTTTACGTGCCACATAGCCGGCATACTGAGGTGCGTCGGGAGGACATCTTGAAGGTGCCTGAGTTGACATTGCTTTCCGAAAGCGAGGAGTCGGGCGTTTATATGGTCATGGCGCGTGGTGGACGCGAGTTTTTTATTACCGGTCATTCGGAATATTCGCCTTATACGTTGAACGATGAGTATATCCGTGACCTGAATAAAGGGCTTCCGATTACGGTTCCGAAGAATTATTATCGGAACGATGATCCAGCCCAGGGGCCGGTGGTGCGTTGGCGCGGACATGCCAATTTGCTGTTCACCAATTGGCTGAACTATTATGTCTATCAGGCAACTCCATTCCGATGTGAAGATATTCGGCATTTGGGTGATTTATATGAAGGAAAGAATGGGTAAGGTTAGGAAGATAGAATTGCTTTCTCCGGCAAAGGATCTGAATTGCGGTATGGAAGCCGTCAATCATGGGGCGGATGCGGTCTATATCGGTGCGCCAAAGTTCGGGGCACGGGCTGCGGCAGGGAATAGTCTGGAGGATATCCGTAGGTTGTGCGATTATGCGCATCTGTTTGGCGTGCGTATCTATGTGGCATTGAATACGATTTTGAAAGAAGATGAGCTGGATGAAGCGCGGCGTTTGGTTTGGTCTTTGTATGAGGCCGGGGCTGACGCACTGATTGTGCAGGATATGGCGTTAATGCAAATGGAGCTGCCTCCGATTCCGCTTCATGCCAGTACGCAGACCGATAACCGGACGGTCGAGAAGGTTCGTTTTCTGGAAAAATCCGGCTTTACGCAAGTCGTCTTGGCTCGTGAATTATCCTTGGAAGAAATCCGCCGGATAGCCTCGGAGACAGAAGTGCCGTTGGAGGTATTTGTGCATGGTGCGCTTTGTGTAAGTTTCAGCGGACAATGTTATTTGAGTGCTGCTTTGTCCGGACGAAGTGCTAACCGGGGGGAATGTGCGCAGTATTGTCGGCTTCCTTACACAATGGTTGACGCTGACGGGAAAGTCATTGCCGGCAATAAGCATTTGTTGTCACTTAAGGATATGAACCGTTCGGACGATTTGGAGGCATTGATGGATGCGGGTGTATCTTCGTTTAAGATAGAAGGCCGGCTGAAGGATGTCTCGTATGTGAAGAATGTTACGGCTTACTATCGGCAAAGATTGGATGAGATATTGAAACGTCGTCCGGAATATACGCGGGCTTCGGTCGGGCGAAGCCGTTATACTTTTACTCCACAGGTAGAGAAGAGTTTTAATCGGGGATTCACCTCTTTCTATTTGCAGGGCAGGACTTCAGATGTGGCTGCATTCGATACACCGAAGTCATTGGGCGAGTTTATCGGTACGGTGAAGGAGATACGGGGAAACAGTTTTACGGTAGCTGGTCTTGTTCCCTTGAATAACGGGGATGGATTGGCTTTTTTTAATACCCGTGGTGAATTGGAAGGATTTCGAGTAAATAGAGGGGAGAATAACCGGGTATATCCGCAGGAAATGCCGCGATTATCACCGAAGATGAAACTTTACCGGAATTATGACCAGCAATTTGAGAAATTGTTGTCCAAACCTTCGGCCGAACGGAAGATAGGGGTGCGCGTGATCTTTTCCGACAATTCCTTCGGATTTTCGCTGGAGATGGAGGATGAGGAGGGTGCTTGTGTTACGTTATCTCGTCCTTTTGATAAAGAGCCGGCTAAAAAGGCGCAGGCCGACAATATCCGTGTGCAATTGTCCAGGTTGGGTAATACTCTTTTTGAAGCACGGGCGATAGAGGTGAACCTGACTGATAACTGGTTTGTACCTTCTTCTTTGTTGACGGATATGCGTCGGGAGGCTGTTGATTTGCTGCTTTCTGACCGGAGAATACGCTATTGGCGTGAGCTTTCCCGGAAGCCGGAAGTAGAAGTAGGAGAGAAGCCGCTGTTCCCGCAACGACAACTGACTTATTTAGGGAATGTAGCCAATACGCAGGCCCGTTCGTTCTATCAGGAGCATGGAGTAAAAGAAATTGAACCGGCATTTGAATTGAAGGCGCCGGATAATGTGCCGTTGATGTTTACTAAGCATTGCCTGCGTTATAGCATGGGATGGTGCCCGACATATCAGAAGAAAAAATCTCCTTTTAGAGAACCTTATTATTTATTGTATAAAGAAGCGCGTTTACGATTGCAGTTCGATTGCAAACATTGTCAGATGTTGGTACTGAAAGATAGGGAATAGGAAATAAGGCGTGCCGTTTTGCGGCACGCCTTCCCATAGATCTATGCACTTGTTGCTTGGAAAATCCATATCTGAAAAAATGTATAGCAAGTTATTAAATAGGCAGAAAAATAAGCACAGATAACCACGACATCGCGTCGGAATAGCAACAGGTGCCGAGAGATTTAACTTTCTTGTGTTGTATTCTTATTGCCGACAAACCGGGCAAACCCCATGATAACGGCAAGAACAGCCAAGACACCCATTACGACACTTTTGGTGGTCGCTGAGTCGAAATCTGTCGTTCCGACTAAAACCAATACAATGCAGGAAAGCATTAATACTGCTTCCGCCAGATTTTTATTGATTCTCATAATACTTTAAAGTTAGTTTTGTTTTACGTATTTAATTTCTGATTTTCTCAGTTATTTGTTTTCAACAGCTTTGGTCTCTTCTTCCGGTGCAGAACTGAGGACTTTCATGATTCCGTATATGCCGTAGCCTAAGCAGACCAAGACTAATACAAGCTTCACGTAGTCGTTAGGGATGATTGTACTGCATGCTAATACGCAACTAACTAAAATGAGAATAATAGAAAGATATAAACTGAATTTGTTTGATTTTTTAGCCATTTTATTTTACTCTTTAAATTGTGATACATGAATTGATTAGAAGTTGGATGGGCATTTGAGGTTGGAGAAAAACGCACAGAAATACGCATGAATTAAAAAGCCAACATAATTATCCTCCTTAAAGCCTTCGGCTCAAGTTCCAACTTCTGTTTGCTGACCTCAGAATTCAAAAAACCTCTGTAATAAAAAGAGTAAAAGGGCTAAATTAGTAGCTTTCGCAAGGCAAAGACATGATAGCCATTGCGACATAAAAGCGTAGAGTAGTTGATATGATGTGTAATTGATTCTTCTTCCAATAATTTTGCCATCAGGTCGTAACCTTTCAATCGAAAATATTGAATGTTTTTTTCGGTCTGGGATTGAGAGCGGATATGAAACTGGGATGAAACGCTTTGGAGTGTTCTTCTTGGCGAAAGCAGGTTACTGTTTTTCAGATCATCTTTCAGGATGGCAATATGTTGCTCCCTGTTTGCCTGTTCCGTTTCTTCCATAACCGATTGGGTCTCCTGCAAATGAGTAGGACACAAATCGCTCTTTTGATCGTTCGGGGAGAAGAGCAAAAGGGCAAATAGAAATCCGATTATGTATAGAAATTGTTTCACGGCGCAAATATAAAATGTTTTTTCGGAAATGGAGAAAAAATACCGGATAAATTTCTGAAAAGTAATAAAGAAGGAAAGAAAAAATGTGATAATGTAGGGACCGGCTGGTCGCACATTATCACATTTTACATTTATCCTTTGATTTCTTTTTCTTCTTTCATATCCAGTTCATTCTTGTCTTCATCATAGAATTTGTATTCCAAGAAGGCAAGACTTTGATTCGGGATAATCTTCAGGCCATGGCTGTATTTCATTTTCCATTGCCAACTCAAGGGGAATAGTCCCTTGTTCAAATATGCTGCCACATAAGGATGTACGTGCAGGGTAAATTTCTTCACATGATGCTTATTGACCAAGCAGTCTACTTTACCTTCTAAGCTGTCTGTAAACAAAATCGAAGATTTGACCGTTCCGGTACCGAAGCAAGCGGGGCAAGTTTCTGTCGTCTCTATATCCATTGCCGGACGTACCCGCTGGCGGGTAATTTGCATCAAGCAGAACTTGCTTAAAGGCAAAATGTTGTGCTTGGCACGGTCGCTGGCCATGATTTTTGACATATGTTCGAACAGCTTCTGTTTGTTTGCGTTTTCGTGCATGTCAATAAAATCGATGACAATGATGCCGCCCATATCGCGCAAACGTAATTGACGGGCGATTTCATCGGCTGCCGCTATATTGACATCGATAGCCGTTTTCTCCTGATCATCGCTGCTTTTAGCCCGGTTTCCGCTATTGACATCAATGACGTGCATGGCTTCCGTATGGTCTATCACCAGATAGGCTCCGCTTTTATAAGTAACTGTGCGGCCAAACAGCGATTTGATTTGTTTGGTAATCGCGAAGTTGTCGAATATCGGAAGTTCGCCAGTATATAGATGTACGATATCCTCGCTTCCGGGAGCAATCAAGCTTACATAAGAGCGGATGTTGTTATAAACGTCCGTGTCATTCACATAAATGTTCTGAAACGAAGGGTTGTAGATGTCGCGGAGCAGGGCAACGGCGCGTCCAGTCTCCTCATAAAGCAGGGCCGGCGCTTTGGCTTTTGCCAGTTTTGCGATACATCCTTCCCACCGTTTTATCAATGTCTTTAATTCGTGATCCAGTTCTGCCACTCTTCTGCCTTCAGCCGAAGTGCGGACAATAACCGTAAAGTTCTTCGGCTTGATACTTTGAATCAGTTGGCGCAAACGGGCACGCTCTTCGGCTGTTTTAATTTTCGAGGACACGGATACTTTGTCGCCGAATGGAATTAAAACAATATATCTTCCTGCGAATGACAGTTCAGAAGCTAATCGGGGGCCTTTGGTTGAGATAGGCTCTTTGGCTACTTGTACTAAAACCTCTTGTCCGATTTTCAATACGTCACCGATGCTTCCGTCTTTATCTATCTCCGGATAGATGGAGGCTTTCTGCATAATCGGCAATTTTTTGTAATCGGTCAGGGCTGTTTTCAGGTATTTCTGTTGGGAATTGAAGTTTGCACCCAAATCCTGATAGTGAAGAAATGCATCCTTTTAGAAACCTACATCAATGAATGCAGCATTCAACCCCGGCATCAGATTCTTTACTTTGCCTAAATAGATATCGCCTACTGCAAACGCAACGTTGCGGGCTTCTTTCTGAAGCTCAACGAGGCTTTTGTCTTCCAGTACGGCTATAGACATTTCCTGGGGTTCGACGTTAACTACTAATTCACTAATCATTAAGCTGTTTTTTAAAAGAATGTTTGTTTATAAATAAGCAAAGAACAAACTTAATTTGAGTTGTATTAAGTTTGTTCTTCATCAGACCGAAAATAGACTTATTTCTTCTTATGTCTATTCTTCTTCAGTCTTTTCTTGCGTTTGTGCGTAGACATTTTATGTCTCTTTCTTTTCTTTCCGCTTGGCATCGCTTTAAAATTTAAAAGATTAAACGTATTAAATTAGTTATTTGTATTTGTCATTTCCTCGTCCTTTTCTTCTTCTCCTTCCTCATTGAAACCTTTTACTTCGTTCAAGAAAGATTTAGCCGGTTTGAATGAAGGAATATTATGTTCTGGGATAATGAGAGTTGTATTCTTTGAGATATTGCGCGCTGTCTTTTGAGCTCTTTTCTTAACGATAAAGCTACCGAAGCCCCTCAAATATACATTCTCATTTTGTATCAATGAGCGTTTCACAGTCTCCATAAAAGCTTCAACGCTCGTTAAGACTGTCTGCTTGTCTATGCCAGTGCTCCTCGAAATCTCATTTACGATATCTGCTTTTGTCATGTCTATAGTTATTAAATGATTGACTTTAAATTTTTGGAATGCAAATATATAGCTTTTTATCGAAGTGAGAAAGTAATTTTTAATAAAAAATACGTGACGTTTTACCGCGAATCTCTGTATGTTTGCAGTATTCAATCAGTTATGAAGTTTATATGGCAGACATTAAAAATGATTTATTGATTAGTAAACGGCTGATAACGTGGTATGAAACGAATAAGAGAGACCTTCCGTGGAGACATTCGAAAGATCCGTATGTGATTTGGATTTCGGAAGTTATCTTGCAACAGACGCGGGTGGCTCAAGGACTGGATTATTTCCATCGGTTTGTCGGACGTTTTCCCAATATAGCCACTCTTGCCAATGCATCCGAAGATGAAGTGTTGCGTTATTGGGAAGGATTGGGTTATTATAGCCGTGCCCGGAATCTACATGCTGCGGCTAAGTATATGGTGGCACATTATGGAGGACAATTTCCTCAATCGTATGAGGAAGTGAGGGCTTTAAAAGGTATCGGGGATTACACGGCAGCAGCGATAGTTTCTTTTGCTTGGGATCTGCCCTATGCGGTGGTAGACGGAAATGTCTATCGGGTGCTGGCACGGTTGTTGGCTATAGGTACTCCGATTGACACTTCAGAAGGAAAGAAACAGTTTCGGGAGGCGGCTACCCTTCTTCTTTCTTCTGATCATCCCGGATGGCATAATCAGGCAATTATGGAATTAGGGGCGTTGGTCTGTATGCCGAGGAATCCCCAATGTGAGGTGTGTCCTTTGGCTGATATATGTTCTGCTTATGCGCGTCATGAAATGCTGCTTTATCCGGTGAAACAGGGGAAGACAAAATCGAGAACTCGCTATTTCCATTATTTCCACATTATATATAAGGATAAAACCTGGCTCCATAAGCGAGAGTCGGATGATATATGGAAAGGATTGTATGAATTTCCTCTGGTAGAGACTGATGTTCCAATGGATTGGAATGGACTATCCCGTCAGGAGGCGGTTGTTCGGTTGTTTGAGGGTTGTGGAAAATTGTATGTCTCGCAAATCTCTCCGATAGTTAAGCATGTGTTGTCTCATCAGGTTTTATTAGCGGTTTGTTATGTCATTGAAGTGGAGAAGGTAGGGGATTTGTCGGAGTATTATTTGCCGGTGGATACGGATAATTTGGAATATTATGCTTTCCCCCGTCTGATACATAAATTGAGGGCTACCCTTTCAGATTCACAATAAACACCACGGTCGAGTCGGCTGCGTCCGGGAACTCCCGACTCACCTCCTCTCCATTCTTACAATAGAAATATTGGTTGCCCTTTAGGTCCATGGGGGATAATTCGGTGACATAACCGCTCCGATAAAAGTCATCTTTGAATCCTTTGTTTATTTGCCAAGCCTGATTTTCCCGGCAATCCCAGCAATAGGTATAATGCCGGGACGCATCTTCAAGATGACGGTTAAAGGCAAACCAGAAGCGGTTACCCATCTGGATGGGGTAGAGTGGCACTTCGTCCGGTCGTTTTTCCGGAGATATATGGGAAAGATAAAGGGTATCGCGCAGAAGGTGGTCTGGCAAATAAGGAAAGGAACAAGCATAAATATCTCCTGTAGCCGGATGTATATGGAGGTCTAGATTTTCTACTTCTGATACATATACGGGATGAGTCAGTTCTGCTGCTTTCAAGTCCCGCTTCCCTATGGGGTGGAATGCCGTATCGTAAACCCCGATATGACATTCCAAGAGTTCTTGGGCTTTGTTGTCTGCTATTTCAACCTGTTCTTGTTCTATTGTGTAGATTCTGTTTTGATAAAGAATAGCCGACAGTAGTTGCTGTTTGTCGAAATCCTTTCTCAATTTCTTTTTCGACAAAAGATTTCCTTCGTAATCGTAATAATGAATGTCGTTTATATTTCCCAACACGATGAGTTGCCGGTTTACTTCATCCACCATATAGCCCGCTACTCTTATCTCCTTCGGATTGGTGATTCGGCAAATGAATTCCCCTTTGCGATTGAAACGGTATAGTATATCCCGGCTGATGAGAAACAGATTGTCACCTTCTTTATATAAATCACGCACCTCTTTGATTGGTGTACCGGTAACGGACTCCAATGGAATAGCCACAACTTCTTTGGCAATTTCAGATAATTCACCATTCTTGTGAATCTCTCCCTTGTTTGGTAAAATCAATCGTTCCAGGCCGTGCCAAAGACATACACTTATAAAGATTGCCACTAAAAGGCAGGTACGTTTTCTCATAACTTTTGTTTTTATCTTTATAAATAACGGACAAAGGATATTTTTAGTATATCAAATGCGTTTTATTCGATATCCTCTAATTGGGAACCATTCATTCTATTAAATCTTAGAAGCTGTTTTGAATTTCTTTAGAAAAAGCTGGAATAAATTCAAAACAGCTTCTTATTCTTTTTTCAGAATTTTTCTTTCTTCCAAATCATAAATCCAATACTGTTTATCTCTATCTTTTTGTGCATAAAACAGTAACAAGTTTTCTATAACCGAAAATGAAGCGATGCTCTTGTTTACTAAATAAACATCAAGTTCAGGTGTGTTCTTTTCGATTGTGGACTTTTCTCCTGGATCCAATGTTTCTATGTCTATATCGGAAATTTTAGGATAAACAAATGAATAGCTGGGTAGAGAAGGATTTGCTATCAAATCTGTCCCTTGTTCATCATAAATAAAGAATTGTTCGTCCGCTTCGATAAACCAGATAAGATGATTCTTTGCCTGGATCAGTTTAGAGTTTCTTATCTCCTGATTGGTTTGAAACAAAGTATATTCGGTTTTACGGTTTGTATCATATATCTTGAAATTAAGGATTTTGTGGTGTATTCCGCAAGAATCAGACGTGATTTCAATCCAAGGTGTTACTAACATTTTTTTGAATGAAAACATATCGCCATTAACAGTATCTGTAAAAAATTCCATATTCTCTTTCTCATTAGAAATAAACTCATCCCATTCATCTATCCGGCTTTCCCATCTTTTTATCCTATTCGAATCAGAGAACAATCCACCTTCAATAATGAATAAAGTGAATAAAATAACCCAAATGCAAATACATGTGCCGACAACAATGTTCATTGTCTGTTGTGAAAAAAGTTTTTTAAAGAAGTTCATATTCTATTAAATTAAAAATTCATTCATTTACAAATGTCCGTTCTTAATCTTCCGGGCTTAGTACAAAAGCCTTTGGGCTCTTTTGACGGACGGAAAGGAGCCTTGATTGTGTTACTTATAATCAACCCATTCATCACAATGTCCCCGTATAAATTCAGCCACTTTCGTATTAGGATAATTGGTCATAGCAGTCTTAAACAAATCCCAATCATAACAAGCCCTGGCTGCCCTTTCCGGATCGACATACAATCGAAAGGCTTTTTCTTTCATTTCTTCAGCTTTTTCAGCTATATTCTTACGCAGCTTTTTTTGATAATAGCTATAAAAGGGAAAACAAATCCAATCTCCCCAATAATAAGCTGTCAAAGTCCAACATTCTCCTATAGAATTTTGCAATCCGCGTGCATACGACAGCATATAATCAGCCTTGTCATCTGGATTTTTCGCATTCGCAATTTTTCCTTCCAAAGCATACATCGTTTGGGCAAATTTCAGTTTGTATTTCTCTTTTGACCTAATTTTATCCCTGAATCTTCCAAATGGATTGTATTTCATGTCAGGATAAGTATTCCGGCTTTCGGCAAAAGCATCTGAAACCAAACGAAGATACTTTATTGCTTCTTCATAGTGCATGGAGGCGATTAAGAAGCTGTTTTGATTTCATTCGATAAATTTGTTAAGCATGATTTGTATGAATGCAATCTGTACCATAGCTTCCGCAGTTTCAGCAAGGAATTCGTAATCGATGGTCAGCCTTCTGAAGTTTTCCAGCCATGAGAAAGAGCGTTCCACAATCCAGCGTTTGGGCAGTACCTGAAATTTGGACGGACATTCGTCCGGTCTGAGTACGACCTCCAATATCCATCCGAATTTCTTCTTGACCCAATCAGCCAAATCTCCCCT
>URGO01000018.1 GCA_900547435.1 uncultured Parabacteroides sp.
TGGGATTCGTTAAAGAATGTAGGATGAAAAAGCACGCACCCTTTTCGGAAAAAGGTAGGCACAAACGGAGACAAACGTCCCATCCTTTTGTTCCGAATTTTATTCTCTTGAAAAAGCATAGAAACGTAGAAGCCCTGCCGGGCACCCCGACAAGGCTTCTAAAAAATTATAAGGAAATATTTTGCTGGGCCTTGACTTCTCCATTTTCCGTAACGATAACGGTATAGATTCCGCTCCGCAAAGAAGATACATCCAATTCCAACCGCTGGTCAACAGGATAAGAACCGCTCATGCGGACAATTCCGGTTGACGTCTCGATGATTTGGTATTCAAATTTCGTGGCGTTCGTAGCGTTCAGCAAGATAACATCTGTCGGCATATCTTCCGGTATTTCTTTCTCGATAATAAGAAGATTTGAAGAGAACATAAGGATACTATATCCCGTAACATAATATTTGATGTCATATTCTGCAAAGAAGTCATCCAGCGTAATGGTCGAATGAATCGTCAACGGACCGGGTTCTGCTTGCGGCATTACCTCAAAATGGCAGCGATTTGTAGGCTGCGAATTAAGTGCTTTTAATCGGCTTCCCCCTTCTGTTGCTCTCCATTTATATTCAATGCCAGAACCGATAAATACATACGGCTCGGTAATTGTAATATCCACTTTAGCACCTTGTGGAATCCCCACTTGCGGAATTTTAGTTGGTGTATAACAATAAAATTCTCTGTCCGTATTCCCATTAATAACACTATTTCCTTCCAAATAGTCGGCTAAATAATAGACCCGTTTGTCTATAGGTACTCCTGCTATAGTAGCCGTTACGGTCATTTCGGCAGAAGGAGTTCGCGTATATGATGGAACACTGATGACTCCAGATTGGTCTATGGTTATCTTGTCGCTACCGGTGATGCTCCAAGTGATATCTGCAGAAGATACTTCTGGAATTGAGAACTGACTATCTGTTTTTACCACTCTATCTCCTATAATATCTGGCATTTTTAATTCCAAAGCAGGAGCAGAGAACCATTGGGTTGTATTTCCGGTTTTATTATCTTTCAATCGAACTTGAACATTGGATAACTTAGAATTTTTAGGCCGTTTCAAAACAATACTATAAGTATTTGCACCCGAAACGACCGTCCAATCGCTGGGATATTTCCATTCGTAAATAGCACCAGCTGCGTTTGTAAATGTATAAGTCAGATTTTGCTCTTTTATAAAATCTATTTCTTTAGGAGCTGTAACAAAATCTCCATATCGTTCAACCTGAATAGAACTATAATTACTATAATCATTACTGTCATATTCATTTATACCACGATATTCTACCGTTCCTCCAGATAAGACATCAACAGTAGCTGTAAGTTTTGCTCCATTGGTCATTAATTGAGCACTGGATAATCCCCATGCTCCGGGAACTCGCCATTCGCATTTGCTTACCTCTTTAGTGGTATTCGGATAATAGAATTTCGCTTTCTTATCCGGTTCGAAAGTCACTTGCTGCTCACCAAATAGTATTCTTTTCTTTCCATTAGAAGATAGTGTTGGAGGGGTGTAACCATCCAAATAGTAAACAATTTGAGAATATTCTTTGATGTCTTCTCGTGCTCCATTTGCATCTTTTATATAACCTGTTATTTTTCCCTTACTTCCAGAAACTCTATCCCAAGTAACTGTAAAAGAAAAACTTGTATTATTTGCTTCCGGTGCATAAGTTATACTCTTGTTATAAGAGTTAGAAAAAGTACCATAATCTGCAAACATTTCAATATAAGTAGTTCCCTGTGGGAAAGTAAGTTTGTACTTTATGGCTTGCTTAGGAGGAACAGCCGTTTGTTTAGTTCCTTCTTGTTCTATGGTTTGTGCGTAACTGTATGGAATAGAAAAGCAAACCGATAGCATCATAATAAGTATTGCAACTGTAAAATTATTCGTTTTCATAAGTATCTTAATTTTTAATAGATAAACACTAATTAATCATTCTAATTATAAGTTTCCACCCTATTAATGAGAAAGGATGATTAACTTCTTCTCCTCCCCTTCAGTAAAAGTAAAATCGAAGTCACAAAATGAAAAGCGCATCCGTGTCCCTGTATCATAATATATATGATACACAACTTTGCAATGATAAGTCTCTCCAGAAATAAAATCTTCATCAATGGAATAAGTAAATCCCTTATAACAAGTCTCAGTTATGCTATAATCATGATTTGTGACAAGTGTTAATTGAATACTGTCATTTTCCGGAATAAACTTCACTATATAATTCACATTCGTTATGTCTATAGGAAGTTTAGCACATATATTTAGATTTAGTTTTCCATCTCTGACTTCATATTCCAACATTTCATAGGGATCCTCGTATTCATCACATTCTGAAACCGGATAATCTTTTAATGCAAAAGTGGGATCATCATCATCCCCACATGCCACAAAGCCAAGCAGGGCGAAAAGGCAGAATAATAATTTTAGATTTTTCATAATAAATAAATTAGTTCGTTAATACTTAGTTTTATTTCTCATATAGACCAACTCCCCACTCCGGAAACCAGTCCACTCTTTTTCTAAAATGATTTGTGCTTTCTCCAAACTCACCGCCTTTCCTTTTTAATGTTGTTATGTACAGATATAACATTTATTATACAGAAAAAGTTTTGGATTCGTTAAAGAATGTAGGATGAAAAAGCACGCACCCTTTTCGGGAAAAGGTAGGCACGAACGGAGACAAACGTCCCATCCTTTTGTTCCAAAGGTCGGCATAAAAATATCCGTTATTCGGACGAAAATAACCGATACTAAAAAACCTCCAAAAAGGTAGTAACAGAAATGTAACCGTTTTATTACATGGGTGTAATAAACAAGAAATACAATCCACCTACTTTTGAAGCGTGATGATCAACGTGGAGTTGAATGGTTAAACTTTTTAATTTATATAGGTATGAAAACATTCTATTCTATCATTTCTTTCTTTTTGATGCTTCTCTCAATGACAGGATGCGCCGATAAAATAGGGCCTCTACCAGACTTACCTCCCAATGAAGCCAGCATAAGAATTTACTTATCCATTCAAGACAAAGAGGGGAACGACCTATTGCAACAATTGGAACTGGGCGATGGAACGAAAGTAACCAATGAATATCAAATTCTCACCCTCCTTGAAGGCGGAGAAACCATTCCTTATATTTGGTTGACAATGGACGAACGGGAGGGCGTACGCTATCTGGAATTGGTATCTACCTATCTCAATCCGAATGTTTGGGACAAATATATTCAACAAGATAGCGGGACCATAGGCTTTTCCATCGAACTTCCGTCTCTTAAGCCTCAACCCGGAGTCCTTAATCTCCATCTGAAATGGAACGCAGGATATACTTCCGATAAAAAAAACCGGGAGATTACCTCTTATGAGGATGTAACCATCAACGGCCAGCCGTATGAGATAACACCGGAAGGGCGGATTGTTTATGTAGTAGAATAACTTTAATAATATAAATCTTATGAAAACATTATGTATCATTTTCCCTTTCCTTTTCATGCTGTTAGGTCTTACGGGGTGCGATAAGATGGATCCGCAACCACCGGCAGAACCCTCTTCTACCATTCATTTATATATAAAGGACAAAAAGGGTAACGACTTATTGCAGCAATTGGATTTGCTTGATTACGGGAAAGTGTCCGTTTATCATCAGGCAAACATATCCTGCAACGGAGAAGCATCGGCTTCTTTTGCTCTGCAAATTCAAGAGGATCAAGGCGGCTTACGCTTTATCACCTTGGACACTTCGCAATTATGGGAATGGTGGAGACAATATAATCAGGCTGATACGGGAACCATTGATTATACCCTTGAAATCCCATCCTTCAAGCCTGCCGCTCTGAACCTGCATATCCATCTGAAATGGAATGCGGAATATACTTCTGAAAGAGATCGGGAAATTACCTCCTACGAGGATGTAACCATCAACGGCCAGTCGTATGAGATAACACCGGAAGGGCAACTTGTTTATGTAGTGGAATAACTTTAATAGTATAATTCTTATGAAAACATTATGTATCATTTTCCCTTTCCTTTTCCTACTGTTAGGCTTTACAGGGTGCAATAAATGGGATCCTCCTCTCGAAAGCGGACCATCAATTCCCGAACCAAGGATTTATTTATATATCCAAGACAAAGAAGGCAATGACTTGTTGCAGACATACGACAAGGGGCTTATCAAAGACTATTACCGGGCAAGTGTGACTTTCAACGAGGAAACAACATTCACTATCCCTCTACTGGAAATCGGTGAAACCGAGGGAAAGCGTTATCTGAATTTGGATTCAACCGATGCCTATGGAGATTTCCTTCCTTTTTTGGAAAAAGACAACGGTACGGTTGACTTTTCCATTGAGATACCCACTTTCGAACCGGCACCCACTATTCAAATTCATCTGAAATGGAATGCGGAATATATTTCTGAAGAAGATAGAGGAATCACCTCCTACGAGGACGTAACCATCAACGGCCAACCGTATGAATTAGAGCCGGACGGGCAACTTGTTTATGTAGTGGAATAACTTTGATAAGTACGGCAGATAACATATCCGCCGGAACGGAAGGAGTAAAAACACGAGAGGCACGAAGTTTGAATTAATTACTCCGTGCCTCTGTGTTTAATATTTCACGTTAGCGGTTAGTACATCCTTACCGGCCCTTCCAGACCCAAAGCACGCATGGAATGCGCGTAACGCTTGGCGGTCCGGTTGTTCACCAACGAATTGGCGTAGTTGCCCAACGGAGTAACCACCTTCACGGTAAGTGTATTATTACCTTTCTTCAGCTTTCCGTCGATAGCATATTTATGCTCGCCATACCAATTCAGACCAATCTTCTCGCCATTCAGGTAAAGCTCCGTCACGCCACGCGCCTTGCCTACGTTCAATACGCTATACGCATCCGGATTCTCCACATTCAGGTCGATAGTATATTCCACCGTACCCGCAAAGTTGCGGAACCAGGGGAATGGCAACGTATTGAAGTCCTGCAAGTGCTCCATCTCGAACTCCTTCACGGAGCCGTCCCAATGCGTAGCCTTCACCTTCCAAAGACCATTGACCGCAGTTGCCTCTTTCGGTTCCTCTTTCCAGACATAGGGATACATCTCTCCGTCCTTATCGGTGTCAAACACGATAAACTTCGTTTCCGCCGGATTGAAATGCAGGTTCAGCGTATTGCCCTCTTTCGGGAGCAGATACCGCTCGCCGGTCTCCGGAATCCATACCCAAACCTGCTTCTTCATCAACTCCGGTGCAAACTCAGCCTTTACCTGCTGGTTCTCCAAGCTGCTGAAGTTGGTGATAAAGAAAATATCCCGCTTGCCGGACTTATAATAATTGTAGAACATCCATTTGGTAGGACGGTCCACCTTCACATACGGAGTAAGATGCAAGTCCTGTTGCACACGCTGGAACCAAGCCGTCTGATTATCGCCCGAAGGCGCGTCAATACGAACAAAACGCTCCGGATAATTAGTTTGGATAGCAGTTATAATCCGCTTTACTTCTGCCGATTTAGCTTCGTAGTCATTAAATCCTACACTCTGATAAGGGACTTTGCCGATGCAAACAATACGCCCGCCATTGGCCACGAATTTCTCCAAAGCCGAAGCTGTCTCCGGATCCAGACTTTCCACCTCCATTAACATCAGCGTTTTATAGGCACGCGGACCAAAGCGCAATTCGCCTCCTTTTACCTTTGCCTGCTGGATGATATGCTCGCTCACGTAGTCGCATCCGTTTCCGTTCTGATGCAAGTTCTGCCACAAGTCATGCGCATAGGCCGGATAGACATTTTCCGGGAACGGGTCGCGCTGCTGGCCTAATACAGACCACATATCTTCCAACGGAGGAAGGATGGCGATATCGGCCTGCGGAATGCTGTTCTGCAATACCGCCGACACACGTGCCTTATAGTCCATCCAATATTTATAGTAAGGCCACATCGTATTCTTCTCGCTGAAATACTCGCCAAACTTTATCCACCCCGGGAACGGAGCTTCTTTCGGACTATAATTGAAGCCATGCAGGATGGAATGATTCACACCGGAGATATTACTCATATCACCCGCAATCTTTATCTCTTCCAATGTGGACTGGAATATCTCGCCGGTAGTGGTTATTTCTTCGCAACTTACCCGGCCATTCCCGGCAAGCAAAGAGCCGGACTGCACGAATTTGTTCACCATCGAATGAGAACGCCCCCGGTAAATATTATTGTCTGGGAAATCAACTCCCAATCCATCGCGGAACCAAGTCTCGCATTCCGGAATATCAATATACATGGCCGATTCCAACGGATGCAAAGCACGGCCATATGCCTGGATTCGTGATTGCACACCATTCTCATGACACCATTTATTATAGGTATCAATAAAATTCTCCTGGAAAAGCTTTATCTGGAAACGCTCGAAATCATTGCGCAGGCGCTGAACCACATCTTTGTTTATCTCTTCCGAAAACTCGCTACCATAATCTTCAGGCAAGGGATTTCCCATGTGTCCTACCTTACGGATTACGTAGGGCAGATAAGGGAGCAACGAATATCCGTAATACTCCTCCCACTCTTGCAACAACTCATCGCTCCAGTTGGCTCCCTCCAATTCGAAGCTATCCACAAACGTAGCGCGGACTTTCCCCTTCATCTGAGGACCGGTAAATTGCAACTTATCCGACAAACGGTCGATATAAGCTTGTACCGCATCTTTATCGAAATGATTCAGCACCGGACCACACGCTCCGGGAGCACCTTCAATCACATTCATGTATCCTGTCATCTTCACAAAAAAGTAAGCTACATACTTGCCGGCAGGCACATCGAAAGTTATCGTCTCCTCTCCTGCCAGATTATCGTAGTTCACACCTTCCGTAAACTGATCCACCTTGGCGGGCATCAGACGGATATAGACCAATTCCTTCAATGGATTGTCGTTTTTCGACATAATCGGCGGATTCACCCGTCCCAACAATTCCTTCTTACCTATCGAGAAAGACTTGCCACTTGTGCCCCCGTCAATTTTTACCGTTTCGACCGTAAGCATCTGCAATTGTTGCTCGCGAGGAAGGAACTCTCCGCCAAAAGGCCAGCCCGAACCGGCTATCTAATCGCAGATCATGCCCCGTTCGCGACATCCATCTGCCGCCAGGCGCACCATATCCGCCCATTCATCAGACAAGTAAGGTTTTATCTTATACCCCAGACTATCCGCCTCGCCGGGGAAACCAATCGAATTGATTTCAACGCCACCGATACCGACACTCTTCATCAAATCCAATTCCCGAAGGATTTCTTTGCCATCTACTCGCAAACCGTTCCACCACCAACGGACAAACGGACGGTATTCAGAACCCGGATTCTGGAAAGTCTCATACAGATTATCCGATTCAATCCGGATCTTCGACTTTGTAGGCAAATTCTCCGCATTACCCAATCCGAACACGGATAAGGCAAGTGCGGCCAACATCACTTTATTCCATTTCATACATTTATTATTTATAGGTTTTATTTCGGGTGTAAATAAAAGCATTTTTCCACAATTAATACTTTCCTTTTTTGACAAAAGATTTATTTTTTTTGATACTAATGCAGATTTATGAGCAAAAAATGATTCGATAAGTACCCCCTATAAAAAGCAAAGAGGTCTTTTTCACAAAGACCTCTTTACAGGTTTTCTATAGGTATTATTCTTAAGGCAAAAAGATTGTTTAGGTTATCTGGCTGCAAAGATGCAGCATTTATTTTTACCTTGCAAATAAAAAAACATATTCTACAACATATTTTTATTTAAAATAAAGAGGAGAATAATCATTTCGGATAATACATCAGTATCATATTGGAGCTTTCGTGGGAGAAGCGGCAAATGGTCATAAGACAGCTGCCGCTTTACGAATCTGTTCCAATATGGCGGAAAGACGGTTGTCGCGCCGTGCCGTCTGCATATTGTAATCCGCTTGTAACCCCAGCCACAAATCAGCGGCGATGCCTGTGGCCGCTTCTATCTTCAAAGCGGTATCAGTTGTGATGGGACGCTTTCCGTTGATGATTTCGTTGAACGCCGTGTAAGGCATTCCGATGATTCCCGCAAATTTCCGTTGCGATAGGCCACGCGCCTGCAATTCATCCTTCAACATTTCACCGGGATGTATCGCCTCGGCACATACCAATTCATTGGGAGCATAAATCTTCTTTGCAGTTTCCATATCGCTGTTATTTGTAATGATTACTAATGTCTAACAAACGGCAAATGGTGACTATCTGTTCGCCCATCGTCTCATTGACGACAAATTCCAAACGGTATTTCCGATTTATACGAACAGAAGAAACACCGACCTTGTCGCCTTGTAGGACTTCATAATTCAAAGAGTGAATTTGATAAAGTTGCTCTACATTCTTCGCCCGTTTCAAAAACATCACACATTTGTAGTACCCTCGGATGACTTCCGGTTGGTAACGATGTTTCTTGTCGCTTGTGCGTCCCTGCTCAAACAGCTCACGCAGATACTCTTTGTCAAACTCGATATACATAATGCCGTATGATTGATGGGACAAAGATAATATTTTCAGTTGCAATATCCACAAATTTAGTGAACACTTTTTCTCTTTGTATATTTATTTTCCCAAATGACTTCCGGTTGGTAACTGGCATTTACGCCGTTAGAAAAACACAACAAGGCTATGGAGGAGGAGAGAATATTTTCCATTCAGCTTCTTTGTATTTTTCCATCTGATTAAACAGATAACACAAAGCAAAGAATGGAACTATTTGAATAGTCCCTACTATTATATCTTTGCTTATCGCATATAAGATTCTTGACACCTCATTCTTCATATATTCATTTCTTCTGGCTATAACCACCTTGCCACACCATCAAACACGACTTAATATAATCTTCTATTTCTTGAGCGGTGACAGTATATACAGGTTCAAGTTGTTCAAAATGAGCATCCCTTGTAAAACGATTACCATTGGTTAGCATAGCAAGCAAATTCTTGGATTTCAGACGATGCCCTGAATAAGAAAGAGCCAAAGATATTAATTCATGAATAGAAATGCCAAACTTTAGGATAGAGTAAATATCATAATAGTCACGAAAATTACTCCTGCGCAACATTACCTCCATCTTCATAGCTCCAATGGCTTTCACATCAGCTAATCGTACATGATTCAAGCAATCCACAGGCTTATCAACAGGAGAATACTTAGGACAGGCATAAAAGGAGAATTTCACTCCAGCCACCACATACTCTACATGGTCTATATCCAAAATGTCTTTTTGCTGGATTTCACCAACAGAGGCAAGTTCTTTCTCTATCTGATACCATGCCACTTCCATTTTTTCAGCTTTGGAAGTTCGCCATTTCATAAAGTCCAAATCTTCACTCTGGCGTGTGCCTATCTGCAAAGACAAGGCTGTACCGCCCACCAAAAGATAGGGCTTGATGCAGTCTAATTTAGAAACTGCTTCAAAGATTTGTTGAGTGTGTGGTGCTAAACCTTTCATGCAAACATCTTATTGAGGTGACGGGTAGCCATAGACTTTATATAGGTATCCGGTTTCTTCGCCTTGAAATAGTACCAAGCAAAGAAGCGATTCAACGTGTAGAGATATTCTTCCTGCGGAATGAGGTAATCCAGCCATACCTGCTTTATTTTCTTAAAAGGATAAATCAGAAAAAGCTGGTCAATTTCGTCCAAGTCAAGATGCAACAAAGTCTTTTCAATCAGCATATCATCGGGAATATCCTTGATTGAATCCTCATTGTACGACCAAAAGCAATGCTCCTGCTTTAGTTTCGCCAACAATTCTTGTTTGATTGCACCACTTGACATAGCACATTTTATTAGAATACCACAAAATTAGTGATTATTTCTGTTGAGAACAAATAAAAAGGTGAGAATGTTGCGCATATCTTATCATCAAGTTTATTCTCCTACTCCCTCTTGTTTTTCTCCCGAAAAGAAGTATCTTTGTAGGGATTTTTTGTTTGCATCACAAGAGTGAATCAATTGCATCACAACTGTGATTTAATTAATTCACAATTGTGATTTAATTGCATCACCCGGGTGATGCAAACAATTTGTGGGATATTCCAAAGAACTTAACGGGTAATATACCCAAAAACTCAAGGACTAACAAACTCTTGAACTTAAAAACATACAAGTATGCCTGTTAATTATGATTTTTACAAGAATCCGAAGTTGGCGGATAAGGATGAGAGAACGCATCTTCATGCCCGGGTAGTGCCGAAAGGGACGGTTTCGAGCGATGAACTGGCGGAGGAGATTCATGACCGAAGTACGCTCTCTACCGCCGATATTACGGCTACGCTGGTGGCTTTGGCGGATATTACCGCGGAAAAGCTGAGGGACGGCCAGCGCGTTTATATTAAAGGTATCGGCTATTTGCAGATGACGTTGCAATGTCCTCCGGTCGAGTCGGAAAGTGAGATACGGGCGGAGTCGGTCCGGTTTAAGTCGGTCGCGTTCCGGCCTGATTCCCAATTGAAAGAGCGGTTGAGCACTACACATTTCGTCCGTCAGGCGGACAAATCGCATTCGAAGAACTATTCGACGGAGGAGATAGACCGACTTGTGGCACGCCATTTCCAACAAAACGAGACATTGACGCGAAACCAGTTCGAGGCGCTTTGCGGATTGACCTATTCTACGGCCGTGCGCCACCTGAAACGCCTCCGCGAAGAAGGGAAAATCATCAATATTGCCTCCCAAAAACATCCGCTTTACCGGAAAGGGACGGGATTCAACGCATAAAGGAAAGGGTATGACGCGAAGGAATTTTCTATGGGCTTTCGGGGCCTGGCTATTGCTCTTCCTCTCCACCTCATGCGGGAGCCGGAAGACGGAACGGCTTGTCTTGCCCGACGATTTCAAAGGTCCGCGCGAGTTGGGAAGGCTTTATGGTGTCAAGATTACGCCGGACGATAACATCTTCCTATATAACGAAGGGGCACGCTGGCTGGGAGTGCCACACCGGATGGGCGGAATGACGAAACGGGGCGTGGATTGTTCGGGATTTGTCCAGATTGTCTATCAGAACATCTACCACAAGAAATTGGAACGCAGCTCGACGGATATGCTGAAAAAGAATTGCAAACGAATCCGAAGGGGGAAACTGAAAGAGGGTGACCTGGTGTTCTTCTACACCGGACGCGGACGGAAACGCCAGCCCAATCACGTAGGGATTTACCTGAAAAACGGACGTTTCATCCACACCAGCACTTCGCGGGGCGTCATCGTAAGCAGCCTGAGCGAACCTTATTACCTGCGTACCTGGCTATGTGGAGGAAGGGTGAGGTAATAAAATAACGCCGATATTGCACGTTATTCTCCTTTTTCTCGTACCTTTGCACGAAAGAAAAATGAATAAATAAACATACAGAAATATGTTGACACTTAAAATGATTGCAGAACAGACGGACAAAGTCATTGCCGGTCTGGAGAAGAAGCACTTCAACAACGCGAAGGAGACTATCGCGCAAGTGCTGGAATTGAACAACAAGAGACGTAGTACACAAGGTTTATTAGATAACAATCTGGCGGAAGAGAACCGGATTTCCAAATCAATCGGCTGATTGATGAAAGAAGGAAAGAAGGAAGAGGCCGAAGCCGCCAAGAAGCAGGTTTCCGAAATCAAGGAAAAGAACAAGGTCCTGCAGACCGAAATGGACCAGGCCGCAGAGGATTTGCAGAATCTGCTCTATACCATCCCGAACATACCTTACGACGAGGTGCCTGAAGGGGTAAGCGCAGAAGATAATCTGGTGGTGAAAATGGGCGGCATGGAGACCGAGCTTCCGAAAGACGCGCTTCCGCATTGGGAACTGGCGAAGAAGTATAACCTGATTGATTTTGACCTGGGTGTGAAGATTACCGGTGCCGGTTTTCCGGTATATATCGGACAGGGCGCCCGTCTGCAACGCGCGTTAATCAATTTCTTCCTGGATGAAGCTCGCAATTCGGGCTATCTGGAGGTGATGCCTCCTACGGTGGTCAACGCGGCTTCGGGCTACGGAACAGGACAATTGCCCGACAAAGAGGGACAGATGTATCATTGCAACCTGGATGACCTCTATCTGATTCCGACCGCTGAAGTGCCGGTTACCAACATTTACCGTGATGTTATCTTGGACGAAAAGCAATTGCCTATCAAGAACTGTGCCTACACGCAATGTTTCCGTCGCGAAGCAGGTTCTTACGGGAAGGATGTACGCGGACTGAACCGCCTGCATGAGTTCTCGAAGGTGGAATTGGTACGCATCGACAAACCGGATCATTCCAAGCAATCCCATCAGGAGATGTTGGATCATGTAGAAGGATTATTGATAAAGTTGGAATTGCCCTACCGGATTTTGCGTCTGTGTGGAGGCGACATGAGCTTCACCTCTGCCATCTGCTATGACTTCGAAGTGTATTCGGAGGCCCAAAAACGCTGGTTGGAAGTCAGCTCGGTTTCCAATTTCGACACCTATCAGGCAAACCGCCTGAAATGCCGCTACCGGGATGCGGACAAGAAAATCCAATTGTGCCATACCTTGAACGGAAGCGCATTGGCATTGCCACGTATCGTAGCTGCCTTGTTGGAAAACAACCAGACTCCGGAGGGAATCCGCATTCCGAAAGCGTTGGTTCCTTATACCGGATTTGATAGGATTAAATAAAGTGGACTAAGTTCTTATGCAACATTATAATTTTGACGAGGTAGTAGACCGTTGGAAGACAAGTTGCGTCAAGTATGACGGAATGGCCGAAGCCTATCCGGGAAAAGAAGGACTGACTCCGCTTTGGGTGGCGGATATGGACTTCAAGACACCGGATTTTATCGTAGATGCCCTGAAAGCGCGTTGCGAATATCCGATATTCGGCTATACTTTCGGCGATGATGCGTATTATAATAGTATCACATCGTGGCTGGTGTACAAATATAATTGGGAAATCCAACGCGAATGGCTGAGTTATATTCCGGGGATTGTAAAAGGAATCGGTTTTGCCGTACAATGTTTCACCCGGCCCGGAGATAAAGTGATTATCCAGCATCCGGTATAACATCCGTAACAAAGAGACCCGACCAGAATGACACGGGATGTGGTCTATAATCCGCTCAAGCTGGTAAATGGCGTATATGAGATGGACTTTGAGCAGTTGGAGTCTATCGTGGACGAACAATGCAAATTGCTTATCCTTTCGAATCCGCACAATCCGGGAGGGATTGTCTGGCCGAAGGAGACGTTGGTACGATTGGCCGAGATTTGCGCCAAACATCATGTGCTGGTCATCTCGGATGAAATCCATGCGGAAATGACTTATCCGCCTTATCGTCATCATCCGTTCGCCACCGTATCAGACGAAGCCGCCAACAACAGCATTACCTTCATGGCTCCAAGCAAGACATTCAACATTGCCGGAATAGTAAGCTCGTATGCCATCGTGCCGAACGAACAGATCCGGGAACAGTTCTATGGCTATCTGGAAGCCGGAGAGTTCAATGCCGGAACCATCTTTGCCTATACAGCCACTACGGCGGCTTACACCTACGGTGCGGAATGGTTGCAACAAATGCGTGCATACGTCATCGAGAATGTGAATTTCGTCAACGAATATCTGAAACAACATATCCCGCAAATCAAGGTATATATGCCACAGGCTTCCTTCCTCGTATGGCTGGATTGCCGGGAACTGGGATTATCCCAGCCGGAACTGGTCAGCTTGTTTGAAGATAAGGCGAAATTGGCCTTGAACGACGGAAGCATGTTCGGTCCGGGTGGCGAAGGATTCATGCGCCTGAATGTAGGTTGCCCGCATTCTATCCTGGAATCGGCTATGGAGGCTTTGAAGAAAGCCATCAGAACAAAAGATTAAACGAAATTTTAATTTTTACTTTTTAATTTTTAATTGAACAACATGAAAATTTCAGCGAACAAATACGTTGCGGTTATTTATGACCTGAACGTTGGAGAAGGAGAAGAACGTGAATTAATGGAAAAGGCTACTCGCGAGGTTCCTTTGAAGTTCATTTATGGCATGGGGATGATGATTCCCGCATTCGAAGAGGCATTGATGGGCTTGGAAGAGGGCGAGAAGTTCGATTTCAGCATCACCCCTGAGAACGCTTACGGTGAATATAACGAAGAGCATGTATTGGATTTGCCGAAAAGCATCTTCGAAGTAGATGGAAAATTCGACTCGGAAATGGTAAAAGAAGGAAATACCATCCCGATGATGGATGCCAGCGGACAACGCATCAACGGTTCTGTATTGGAAGTAAAGGATGACGTGGTTGTCATGGATTTCAATCATCCGTTAGCTGGTGAGACCTTACACTTTACGGGTGAAGTCATCGATGTACATGAACCGACGGCCGAGGAAATCGCGGCTCTGACGGCTCCTGCCGGAGGATGTGGTTGCGGATGCGATAGTTGCGGAGGTGGTTGCGGAGACCATGAGCACGGAGATAGTTGCGGTTGCGGAGGATGCCATTAATGAATACCTTCGGCAATTTATTCCGGCTGACCTCATTCGGCGAATCGCACGGTCCGGGTATCGGCGGAGTCATTGACGGGTGTCCTTCGAATATCGAATTGGATTTTGAGGACATCCAACGGGAATTGAACCGCCGGAAACCGGGTCAGTCGCGCATCACGACCTCACGCAAGGAAGAAGACGAGGTGCAGTTCCTTTCCGGCATCTATGAAGGGAAAACAACCGGCACACCAATCGGGTTTATTGTTTGGAACAAAAACCAACATTCGTCCGACTATGACGAGATAGCCAAGGTCTACCGTCCGTCGCACGCGGATTATACCTATCAGATGAAATACGGAATCCGCGACCCAAGAGGCGGAGGCCGTTCGTCTGCCCGTGAGACAATCTCGCGTTGCGTGGCCGGAGCGATTGCCAAACAAATCCTTTCCCGCGAAGGTATCGCTATCAAGGCTTACACATCGCAAGTCGGCAATATCAAGTTGGAAGGCTCATATAAAGATTACGATTTAAACCGTATCGAAGAAAATGCCGTCCGCTGTCCGGATCCGGAAAAGGCAGCCGAAATGGAAGAACTTATCTTCCGCATCAAAGGAGAAGGCGATACTATCGGAGGAGTGATTACCGGTGTGATTACCGGTGTTCCGGTAGGATTGGGAGAACCGGCATTCGGGAAACTTCATGCCGCATTAGGCTCGGCAATGCTTTCCATCAATGCGGTAAAAGGATTTGAGTATGGAGACGGATTTGATTCGGCTCTTTACCAAGGCTCCGAACGGAATGATATTTTCTATAATGACAACGGGCACATCAACGTCCGCTCCAATCATTCGGGAGGCATTCAAGGAGGCATCTCCAACGGACAGGATATCTACTTCCGGGTAGCCTTCAAGCCGGTAGCTACACTCCTGATGGAACAGGACACGGTAGATAGAGACGGGAATGAAACCGTCCTGAAAGCACGCGGACGCCACGATCCTTGTGTCTTGCCCCGTGCGGTTCCTATCGTAGAGGCTATGGCCGCAATGACTATCTTAGACTATCTGCTGATACAAAGAGCCTATAAATAAAAACAAACGGCTTATCACTGTGATGGAGTTATTATTTTCCACAATAACTCTAATGCCATCTCTGCCGATGCTTCTATATTCCCGATTCGATCGGACGGGAAATGGAAGCATCGGGAGATAATTTTATCCTTATAGGCGGCAGCAATCCAAACCGTGCCGACCGGCTTTCCGGGTACAGCTCCGCCCGGACCGGCAATACCGGAGGTAGCTACGGCACAATCACAATTCAAAACCCGAATCGCTCCTTTCGCCATCTGTTCCACTACAGGCTGACTGACGGCCCCGAATGCAGCCAAGTCCTCCTCCGAAACACCCAGCACCCGATGCTTTATCTCATTGCAATAAGAAACGACTCCACCTTTGAAATAAGACGAACTCCCGGCATAAGAGGTTATCAGGTGCGCAATTCTCCCACCCGTACAACTCTCAGCCGTTCCTAAAGTCAAATGCCGTTCTTGCAAAAGCGCAGCTATCTCTTCTACCCGATTCATAATTGCACCCTTGAGAAAGGAGCCGCATCCATCGGACAGAACTCCTTATCCATATATTTATAATAACCGGTTATCGCCACCATAGCCGCATTGTCGGTAGTAAATGAGAACTTCGGGATATGCACTTTCCAGCCAAACCGCTTCGCATGGTCAAGGAAAGCGTCGCGCAAACCGGAATTGGCCGAAACACCTCCCGCCACCGCCACCTCTTTAATGCCTAAATCCTTGGCGGCTTTACGAAGTTTGTTCATCAAAATATCAATCACCGTTGCCTGAAGAGAAGCACAAAGATCCTTTTTATTCTTTTCGATGAAGTCAGGATCCTTTTCCAATTCATCGCGTAAGGTATAAAGGAAAGAGGTTTTCAGTCCGCTAAAACTATAATCATAGCCCGCAATATGCGGTTTACTGAATGCAAAAGCCTTCGGATTTCCCTCGTTGGCCAACCGATTGACTATCGGTCCGCCGGGATACCCCAGCCCCATTACTTTCGCACATTTGTCAAAAGCTTCACCGGCAGCATCATCTATTGTTTGCCCGATAACCTCCATGTCATTGTATGCATTCACCTTAATAATTTGAGAATTTCCTCCTGAAACCAACAAGCACAGGAAAGGGAACGAAGGGGCATGGTCATCCTCAGGCGACTCCTTGATGAAATGCGCCAACACGTGCGCCTGCAAATGGTTCACCTCTATCATAGGAATAGAAAGCGCGGCCGCCAAGCCTTTCGCAAACGAAGTCCCAACCAGAAGCGACCCCATCAGACCCGGTCCGCGAGTAAAAGCTATCGCATCCAACTCCGACTTGTCTATTCCGGCACGCTTAATCGCTTCCGAAACCACCGGAATAATATTTTGCTGATGCGCGCGGGATGCCAGTTCCGGAACAACTCCGCCATACGCTTCATGCACCGCCTGGCTCGCTATGACATTGGAAAGCATCACGCCATCCCGTATTACCGAAGAAGAGGTATCATCGCAAGAAGATTCAATACCCAAAATTGTTACACACATAAGTATTCAGTTTTTGAGTTCGTCAATTCTTGAGTTTGCCGATTTATAAGTTCCTGTATGCTACGACTTAGGAAGCAAAACAACTATAAACGAACAGACTCATCTACTTATTGTCCTTATAATTTTCCTGCAAAGTAACAAAATCTATCCCGATATTGTTTCATTTATCCAACAAATTTAATGGGTATATAGTGCTTTATTGTAACTTCTAATTCGTTATTCTATACTCATTCGGCGTAACTCCTGTCTGTTTCTTGAACCACCGGCTGAAATGCTGCGGATATTGAAAGCCGAGTTCGTAAGCAATCTCGCTGACGGACTTCTGCGTGTTGAACACACGTTCTTTCGCCATCTCCAAAGTCTTTTGCTGGATATGCTTCAAGGCGGATTCGCCTGTTTCCTTTTTCAACAAGTCGCTCAGATAGTTGGGCGAGAGGCAGAGTCGGTCGGCACAGTATTGCACGGTGGGCAGTCCTTCCGTGGCAGGTTTGCCGGAATGGAAATACGCATCCAGCAGGGCCTCGAAGCGGGCGAGGATGTCGCTGTTCAGATTCTCGCGGGTGATGAACTGACGGTCGTAGAAACGTTCGCAATAGTCGAGCAGCAGCTTGATGTTGTCGGCGATAAGGGCTTTGCTGTGCTTGTCCACCGGATATTGCAGTTCCTCCTTAATCTTTGTCAGGCAGTCAACGACCGTTCGCCGCTCCTGTTCCGAAAGGTGGAGGGCTTCATTGGCACTGTACGAGAAATAAGAATACTCCTTTATCAGTCCGGCGAGCGGAGTCTTGCGCAGGAATTCGGGATGAAAACACAACGCCCAACCTTCCGGCTGATGCAGCTTGCCGTCATCCTCCGACCCCATTACCTGACCGGGAGCGATGAAGAGCATCGTGCCGCGCTGATAGTCGTACATACTGCGTCCGTATTTCAAGTTCCCGCAATCCGCATCTTTCAATAATACGGTGTAAATGCCGTACAGCTTCCGCCCGAAGCGCAAAGGTTTTGCCTCGCGTCCGTCTACCACACTGACCAACGGATGGCGCGTCTCCACGCCGAAGTAGTCGTTATAGGTCTGCACCGAATCTATTTTCATTATCTCGTTCATATCCAATCTGTTGTTACCATTGCAAATATAGGGATTTCTTCCGGACGACCCAAAGAAAGCGATGACAAGCGCTCTTCAAGTTCGCGAGGGCTGTCGTCGCTGACGACGGGGCTTGCGGAAGATTTTTGGCGTTGTTCCGCAGCGGGGAAAGTGGCAATCCGTCCCGATTTCTATTGTCCCCGGCGGGGAAAGTGCTTATCCGCGCCGATTGGCATCGTCCCCGCCGGGGAAAGTGGTTATCCTGTAGGATTCGTGCTGTCCCCGCCGGGAATAGTGCTTCTCCGTCAGGATTCGGGCTGTCGACTGAATCAACAGTGCTTCTCCCTGCCGATTTGCGTTGTCGATTCAATCGACAGGGCTTATCCTGCCGGATTTGTACCGTCGACTGAGTCGGCGGCGGTTATCGGGGCGGATTGGAAGAAAATTTGACGTGGGCAAGGGATTTACAAATTTCGAATCACCCGGCACGGATTTCCCGCCGCCACGCAATTAGCAGGAATAGGCTTCGTCACCACACTTCCTGCACCGATAATCGAATTATCTCCGATGGTAATGCCCGGCAGCACGATGCTTCCTCCACCTATCCACACATAATCGCCAATCGTAATAGGCAAGGCACGTGTGCGGAAGAACAATTCACCGGAGGTTTCATCCCAATCTTCAATGAAGCGTTCTTGCGGGGCGATGGGATGGGTTGCCGTGTATAGTTGAACGTTGGGTGCTATAAGGACATTGTTGCCTATCCGTATGATGTTTTCATCCAAGAACGTACAATTCATATTGATGATTGTCTTTTCGCCGATGAAAATATGCTTCCCGCATTGGCAGGTGAAATTCAGGTCAATGCTGGAATGCTTGCCGATACCGCCAAGCATTTGGCGCAGAATGTCCATTCTCGTTTCGCCGTCTGCTATGTCTGTCGCATTGAAGCGTGTCAGCAACCGTTTGGTCTGCATCATCATTTCCAATACTTCGGGGTCGAGTTTATTGCAATATTCCCCGTCGAGGAATCTTTGATAATTGGTTTTCATATTGCGATGAATTTTGTTGATGTTTGCGAAGATAGGGAAAATCGGGGAGCGGGGCAAGGATTATTCCTTTGTACCTACGAAATTGGTTGTTCTATCAGTGGTTCAGGTACGGTCGCTAAAGGGAATGCCCGGTAACTTTGCGGCAGAGAATTAAAGACAAGCAATATGAGGACATTCAAAGCATTGACAAGCATCATTCTAATCCTGTTTTGTATGGCAACGGAAATGAGAGCGCAACAGCATGGAAGCCTGTTGGATGAAAAACAACAGCAGGTGGCAGCCATCAGCATGTACACCTCGCAAGGCGACCAAGAGAATTTGAAAACAGCCTTGTCCGCCGGACTGGACGCCGGGCTGACGGTGAATGAAACAAAGGAAATACTCGTGCAGCTTTATGCCTATTGCGGCTTTCCGCGCAGTATGAGCGCGCTCGGCACGCTGATGACCGTGTTGGAAGAACGCAAGGGCAAGGGTGTCAACGATGAGGAAGGCAGACTGCCCTCCCCGCTACCTGAACGGAACAGCGTGGAGTTCGGTGCCGCCAACCAACGCAAGCTGTTCGGCAGGGATGCGCAAGGAGCGGTATTGAAGTTCGCCCCTGCCATTGACGAGTATCTGAAAGCCCACCTGTTCGGCGATATCTTCGGACGCGACAACCTCGACTGGCAGACGCGCGAGCTTGCCACGGTTGCCGCCCTTGCCGTGCGCCACGGGGTGGACAACGAACTGAAAGCCCATATCGGACACGCCAAGACCAACGGGCTGCCCGACGGGCAGATTAACGAGATACTGACTATGGCGCATCGTTGCGAGAACGGCATGGTGCTGACAGAAGCGCAGGAGCCGCCCAAGACCTTCAAGGCTGACCCTGATATTGAGGTCAGAAAGGTGTTCTGTAAGAATAGGTATGACATCACGCTGGTTGCCGATATGTATTTGCCTGCTGATTTTGACAACGCAAAGCAATACGCGGCTATTATCGTGGGGCATCCGTTCGGTGCGGTCAAGGAGCAGTGCGCCGGGCTGTATGCGCAGGAAATGGCACGGCGCGGCTTCGTCGCATTGGCTTTCGATGCCTCCTATCAGGGAGAGAGCGGCGGAACGCCCCGGCATACGGTGTCGCCCGACGCACTTGTGGAGGATTTCAGCGCATCGGTGGATTACCTCGGCATCCAGCCGTTCATCGACCGCAACCGTATCGGTGTGATAGGTATCTGCGAAAGCGGCGGTTTCTCCGTATGTGCCGCCTCGCTCGACCCTCGCATCAAGGCATTGGCAACGGTCAGCATGTACGATATGGGACGTGCCACCCGTAACGGGCTGGGCGACTCGATGACGGACGAACAAAGGCGCAAGCTGTTGGACGACGTAGCAGCACAGCGTTGGAAGGAAGCAGAAGGCGCACAGCCGCTCATCCGTTTCGGTACTCCGGAGCAGTTGCCGGAAAACGCATCGCCCGTGCAAAAGGAGTTCTTCGACTACTACCGCAACAAGGAGCGCGGCTATCATCCCCGTTACCTTGGCACACGCTACACCAGTCAGGCGACATTGATGAACTTCTATCCCTTTGCGATGATTCAGGAGATTTCTCCCCGTCCGGTTTTGTTCATCGCCGGGGAGAATGCCCATTCGCGCTATTTCAGCGAGGATGCCTACAAGCAGGCGAACGAGCCGAAGGAACTGTACATCGTGCCCGGTGCCAACCACGTGGACTTGTACGACCAGACAGACAAGATTCCGTTTGACAAACTGACGGAGTTCTTTAAGACGAACTTGAAATAATCATTATCCTATAAATAAGAGCATCATGACGAAAGAAATCGACAAGCGTATGGAAATGTCCCGCCGTGGTTTCCTGAAAGCGGCGGCGTTGACCGGAGCGGCAATTTGCGTGTCCCCGGCGTTGGAGAAAGTGCAGGCGGCAGAGAGAGCCGTCAGTGGAAAATCAGCCGTATCTGCCAAAGACATCCCGGCAGGTATGGCGGCAGTGCGCAAACAAAGGACTTTGGGCAGCGGACAGGCAGCCTTCACCGTGTCGGCGATGGGCTTCGGCTGCATGGGCTTGAACTACCACCGCAGCGAGCATCCCGATGAAGCGGCTTGCATCCGTCTGGTACACGAAGCGATTGAACGGGGCGTGACGTTGTTCGATACTGCCGAGAGTTACGGTCCCTTCACCAACGAGGTGCTGATGGGCAAGGCGTTGAAAGGTTATACCGACAAAGTATGCGTAACCTCCAAGTTCGGCCATAAATACGTGAACGGCGTGCAGGTGAAAACGGAGGAGGACAGTAGCCCGGCAAATATAAAAAAGGTGTGCGAGAATTCCCTCCGCAGCTTGGGCGTGGAGAAGCTGGATATGTTCTACCAGCACCGTGGCGACCCGAATACGCCCATCGAAGTGGTGGCTGAAACCATTGCCGGGCTTATCAAAGAGGGCAAGATACTCCATTGGGGACTGTGCGAAGTGAATGCCGACACCATCCGCCGCGCCCACGCCATTTGTCCCATTACCGCCATCCAAAGCGAATATCACCTGATGCACCGCACGGTGGAAGAAAGCGTATTGCCCTTGTGCCGAGAGTTAGGCATCGGCTTCGTGCCTTACAGTCCCATCAACCGCGGTTTCCTTGGCGGACTGATTAACGAACACACGAAGTTCAGTCCCAACGACAACCGCCAGACCTTGCCCCGCTTCCAGCCCGATGCCATCCGTCAGAACCTGCGCATCGTGGAGGTGCTGAACCAATTCGGACGGACGCGCGGCTACACTCCGGCACAGATAGCCTTGGCCTGGCTGATGCACAAGGGCGAGTTCATCGTACCCATCCCCGGCACCACGAAGTTAGCGCATTTGGAGGAGAACCTCCGTGCCACGGAAATTACGTTCACTCCAGAAGAAATGCAGGAGTTGGAAAGTGCGGTGTCTGCCATTCCCGTGGTAGGCAGCCGATATGATGCCTTGCAGGAATCCAAAGTACAGAAATAAAAGCACGGCATTATGAAATCTGTTTTGATAATCAACCTCATATTGCTGCTTGCAGGATGCAGTGGAAAAGACAGCAACGTCCTGATGATAGCCGAACAAGGCAGTTTCGCCGTGGGCGGTACGGTGTTGAAAGATTCCCTGGGCCGCTCCTTCCACGGAGACCACGCCTACGTGTTCTATCAGAAACCCGTGGATGCCCGGAAATATCCGTTGGTATTCGCCCACGGCGTGGGGCAGTTCAGCAAGACGTGGGAGACCACGCCCGACGGGCGGGAGGGCTTCCAAAATATCTTCCTGCGCAAAGGTTTTAGTGTCTATCTCGTTGACCAGCCCCGTCGTGGCAATGCCGGGCGGAGCACGGAGACCGCAACCATTTCTCCTGCCTTTGACGAAGAATTGTGGTTCAACCGCTTCCGCGTGGGCATCTGGCCGGATTACTTCGAGGGCGTGCAGTTCAGCCGCGACCCGGAAGCCCTCAACCAGTATTTCCGACAGATGACACCCACCATCGGCACGATAGATTTCGAGGTCTATTCCGATGCCTACGCCGCCTTGTTCGACAAGATTGGTCCCGCCGTATTTGTCACCCATTCGCAGGGCGGGCCCGTAGGTTGGCAGACGCTGCTCAAAACGAAGAACATCAAAGGCATCGTGTCGTATGAACCGGGCGGCGGCATTCCGTTCCCCGAAGGGCAAGTGCCGGAAGAAGGCAAGATATTGACGCTCTCCAAGAAGACGGAAGGCATCGAGGTGCCGATGGACGTGTTTATGACATATACCCTAATCCCCATCGTGGTGTATTATGGCGACAACCTGCCCGAAACAGACGAGCGTCCCGAAATCTACGAATGGACGCGCCGTCTTCATCTGATGCGTCAGTGGGCGAAGATGCTCAATGACTTGGGCGGGGATGTGACCGTTGTCCATCTGCCCGAAGCCGGACTGCACGGCAACACGCACTTCCCGATGTCGGACTTGAACAATGCGGAGGTGGCGGAACTGATGTATGATTGGTTGCGGGAAAAAAGATTGGATTGATTTTCTATAAAATAAAACCAATAACTATAAACGCCCAATAAATTGTTTGCATCACAATTGTGAATTAATTGCATCACCCGGGTGAATCAATTAAATCACAGCTGTGATGCAATTAATTCACCCGGGTGATGCAAACAATTTGTCGGATATTCGACAAAAATTATCTGCAAACCGGTATAGCGTATCGCTTAGCCACACTTGAATATATTGCTCATTGAATAAGATTTCGTATCTTTGCGCATCACAAATATAAATCAGAGAAAAAATGGCATCTAAGATAACCAAAGGTATATTGATTGTATTCTGGACATTATTCGTATTGGGCGTGGTAGCCGTGTATGTATTGTTTGCCTCCATAGCCAACGGCTCAATCGGATACATGCCTCCGGTAGAAGATTTGGAAAACCCGATAGACAAATACGCCTCGCAGGTGATTTCATCAGACGGGAAGACCCTGGGTAGCTATGCGCACAGCACAGACAACCGTATATTCGTTACCTACGATGACCTTTCGCCCGATTTGGTAAAAGCTTTGATAGCTACCGAAGATATCCGCTTTGCCGAACATAGCGGTATTGACGCCATCGGATTGTTTCGGGCCGTCATCAAACGCGGTATCCTGATGCAGAAGAGCGGAGGTGGCGGAAGTACCATTACCCAGCAGCTGGCCAAGCAGCTTTATTCACCCAACGCAGAGAATATGATGGAGCGTCTCTTCCAAAAACCGATTGAATGGGTGATAGCCGTCCAGCTGGAACGCTATTATACTAAGGAAGAGATTATCAATATGTATCTGAACAAATTTGATTTCCTGTATAATGCGGTGGGAATCCAATCGGCCGCATCGGTCTACTTCGGTAAAACGCCCAAGACCTTGAGCATCGAAGAGGCGGCTACGCTGGTAGGCATGTGCAAGAATCCCTCCTACTTCAATCCGGTACGCCGGAACGAACGGACACGCGGGCGCCGGAACGTGGTGCTTGACCAAATGCAAAAGGCCGGCTATATTACACGAGCAGAATGCGACTCCTTGAAGAAACTCCCGTTGAAGCTCCGGTTCCGCCGGGTAGACCATAAGGACGGATTGGCCCCCTACTTCCGCGAGTTTCTGCGCATGACTCTAACCGCCAAGAAGCCGAACCGTAAGAATTATGCCTCCTGGCAAGCGCAAAAGTTTGAAGAGGATTCCATCGCCTGGGAAAACGATCCGCTTTATGGCTGGTGCAACAAAAACAAACGGGCGGACGGAGAATTTTACAATCTTTATACAGATGGCTTGAAGATTTATACCACTATCGACTCACGTATGCAACGGTATGCCGAAGAGGCGGTACGCGAGCATGTGGGCGAATACCTGCAACCCCAGTTCTTTAAAGAGAAAAAAGGACGTAGCTACGCGCCCTTCTCGAAAGATTTGCGACCGGGCGAGGTGGATACCATCTTGATGCGCGCCATGCACCAGACCGACCGCTACCGTTCGATGAAGAAAAGCGGCATGAAAGAGGCGGAAATCCGCAAGGTGTTCGAGAAACCGGTGGATATGCGCGTCTACACGTGGGACGGACCGGTAGATACGCTGATGTCTCCTTGGGATTCCATCCGCTATCACAAGAGTTTCCTGCGCTCGGCCTTCATGTCGATGGATTCGCATACAGGCCAAGTCAAGGCATACGTCGGTGGCATTGACTATAATTATTTCCAATACGATATGATTAATGGCGGGCGACGCCAGATAGGTTCGACCATCAAGCCTTACCTCTATTCGCTGGCCATGATTGAAGGAATCAGTCCGTGCGATGAGATGCTTCACGTACAACAACAATTGACGGACGAGAACGGGAAACTTTGGATTCCGCGAAACTCCAACAAGAAACGGATTGGCGAGATGGTCAGCATCCAATGGGGATTGCAAAACTCGGACAATTGGGTAACGGCCTATCTGATGAGCCAGCTTTCGCCTTATACCTTCGTACGTCTGCTCCACTCCTTTGGTTTGCAAGGGCATATTGACCCGGTAGTATCTGTATGCTTAGGTACACCTGACGTATCGGTCGGCGAGATGGTCAGCGCCTACTCCACATTCCCCAACAAAGGAATCCGTGTCAAGCCTTTATATGTAACACGAATCGAAGACGCATACGGCAATACGATAGCCAACTTCACCCCGCAAATGAACGAAGTGCTTACGGAAGACGCGGCATACAAAATGCTCCATATGCTGAAAAGCGTTATAGACGGAGGAACAGGCTCACGCATCCGAAACCGGTACAACATCACGGCTCCGATGGGAGGAAAGACCGGAACAACTCAAAACAACTCCGATGCGTGGTTTATGGGATTCACTCCGCGGCTCGTATCGGGATGTTGGGTAGGTGGCGAAGAGCGTTCCATCCATTTCGACCAGATGGCATGGGGACAAGGAGCGGCATCGGCCCTTCCTATCTACGGATTGTTCATGCAAAAGGTCTATGCCGATAAGTCGCTGGGCTATTCGGAGGAAGAGGATTTCGAGATTCCGGAAGAGTATGCAGACCCATGCGCTAACAAATCGTCAGAAAAAATAGTTACTGAAGAGGAAGATTATTCGGGTGGAATAGACAAAATGTTCGAATAATTCACTATATTTGCCATTAAGTTTTTTAGTTCATCAGTTTCTCAGTTTATTAGTTTTTCAGTCAAAAAAGAGTAAAAACTCACAAACTAAAAAACTCATAAACTTACGAACTCTTAAACTAAAAACCCATAAACTTCTAAACTCATAAACTAAATACGTTATGGTTAATCGAGAATTGATATGCCCGAAAAGTATCGTTGTGGTAGGTGGCTCAAATAACATTCACAAACCCGGAGGCCGATTGGTCAGAAACCTATTGGAAGGGAATTATAAAGGTGAATTGTATGTGGTGAATGCCAAAGAGACGGATGTGCAAGGCTTGAAATGCTATCACTCCGTAAAGGAAATTCCCGAAACAGAACTGGCTATCCTATCCATCCCCAACAAAGCCTGCCTGGAGGTGGTCGAAGTCCTCGCCCAACAAAAGCAAGTAAAGGCTTTTATCATCATCTCGGCCGGATTCGGAGAAGAGACCAAGGAGGGCGGGATATTGGAGGATAAAATCCTGAAGATAATCAACGATGCCGGCGCTTCGCTCATCGGGCCCAATTGTATCGGCTTGATGAACACCCATTATCATGGCGTTTTTACCCAGCCTATTCCTGAATTTCATGAAAAAGGCGTGGATTTCATATCCAGTTCAGGCGGAACGGCTCTGTTTATTATCGAATCGGCCTTGATGAAAGGCTTGCGGTTCGCCTCGGTCTGGTCGGTTGGCAACTCCAAGCAATTAGGGGTTGAAGATATCCTGGAATATATGGACAGGACATTCAATCCGTCAACCGACTCTAAAATCAAAATGCTTTATATCGAACAGATAAAAGACCCCGATAAACTTCTGCATCACGCCTCATCCCTGATTCGCAAAGGATGTCGCATCACGGCTATCAAGGCGGGAAGCACAGAGTCAGGTAAGCGTGCGGCTTCTTCACATACCGGAGCAATAGCCAGCTCGGATTCCGCCGTAGAAGCGCTGTTCCGTAAAGCGGGGATTGTACGTTGCTTCAGCCGGGAAGAGTTGACCACCGTGGCAAGCATCTTTACCTTGAAAGAGGTTAAAGGAAAGAACTGCGCCATAGTCACCCATGCCGGTGGACCAGCGGTTATGCTGGCGGATGCCCTCGCCAAAGGACGCTTGAACGTACCGGATCTGAACGGCCCTGTCGCCGAAGAACTGAAAAGCAAGCTATACCCGGGTGCTGCGGTCGGGAACCCGATCGACATCATCGGTACCGGAACACCGGAACATCTCGCCACGGCAATCGATTATTGCGAGAATCGTTTCGATAATATTGATTTGATGATGGTCATCTTCGGAAGTCCCGGATTGGTCAAGCTTTATGACGCTTATGAGGTTTTGCATAAGAAAATGGAAGAGTGTACCAAACCGATATTCCCCGTGTTGCCCTCCATCGTAACGGCCGGCCCCGAAGTGCAAAGTTTTATCAAGAAAGGACACGTCAACTTCTCGGATGAAGTAACCTTAGGTACCGCCTTGGCACGGGTTATCAATACCCCGAAACCGGCAAGTACCGATATCCAACTCTACGGAGTAGATGTTCCCGAAGTAAGACGCATCATCGACCGCCTGCCTTCTGAAGGTTACCTGAGTCCGGAAGATACCCGTCTCTTGTTGAAGGCCGCCAATATTCCATTAGTAGAAGAATTTGTCTCATCCGATAAAGAGGAATTGCTGGCTTTCGCCCGGAAAGTAAAATATCCGGTTGTGGCCAAAGTGGTAGGGCCATTACACAAGAGCGATATCGGAGGTGTGGCTCTGAACATCCGGTGCGATGAGCATCTGTTATTCGAATATGAACGAATGATGCGCATTCCAGATGTGAAAGGCATCATGGTGCAACCGATGTTAAAAGGCCGGGAACTTTTCCTGGGTGCCAAATATGAGGACAAGTTCGGACATATCGTCTTTTGTGGTTTAGGAGGTATCTTCGTTGAAGTACTGAAAGACGTAACCTACGGTTTGGCTCCGCTTTCTTATGACGAGACGTTTTCAATGATTCATGCCCTCAGAGGATATCCTATCATCAAAGGAACACGTGGCCAGCAAGGAATTGACGAACAACTTTATGCCGACCTGATTGTCCGTCTCTCTACCCTACTCCGTTTCGCGAAAGAGATTAAAGAGATGGACATCAATCCGCTGATTGCCACCGAGCGGGGCATCTATGCGGTAGACGCACGTATCCGAATTGAAAAATAAATTTGTTAGAGGCACAAGGGGACAAGGCAACAAGTAGACAAGGAATATTCCTATAAGCATGAATCTTATCAACTTGTCCCCTCGGAAGGACATTCATTAAAATAAAGAAGATGATTAGCAAGAACAAGATAAAATATATCCGCTCATTGGAACTGAAAAAGAACCGGATGGCCGAGCGGGTATTCGTGGCGGAAGGGAACAAATTAGTAGCGGACATGCTCCCTTCCTACACCTGCAAATTATTATTGGCCAAACCCAATTGGATGGCTACGCAGGGAGACATTCCGGCTGAAGAGCTATTGGTAGCAGAAGAGGAGGATATCCGCAAGGCCAGTTTCCTTAAAAATCCGCAAGATGTATTGGCCTTATTCCGTTATCCGGAATGGAAATTAGAGGAGGCAAATCCACAAAAGGAACTGGTTTTACTCTTAGATGGCATTCAGGATCCCGGCAATTTAGGCACTATCGTCCGATTGGCGGACTGGTTCGGCATCGAACACATCGTATGCAGCCCGGATACCGCCGATATCTTCAATCCGAAAACAGTACAAGCCACAATGGGGGCATTGGCGCATGTAAAGGTACATTACACGGAACTTATTGCCTATATCCGGCATTGGAAAGAAAAGAATGTCCCTGTATATGGAACGTTCCTCAACGGAGATAATCTGTATGAACGATCTTTAACCCAAAACGGACTACTGATTATGGGGAACGAGGGAAATGGCGTACGTCCGGAAATAGCCTCTTTAGCGGATGAAAGACTCTATATTCCGAATTATCCTCAAGAGCGGGAAACGGCTGAGTCATTGAATGTAGCCATAGCTACGGCTATTCTCTGTAGCGAGTTTAGAAGGCGCGCTTTCTGACTCATTTCTCATCGGATTTCTTGAAGCCTACCGATTTGAAATTATAGCGCATCAAACGGATACTGTCCGCATAGACTTTATAATAGTTCATATCCTTATTATCAAGACGGATATATCCGTAAACACGCTTTACCCGTTTGGTTGGAACGCTTTTCAACTCCGTTTCGTGATATCCATCTGCACGGATTTGTTCGTTAATGATGATGGTTGTATCGTTCTGCTCCACACAAAGCCGAATTTCCGGCTTATGTTTCATTGACGGATTAATTCCCCAAACATGCATACTCAGCACGAACGAACTTCCCGGAGGATAGGACTGCTTCGGTTTCAAATCGAAAGTTGTACCATTAAAAGGAGCCTTGGGCGTGAAGGTCAGATAAGGGCGCCTAGGCCAGATATCCACCGAGTCATTGTTGTTGACTTCCGTATCAATACGTTGCACATCGCCCAAGTTATCTATCCGGCTCCGGATATCATCCGATACCATATTATATACACGCATATAGATATCCAAATTCCGGGCATACCACATCAGCGAACTATCGTACTCAGCGCGTGTAATATAATGTTTGCGGAATACAGATTCATATAAAGCCAGGTTTTGTG
>URGO01000019.1 GCA_900547435.1 uncultured Parabacteroides sp.
CCGCGCGGCGTTCCCCGACCGATGAGTTTTTATCCTGTTTGCTAACGAATCGTTGCGTTTCTATTTGGATTCTTCACGTTTCAGACATGGTAAATGGTATGTGGTTGAACCTTTCGGGAACACTTTGCTTTTCGCGCCAAGCCGTTTCGTGGGATATAAGGATAACACCCGGATAAAGCATATCGAAACGCAAGGAAACGGTACATTGACAAACGAAAACTTTACAAGTCGGAAGTTATATAAAGAAGCCACCGACGAATATCTTTCCGAACAATTCAAATTATTCATGTCCTCGATTGGTGTAGAAAAGGAATCCGCCAAATTTTTTATTCCTTATGAATGGAAAATAGCTGATTTAAAAACAAAACGCCAGTGCTATTTTGTCCGTCCTACGCATTGCAGAAAATACCGGGAAGAGGCTTGGCGGAATTTCCTTGCTCAAGGCATTATGGCTATAGGCTGGAACGATCCGGTTTTGACAAATTATAACTTTGATGATTTAGCTTGGGATTATATGGATACTACTATCCCTATCCATCTCGCCATCACCACGATGAAGCAAATCAAAGAAGGCGATATTATTTGTTGTACGAATTACACCCGCGGATTATGGGGTATAGGCATAGCCGTTTCTTCTTGTAAGTTCCAGCAAAATATTCATTACGCCGGTATTGACGCTAAGGGTAAAGAGGTCTATTATTCGAATTATATAGAAGTACTTTGGCTACATTACAAAAAACAAGGATATATTTCGGTTTCAACCTTGCACTTACCTGATTCGGAAGAGTTGTGGCCATCCAACGAAGTGTTAAGCTCGAAAGAGATTCCACAATATATCTATGATTACCTATTCAATCCACATGAGAATACAGACAATAAATATGGAGAATATCGCCATTTACTGAAAACAAATAAAAATCTCATTCTCACAGGAGCACCTGGAACAGGTAAAACTTATCTGGCACAAGAGATAGCCAAATCTATGGAGGCGGAATATGAGATAATCCAGTTCCATCCTTCTTACGACTATACGGACTTTATAGAGGGATTAAGGCCCGTCAAGAAAGAAAATACCTCCGAAATCGGTTTTGAACGAAAAGACGGAATATTCAAGACTTTTTGCAAGCAGGCATTAGATAATCCTAAACCATTCGTATTTATCATCGATGAAATCAATCGGGGAGAAATATCGAAAATATTCGGAGAGTTGTTTTTTAGTATAGACCCCGGGTACAGAGGAGAAAAAGGACAAGTCAAAACACAATATCAGAACTTGATTACGGACAAATCTGATCCTTTTTACGAAGGATTTTATGTACCCGAAAATGTATATATCATCGGGACAATGAACGATATAGACCGTAGCGTGGAAAGTATGGATTTCGCTATGCGCCGGCGTTTTGCCTGGAAAGAGATAAAAGCGAATGAACAGATAGATATGTTGGATGAATTTGGAGAGCTAACAGATGAAATTGTTGAAAAGATGAATCATCTGAATAAGGCTATATGGGATGATGAAACGAATGAAGGTATCGAAGGACTTAGTGCTGCTTACCATATAGGTGGCGCCTATTTCCTGAAATTAAACCTGTATTTGAACGAAGAACAGAGCAATACCGATGAAGCTTACCGTATGTTGTGGGAAAACCATCTGCGCGGCATTCTCTTTGAATATTTGCGAGGCTCGTTTAATGCTACAGAGAAGCTGAAATACCTGGAGCAAACTTATTATGGAGATAGAGTAGAAGAATGATTACGTGGAAAGACAATATGACTTATGTGTTGGCAAACGAAGAGGCGAAATGCTTCTGGGCGTTAGCCAATCGTCCCATTGCCTCTATAGAAAACGATTTAAAAAATAACTTGCTCGTCTTTCCTTCATCTTTCCAAGAATGCAAAGATAAGATAGGAGAACAACATTTGTTTGATATCTATCCTGAGAATCAGAAATTTTCTTCACTAAAAACAAGCAACTTAGTCGGTTTTATAGGGATAAATGGATTGCATATTTCTATTCATTCCCGTTTTTCAAAAAATACAGAAAAGGATTTCTTCTTGCATTATTTGTTACAAAAGGTATTATCTATCAATTTATTCAACTTGAAACATAAAACAACAGACGAATGTATATTTGATTTCTTGTTGCATTTGTTTCCCCACTATTTGAACAAAGCATTATCGCAAGGAATATATAAAGAATATCAACGGAACACATATAACGATTGTCACGTAAGAGGTGCCATTGACATTCATCAGCATTTAAAAAGAAATATTCCTTTTAACGGACATGTGGCCTACAGAACACATGAATTTAGTCAGGATAATTCTATGACACAATTAATTCGGCATACCATAGAATATATTCGTACACAAGAAAATGGAGAAAGATTATTGCATGACAATCCGGATACACAAGCGAATGTTTCACGAGTGATTTTTGCAACACCTGAATACCAAAGGCAAGACCGAAAGAAAATCATTCAAAACAATGCAAAACTTGTTTGCCATCCCTATTTTACCCAATATCCCGCTTTACAAAACATCTGCTTGAGGATATTGAAGCAAGAAGAATTGAAGTATGGCCGGAATGATGACGAAATACTCGGCATTCTTTTCGATATATCTTGGCTTTGGGAGGAATATCTCGCGACGATACTCATGCAATATGGTTTTAAACATCCGAACAATAGGAGAATGAAAGGAGGGATTTATTTAGGATATGATTCAGGCAACAGGTGTAAAGCCTCTTTGGTACGTTATCCGGATTTTTACAATAAAGAATCCCATGGAGTAATCATTGATGCCAAATACAAGAAAAGCATTGATGAAAAGGAGGATGTAAACCAAATGATTACCTATATGTACCGGTTAAAAGGACATTTGGGTATATTTATCCAACCCTCAATAGAGCCCAACGGAAAAGAGGTCAATTTGCAAGGATATGGCATAGATGCCCAAGCCCGTCTGATGACATATCCATTTCTAATACCTACCCAAGTATCCGACTATAAAGATTTTAAGAAAGCCATGGAAGAAGAGGAAGATTCCTTGAAAACCATGCTTATAAACCAATGTGCATACGGATAGATATATAACTTGGAAAAGCAAAGGAATATTTTTACATTTGCGGAAAAGAAGCTTATTTGATAGGACAATGATATAGGAAGGTGTAGCGGTATGAAAGAAAAAGATATACGTTGGGTTCAGCGGTTTAGTAATTATCAAAAAGCATTGCGCCGTTTGGATGAAGCGATCGAGATTGTGTCCCGTAAGACGGATTGGGCAGAAAGTATCGACGACCTCTTGCAGGAAGGTTTGATACAACGCTTTGAATACACGCATGAATTGGCGTGGAAAGTGATGAAAGATTATGCCGAGTATCAGGGTTATACGGATGTAAGAGGCTCACGCGATGCGTTCCGTAAAGCATTGGAAATGGGGTTGATTCAGGATAGGCGTTGGATGGAATCCATTGAAGACCGGAATCTGATTTCGCATAATTATGATGATGAGTCAGCGCATGAGATAAACCGCCGTATTGTACTCCTTTATCATCCGCTTTTTCAATCTTTTGAAAAGGAAATGTTGGTTAATTTAAGGGCATTGGAATCATGAATTACGGACTGACGAATACGGATTTGCAGAAGTTAACCATGCTCTTTGCCCGTAATCGGAAGATAGAGCGGGTCATTCTGTATGGTTCACGGGCAAAAGGAAATTACAAACCTTTTTCGGATATAGATATTACATTGATAGGAGAGGGCTTGACTCGTAGCGATGTAAACCGGTTGGCATCCGATATTGATGACCTCCTGCTCCCATACCAGTTTGATATTTCCATCTTTGCTTCATTGAAGAATAAAGAGCTTATTGAGCATATCAAACGAGTTGGAATTGGAATTTATCAAAATAATAGAGAAGGTTAAACGATAAATGAAAGAATATATGCTGACAATAACAAATGTAGAATATTTAGGCGATTATAGTTTGCTTTGCTGGTTCAATAATGGTGAACAACGGAAAGTGGACTTGACTCCTTTGTTGGTTTATCCGGCGTTTGAGGAACTGAAAGACAAAGCTAAATTCATTCAGTTCGGGCTGGACGATACCATTTTTTGGGCAAATGGGGCGGATATTGCTCCGGAATATATGAACATGGCGTAAAAGCGTAAATGATATATGGCAAAAATATTAGTAACGTACGATATGTTCCGCGAGGGATTCAAGGAATTGGAAGAGAAATATGAGGTGACGTTCCCCGAAGGAAGGGACTTCACCTATGAAGAGGTATATGAAATGTTGCCGGAGTATGATGTGCTCTGCTCGATGTTCGACTTCCCGGTTAATAAGGAGTTGATAGACCATGCGCCGAATCTTCGGTTGGTATCGAACTATGCGGTGGGATATAATAATATTGATGTAGCTTATTGCCTGGAGAAGGGCGTAACGGTAACGAATACACCGGGACCGGTTACGGCTCCTACCGCGAATATAGCATTGGGCTTGCTCCTCGATACGGCACGTCGCATCACGGAATGCGACCGGAAATTGCGTAAGAAAGAGATAAAAGTGGGTGTGTTGGAGAACCTCGGTGTGCCGGTGACGGGCCAGACCTTAGGCATCATCGGGATGGGGCGCATCGGGAAGGCATTGGCGAAGCGGGCCGTGGCGTGTGGCATGGAGGTGATTTACTACAAGCGCCATCCGCTCTATATTGATGAGGAGACGAAGCTCAACGTCACGTATGCCCCGATGGAGGAGCTCCTGAAGCAATCTGATTTTGTTTCTATCAACGCGCCCCTCACGCCGGAGACGCATCATATCATTGGCGAAAAAGAATTGCACATGATGAAACCTTCGGCCATCCTGATTAATACGGCACGCGGTCCGCTGGTCGATGAACATGCATTGGTAAAGGCTTTGCAGGAAGGGACGATTCGAGGTGCCGGATTGGACGTGTTCGAATTTGGTGACTATCCGCTTCCCGAACTTTTGGAGCTGGACAATGTCGTCCTCACGCCACATATCGGCACGCAGACCTACGAGACGCGAGTCGAGATGGCACAAACGGTATGCAATAACGTGATTGGTTTCCTCGAAGGAGACCGTCCTATCACCCGTGTCCTTCGCCCATGAGCCAAGCCAAATAGAAAAAGTTGTTTCTATATTTTTGTTTGTTAATTAGAAAATATACATTTTGTAAAAATGGTACTCAATTATATTTGGATTGCATTCTTTCTTATCACCTTTGTGGTAGCGACGGGAAAATTACTCTTGGCGGGCGATACGCAAGTGTTTACCGATATTATCAATGCCTCGTTCGCTTCGGCCAAGACGGGTTTCGAGATTTCTATCGGACTGACCGGTATTCTTTCGCTTTGGCTGGGCATTATGAAAATAGGGGAGAAGGGAGGCGTGGTACAGGCTTTTGCCCGGATAGCCTCGCCGGTATTCAGCAAACTTTTTCCCGATTTGCCCAAAGACCATCCGGCCACGGGGTCTATCTTCATGAACTTCTCGGCCAACTTATTGGGGTTGGATAACGCCGCCACCCCTATGGGCCTCCAGGCCATGAAGCAATTGCAGGAATTGAACAAAAAGAAAGATGAGGCAAGCAATGCCATGATTATGTTTCTTTGCATCAACGCTTCCGGGCTGACCCTGATTCCGATAACCATCATGATGTACCGCGCCCAGTTGGGAGCCGCCAATCCTTCGGATGTGTTCCTCCCTATCATGCTGGCCACCTTTACCTCCACCTTAGTGGCTATCCTGGCGGTTTGCTTCAAACAACGCATCAATATCCTGCAACGCAACTTGCTCCTATTCTTTGGCGGAGCAATTCTTTTCATCGGGGGCGTGTTCTATTTGTTCCATCTGATGAGCCAGGAACAGGTATCGCTCTATTCCACGCTTTTTGCCAACACCCTGCTATTTACGATTATCTGCGGATTCATCGTGAGTGGAATGCGAAAGAAAATCAATGTGTATGATGCCTTCATCGAAGGAGCCAAAGAGGGATTCCATACGGCCATCACGATTATTCCTTATCTGGTGGCTATCTTGGTGGCGGTAGGCATTTTCCGGGCATCCGGAGCGATGGATTTCCTGATAGACGGAGTCCGCTGGACGGTAGCTTCGTTAGGCATGAACACCGATTTCGTGGAAGCTCTTCCTACTATCCTGATGAAGCCTTTGAGCGGGAGCGGGGCACGGGGTATGATGCTTGACGCGATGAATACCTACGGAGCGGATTCGTTCGTGGGGCGTTTGTCTTCCATCGCGCAGGGCGCGTGCGACACGACCTTTTATGTGGTAGCTCTCTATTATGGGAGTGTCGGGATTAAGAATACGCGCTATACGGTGCCTTGCGCCCTGCTGGCCGACCTGGCGGGTGCCATAGCCGCAATTATCATTGCATATTTGTTTTTCTCCTAAGAATCGCTATCTTCGCAGAGCATAGAAAATTACTAACTAAATTGGTTGAGAAATGGAAGAAGAAGTAATAGAAGCAGAAGTAGCAGAAGAACAAGAGGTTCGATGGAAACAACGTTTCAAGAATTTTAATAAGGCATTCGGCCGGCTCTCCGATGCCATCCAAACCTTACAGAAAGAGCCTGAAAACGTATTAATGCAGGCCGGACTTATACAAACCTACGAATTCACGTTCGAAGTGGCCTGGAAAACATTAAAATGTTATTTGGAGATGGAGGGATTCAAGATACAATCTCCCCGGAAAGCCATCCGGCAAGCGTTCCAATGCGGATATATCCAAGACGGAAAACTTTGGCTCAAAGCCCTGAACGACCGGAATCTGACTACCCATTCCTATGATGACGAGGTAGCCCAGGAGGTAGTCGAAGACATTCAATCCACCTATTATTTTCTACTTAAAGATTTACATCAATGGCTCTTGGCTCGTTGGAAATAGGTCTGTCTGATAGCGAACTTCAGCAGATACAAAGTATTTTAGGACTTTTTCCGCATATCGAAGAGGTATTTTTGTTCGGTTCGCGGGCAAGAGGCGATTATAAACGAGGATCGGATATAGACCTTTCCATCAAAGGCGAAGAACTGACGCGAGAGGACCTTTCCCAGATTTGGGCGACCTTCGATGCCTCTTTGTTACCCTATTTTGTAGATATCGTAAGTTACTCTAAACTCAAAAATACGGCATTAAAAGAACATATCGACCGGTTCGGTATTCCTATTTACAGACGGAAAAACTAATCGTTTTCCGGAATATTTTCTATCTTTGGGGAAATAATTTTAACATCAACTAAAAATGAAAACACGTAAGAAATGGATGATGCTATTCATCTGCATGGTAGTATCTATGAACATGTATGCCGGCGACAAAACCAGTTTCCTGAAGAAACAATTCACGGCAAGTAGCGGATATCAACTGAATTACCGCATCCTTTATCCGCTCGATTATTCTCCGGAAAAGCAATACCCGGTGATTCTGTTCCTGCATGGAGCCGGAGAACGGGGAAATGACAACGAAGCCCAATTACGGCACGGAGGGAATATGTTTGCTTCATATGAAACGCAATCCCGGTATCCGGCTATCACCATCGCTCCGCAATGTCCCGAATGAGAGACCTGGTCACCCTATATACATCCCAGCCGGAATAACGGGAAACGGTTCTTTCCGTACAACGCACCGGCCACTCCCGCCATGCGTGCCGTAAAGGAAATGCTGGACACCTACATTGCCAAAGGCATTGTCGACACGAGGCGCATCTACGTCACCGGTCTTTCGATGGGAGGGATGGGCACGTTTGCCGCCGTCCTGCGCTATCCCACGTTCTTTGCGGCCGCGTCTCCCATCTGCGGAGGGACCAACCTGCAACGCCTGGAGCATTTCAAAGGAAAAACCGCGTTCAGCATTTACCACGGGGCGGACGATGATACGGTCAACCCGCAATGGTCTCGTGATGCTTACGCCACGTTACAAAAGATAAACGCGGACGTGCGCTATAAGGAATATCCCGGCGTGAAGCACAATAGTTGGGATAATGCCTTTGCCGAACCGGATTACCTGGGCTGGATGTTCCAACATACAAATCCTGCCACTCCGCACGCTATCAAGGCCAGTCCCAACAGGAAATAGAAAATGCGTGCCCCTTTTCGTCCCAAATACCGGACAAAAAAACGGGCACCATCCGTCTGGAAATACCATTCGATATTCCCTATCGCGGCAATGACCGAGAATAATCCCAACAGGATAAAAAGTATCAGGATGATGTATTCTGAAGGAGACATAAGTTCAATGGACAATTAAAATTTAAATTATCGGGTTATGGGGTTAAGAGGTTATCAGGTTAGAAGTTCTTTAGTTTTTTAAGTTAACCTTCCTACCCCCTTAACCCTCTAACCTAATACCCCTTAACCTAATCCTCAATTGTCAATTCCCGCGTTCCGTCCGGATTCTCGGCAATGGTAACATCCACCACATCACCGGGTAACAAGTCCTCTATCTTTTCCGGCCATTCGATAAAGCAAAGCGCGCTGCTATAGAAATAATCCTCCGTACCGATATCTTCCGCCTCGCTCAACTTATTGATTCGATAAAAATCAAAATGATAAATCAATTCGCCGGTCGTAGACGAACGGTATTCGTTGATAATAGCAAAGGTTGGACTATTAATCACGTCCTCCACGCCCAGCTCTTCGCAAATAGCCTTGATAAACGTAGTCTTCCCGGCTCCCATCTCCCCGTGGAAAGCAAACACCGTACGGTCGTCCATCTTGCCGATAAACTCGCGGGCCGCCTCACGAATCGTATCTAAACTCTTAATCTGTATCGTCTGCATAGCCTTATTCGTTTCGTTGAGTGCAAAGATAGTGGAAAATTCCTATTATGCCTACTTTCGTTTTCATTTATGCCTATCTTTCCCTCAAAACATAGGCATCTTTGAAAGGAAAGATAGGCATAAATTTTTATTATTCCAACCCCCTGTTTTCCAGCAACGGACCCACTTCGGGTTCATGTCCCCGGAAAGACTTGTACATCTCCATCGCGTCATCAATGCCGCCCGGAGTCAAAATATCATAACGGAACTTACGAGCCACCTCCTGATTGAAGATATCTCCGGTCTCCTTGTAAGCCTGATAAGCATCACAATCCAATACTTCCGACCAGATATAGCTATAATAGCCTGCGGTATAGCCGCCTCCCATTGTATGATTGAAATAGGTAGTCCGATAACGGGACGGGATTTGCTTCAACAAACCGCGCCGGGCCAATACCTTATCCTCAAATTGCATTACATCCATATCCGCAGGAATCTCTTTCAAGACATGAAAATCCATATCCAAGTAAGAAGCCGCCAGGTACTCTACCGTAGCAAAACCCTGTCCGTACTTCCCGCTCTTGTCTAACTTCTCAATCAATGCTTCGGGCATGACCTCGCCCGTCTGGTAATGCTTGGCATAGACCTTCAGCACCTCCGGTTCGAACACCCAATGCTCCATGACCTGGGAAGGCAATTCCACAAAGTCGCGCGGAACGCCCGACACGCCATAATAATGTACGTCCTTAAACAAGTTATGCAAGGCGTGACCGAACTCATGAAACAAGGTACCCGCCTCATCCGCACTCAACAGAGCCGGTTGACCCGGAGCCGGCTGGGTGAAATTGCTCACGATGGTCACCACCGGAGCCACACGCTTGCCATCCTGGTAGGTTTGCGAACGATAGGTGCCGCACCAAGCCCCACCCCGTTTGCCGGCACGCGGGAAGAAATCCATATAAAGCACGCCCAGATGCGTCCCGTCCTTGTCTTTACACTCGAAAGCCTGTGCGTCCGGATAGGGCAAAGGGATATTCTGAATAGGAGAGAAAGTGATGCCATACAAGCGATTAGCCACATAAAAAGCTCCTTCGCGCACCCGGTTTAACTCCAGGTAAGGACGCACCTCGTTCTCGTCCAAATCAAACTTAGCCTTCTTAGCCTTCTCAAAATAATAACGCCAGTCCCAGCCTTCCGCCTCGAAAGTGTTACCTTCTTTCCGAATCTCGGCCTGAATATCCGCCAGCTCCTCTTTAGCCTTGACCAAAGCCGGTTTCCAAATCTGGTCTAACAGATCATACACGGCTTCGGGTGTCTTCGCCATGCGGTCTTCCAACACAAACTCAGCATAATCAGCATATCCCATCAACCGGGCCTTTTCCAAACGTTTGGTGATAAGTTGCTTCACCACCTCCTTGTTATCCGCCTCGTTGTTGTTATTTCCCCGGTTGATATACCCGTTGAAAATCTTCTCGCGAAGCGTCCGGTTATCGGCATATTGCAAGAAAGGCATCACACTGGGATTTTGCAACGTAAACACCCATTTGCCTTCCATACCGGCACGTTTGGCGGTTTCCGAAGCATTGGCAATCAGATTTTCAGGCAAACCGGATAAATCCTCCTGCTTATCAATCACCAGTTGAAAATCATTGGTCTCTTTCAACATATTTTGTCCGAAGGTCAATTGGAGCATAGATATCTCCTGATTCAACGCCCGGAGCTTTTCCTGCTTATCCTCCGGAAGATTGGCGCCACCTCGCACAAAATCCTTATAGGTATTCTCCAATAACCGGGCCTGCTCATCATTCAAATTCAAAGACTCACGCTGGTCATAGACCGCCTTTACCCGGGCAAACAATTTCGGGTTTAATGCAATATCATCCCCATGCTTGGAAAGAAGCGGAGAAATCTCCCGGCTTAACGCCTGCATCTCGTCGGAAGTATTCGCGCTGTTCTGCCCGTAAAACACCGAACTCACCTTGCGCAACAGACCTCCGGCCCGGTCCATGGCCACGATAGTATTCTCGAAAGTAGGGGCCTCCGGATTATTACAAATAGCCTCAATCTCCTTTTGCTCCTCTTCCATACCCTGAAGAAAAGCCGGTTTGTAATCTGTTATCCGAATCTTGTCGAATGGCGGAACTCCAAACGGAGTCGCATATTCACTCAAGAAAGGATTATCGCCTCTCGATTGAGCCGCCTTTTCTCCGGACGATTGGCAAGCATTTAAGGTTATCACCAATCCTACTGACATAAATAAAAGTACTTTGTTCATTATTTTTAGTTTTTAAGTTGACAAGGCTACAGGCACCAGTTGACAAGGCTTCCTTTCTGTAACCTTGTTATCTTGCTACCTCTTCTTTTTGAGTTTTCACCCCCAAAGATAGAAAAAATACTCTTTTGTTCTTAAATTTGCGACCGATGAAACACAGATTTCTACATATTATATCTATACTCCTTTTGGGAAGCTGTTCTATCTCCCTAAAAGGACAAGAACAAGCCATCCGGATGAACGTATTGCCCGAAGGATATTATCGGGCACAAGTCGAGGGTAAAGATACCATAGCCACCATTACCCTACGTTCTGTTCAGGTATTTCCCAAACCCAAATTCAAGAACAGACGGGAAGAGGCCAAATACTGGAAACTGGTGCGTGATGTCAAGAAAACCCTGCCTTATGCCAAGATCGTATATGAAACCCTTATCGAAACGTATGAATATATCGAAACCATGCCCACCGAAGAAGAACGTACCCGGCACCTGAAACGCATGGAAAAAGAATTGTTCGCCCAATATAAACCGGAGTTGAAAAAGTTGACTTTCGCCCAGGGAAAGTTGTTGATAAAGTTGATAGACCGGGAATGCAACCAATCCAGCTATCACCTGGTCAAAGCCTTCCTGGGTTCTTTCCGTGCCGGATTCTGGAACCTCTTCGCCGGTATGTTTGGTGCCAGCCTGAAAACAGAATATGACCCGAAAGGCAAGGATGCGGAAATTGAGCGAATCGTGGTACAGGTGGAGAATGGGATGTTGTGAGAATTTTATTTTAAAAAGGAGTTAATAGGAGTTAAAGGAGTTAGAGCCAATACTCTTTGTTAATATATTTCTCCAAAATACAATCTAAAACATTTGGCTTTAACTCCTCTAACTCCTATTAACTCCTTTAACTCCTCCAAAATGAAACTCCTCTAATAACTAATGCAATCCCCTAAAAAACTCCCAAATCACAATTCCGGCACTCACGGATACATTCAACGAATGCTTGGTTCCGTATTGAGGTATTTCAATGCACATATCACACTTATCGACAATGGATTGTTGAACACCTTTTACCTCGTTTCCAAGAATGATGGCATACTTTTTTGTCTTGTCTAACACCAAGTTAGGTAGCATGATACTTCCTTCAACCTGTTCGATGGCACATACGATATACCCTTGTTCCTTCAAGTTATCAACAGCATCTGAGGTATCGTTGAAATATTTCCAATCCACACTATCCTCCGCCCCTAAAGCCGTCTTGTGAATTTCCGCATGAGGAGGACAAGCGGTTATCCCACACAAATAAATAGACTCAACCCGGAAGGCATCCGAAGTACGGAACACCGAACCTACATTATTTAAGCTCCTGACATGGTCAAGTACAACCACCAACGGTATTTTTTCGCTCTCCTTGAAAGCCTCCGGAGTCAACCGGTTCAACTCTGTTATCTTTAGTTTCCGCATATCTTGTTTATATTTAAGAGAGATAAGGCTTCAGTTGACAAGGTCCCGAGAAACAAACGTAAAATTATGCCTTGTCAACTTGTTGCCTGAAGCCTTGTCCACTAATTATGTTAATAACCTATTCATATTTCGTGCAAAGATAATGAAAAATAATGCTTGCATTATCCAGAAACTTATCCATACAAGCCCTCCTTTTATATCTCCAAATGAATAGATATTTATTTATACTATATGATTTACACACCCTTTCCACCGGTTTCCAAGCACTTTCTTTTATCAACTTTCCAACAAATAACTTTATTAACACCCTTATCTTCATTTTCGATAAATAAATGAATATCACTCATTAACGTATAAAATAACCTGTTTATATCCTATTAAGAAACTTAATTGTTCGTTTAATAATCAAATAGGCAAGCAAACTATCCGAAAAGTTTTAACACAATCAACCGGTAATAATCATCATCTCTTTCATTTAAAATTAAAGATAAAAAAAGATATTATATGATTGTTTGGTGAATAAGTCGGGGAGATGTGTGGAATAGATGCCTTGTTGGGAATAGGTTTCAAGGCATGAAACTGGATTTTCATGGGACGAAACTTTTGTTTCATGCCTTGGAACAGAAGTTTTTTGTGTAAATTTGCGGACGAAAAAAGATTCGATATTATAACATTATAAATTTTAGAATTATGGCAAAGAAAGCGCTTTTAATGATTCTGGACGGTTGGGGAATAGGTGACCATAAGAAAGATGATGTCATCTTCAACACGCCGACTCCGTATTGGGATTCTTTGTTGGCAACGTATCCTCACTCTGAGTTGCAGGCTTCGGGTGAAAACGTAGGTTTGCCCGACGGACAGATGGGTAATTCGGAGGTAGGACACTTGAATATCGGGGCCGGTCGCATCGTTTATCAAGATTTGGTGAAGATTAACCGGGCTTGTGCGGATAATAGCATCATGAAGAATCCGGAAATCGTTTCGGCTTTCTCGTATGCAAAGGATAATGGAAAGAATATCCACTTCATGGGATTGACTTCGAACGGGGGTGTTCACTCTTCTTTGGAACATCTTTTCAAACTTTGCGATATCGCTAAAGAATATGGTATTGAAAACACCTTTATCCATTGCTTTATGGATGGACGTGACACCGACCCGAAGAGCGGTAAGGGCTTTATCGAGGAATTGGAAGCTCATTGCGCGAAATCGGCCGGAAAGATAGCTTCTATCGTAGGTCGTTTCTATGCGATGGACCGCGACAAGCGTTGGGAACGTGTGAAAGAGGCCTATGATTTGCTGATTGAAGGCAAAGGAAAGCAGGCTACGGATATGGTACAGGCCATGCAAGAATCGTATGACGAAGGGGTAACGGATGAATTTATCAAACCGATTAATAATGCGAACTTCAATGGTACCATCAAAGAAGGCGATGCGATTATCTTCTTCAATTATCGGAATGACCGTGCTAAGGAATTGACTATCGTACTTACCCAGCAAGATATGCCGGAGCAGGGTATGCATACGATTCCGGGATTACAATATTATTGTATGACCCCGTATGATGCTTCGTTCCAAGGTGTGCATATCCTCTTCCCGAAAGAGAATGTGGCAGATACGTTGGGCGAATACCTCTCAAAGAATGGCAAGACACAATTGCATATCGCCGAGACCGAGAAATATGCGCACGTGACCTTCTTCTTCAATGGCGGACGCGAAGCTCCGTATGAAGGTGAAGACCGCATCCTGGTTCCTTCTCCGAAAGTAGCTACTTACGATTTGAAGCCGGAGATGAGCGCGTATGAGGTAAAAGATAAATTGGTAGAGGCTATCAACACCCAGAAGTATGACTTCATTGTAGTAAATTATGCCAATGGAGATATGGTAGGTCATACAGGTATATATGAAGCTATCGAGAAAGCGGTAGTAGCTATTGATAATTGTGTGCGTGATACCGTAGAAGCCGCTAAAGCCAATGATTACGAGGTTATCATCATCGCTGACCACGGAAATGCCGACCATGCGTTGAATGAAGATGGCACGCCTAACACGGCTCACTCCCTCAATCCGGTTCCTTTCGTATATGTAACGGAAAACAAGAATGCCAAGGTGGAGAACGGTGTATTAGCCGATGTAGCTCCTTCTATCCTCCATATTATGGGTATGGCGCAACCGGCGGATATGACGGGAAAAGATCTTATAATTGAAAATTGAAAGTTGAAAATTGAAAATTAATTGCGTGAATAATAATGTCATTCGCAATAAATCGTATGCGTTCGCTATTCGGATAGTGAACGCATACAAATTTTTGACCAAAGAGCAACAAGAATATGTATTGTCTAAGCAATTATTAAGAAGCGGAACGGCTATAGGTGCTTTAGTTGCAGAGGCGGAACATGCGCAAAGTGATGCAGATTTTTTGAATAAAATGAATGTAGCTCTTAAAGAAGCTAATGAAACGGTGTATTGGATATCCCTATTAAAGGATACAGGATATTTACAAGAAAATATTTACCAATCTATTGTTGCGGATAGTAAAGAACTTGTAGCTATATTGGTTTCTATTGTAAAATCTACGAGAACAAGACTCAGTAAATAATATTTGCTCGGATGGAATTTTCAAATTTCAATTTTCAATTTAAAGCGTATGATGATTCAAATAGAGGATATTGTGGTGTCTTCGGATATTATAACCGAATAGTTTCTTTGCAATTTGGAGGGTTGCAAAGGCGAGTGTTGCATTGAGGGAGATGCAGGTGCTCCGGTAGAGGAAAGCGAGGTGAAGGAATTGGAGAAGGTCTTGCCGGTGGTGTGGGACGAACTTTCTCCGGAGGCTAAAGCGATTATCGAGAAGCAAGGTGTGGTGTATACGGATAAGGATGGGGATTTGGTCACTTCAATCGTAAACAACAAGGATTGCGTATTCACTTGCTATGATGAGAAAGGATGTTGTTATTGTGCCATCGAGAAGGCTTATCGCGAGGGAAAATGTGATTTCTATAAACCGGTTTCGTGTCATCTCTATCCGATTCGGATTGGAAATTATGGATTATATACGGCGGTCAATTATCATCGGTGGGATGTGTGTAAGGCGGCGGTTATCTTGGGAAGAAAGGAAAATGTACCGGTTTATAAGTTCTTGAAAGAACCTTTGATTCGGAAGTTCGGTGCCGAATGGTATCAGATGCTATGCGATTGTGCCGAAGAGTGGCAAAAAGAATATTTGGGAGAAGAAGAAAAAAGGTATTAATGCAGATGGAAGAAAATAGTTTTGTTTTGCCCGATGCCGTGGTTTTGAATGAACGCGAGGATTCAATCACGATTCTTGACCAGACTCAATTACCTGCTAAAGAGGTCTATTTGACAATAGATAATGAAGCGGATTTAATTGAGGCAATTAAGAAACTCCGTTTACGTGGAGCACCGGCTATTGGGGTGGCATCGGCTTTTGGAGTTTATATTTGTTTGGCTCGGACGGCATCACATTTGACTTCTCCTTCTTTATTGGCACGTCATTTCCAAGGAATTGCGGAACGGATTCGGGCCAGTCGTCCTACGGCGGTTAATCTCGCTTGGGCCATAGAGCGCATGAGTTCGGTTTTCCATCATTTTCTTTCCGGGTTATCTGAAGTAAAGTCGGAAGATTTTATTCGCTTAAAAGATGTTTTGCGTGAAGAAGCTATTAGGATTAAAAATGAAGATATTGCCATGTGCCGGAAAATCGGGGAGCATGGCGTATCGCTTATCTCGAAAGGAAGCCGTATTTTGACGCATTGCAATGCCGGACATCTGGCGGTTTCCCGATACGGAACGGCGCTTTCTCCCATTTATCGGGCACAGGAATTGGGATTGGCTCCGAAGATCTATGCCGATGAAACGCGTCCTTTGCTTCAAGGCGCACGACTTACGGCATACGAGTTGATGAAGTTCGGGGTCGATACTACGTTGGTATGCGATAATATGGCGGCTTCGCTTATGAGTCAAGGTATGATAGATATGGTGATGGTTGGGTGCGATAGGGTAGCGGCTAACGGAGATGTGGCCAATAAGATAGGTACGTGCGGATTGGCGGTATTGGCCCATTATTATCACGTTCCGTTTTATGTATTAGGTCCGTCAAGTACCTTTGACGTTCATACACCCACCGGAAAAGATATCATCATCGAGCAACGTCCGGCATTCGAGGTGACCGACCTGCATTATGCTCATCGCATGGCTCCCGAAGGAGTAAAAGTCTATAACCCTGCGTTTGATATTACACCAGCCTCATTAGTAACCTCTTACATTACCGAGCGAGGAATATTCAATCATATAAAAGAACTCTTTTGAAATCATGCCTATGTTTCTATAAAAAGTTAGGCATAAACGTTTCCATTTATGCCTAACTTCGGAAACGTTTATGCCTACCGATTTTTCATTTTCTTTCCTGATAAATACCCAGCTCTGCAATAGCTATGGTTCCATTTGCTTTTTGAATGCGTACCCGTACCGCATCTCCATAAATTGTGTCGAAACGATGGATTTTAACACGTCCGGTCTGATTCCCGTCCAATAGCGGTTTCCATTCTCCGTTGATGCGATAATCCAATTGGTATTCTTGGATATGCGGGTGATTTCCTTCGGTGATAGTGACCATGTTAATAGCTTGTTCTTTACCTAAGGTTATATAAATCCACGGATTTTTTACTTCCGGGTTAGAAACCCAACTGGTATTGAAATCATCATCATTGGCAAAATCCATAATCAAGCTATCATAACTCCAGCTACTTTCCACGCGTTGGTGTTTAGCCAAATTGGTTGAGATAATCGGGGCGGGAGCTTCACCTACTTTCGGAAGATTCCCTTGAGAAACATAAAACACATAAGGAGCAGTAAGTTTACTTTTTTCTTCATGATATTCAATTAAGTATTTATTTGAAATGAAACATACGCAAATGTAATGGAAATAATCAATACCTGCAATGTTTCTCCATGAAAAAGCGTACCTTTGCAGAAAATAAGCGAATTGAAGTAAGAAACTCAAAAACTTAAAAATAAGATATGGTGATTGAACAGCAAATAGCCGGTGCAGTTATTTCCGGTATTAAAGAATTGTATGGCGCAGAGGTAAATGCAGAACAAGTACAATTGCAAAAAACGAAGAAAGAGTTCAAAGGACATCTGACCTTGGTGGTTTTTCCTTTCTTGCGTATGTCCAAGAAATCTCCGGAGCAGACCGCTCAGGAAATAGGCGAGTATTTAGTGAAGAATGAACCGGCGGTAGCTGAGTTTAACGTAATCAAGGGTTTCTTGAACTTAACCATAGCATGCGATTGCTGGATCAATCTGTTGAATGATATTCATGCTCAGGCGCATTATGGTATTATTCCGGTCTCGGAAAATGCTCCGTTGGTGATGATTGAATATTCATCTCCGAATACCAATAAGCCTTTGCATTTGGGGCATGTCCGCAATAACCTGTTGGGATATAGTTTGTCGAAAATCATGTCTGCAAACGGGAACAAAGTGGTTAAGACAAACATTGTGAATGACCGGGGCATCCATATTTGTAAATCCATGTTGGCTTGGAAAAAATGGGGTGAGGGAGCAACTCCGGAATCAACCGGAAAGAAAGGTGACCACCTGATTGGGGATTTCTACGTACTCTTCAGTAATAAATTGAAGGAAGAAACAAGAGCCTTAGAAGCTCAAGGTATGAGCAAAGAAGAGGCTGAAGCCGCATCTCCCTTGATGCAGGAAGCTCGTGAGATGCTTCGCAAATGGGAGGCTGGTGATAAGGAAGTGCGTGCATTATGGAAGATGATGAACGATTGGGTTTATGCCGGTTTTAACGAGACTTACAAGCTGATGGGTGTGGATTTTGATAAGATATATTATGAATCGGACACCTATCTGGAAGGTAAGGCAAAGGTGCTTGAAGGATTGGAAAAGGGCATCTTCTACCGGCGTCCGGATGGTTCCGTTTGGGCAGACCTTACTCAGGAGGGCTTGGATGAGAAGCTTTTGCTTCGTGCGGATGGTACTTCAGTGTATATGACGCAAGATATCGGTACGGCCAAACTCCGTTTTGATGATTATCCTATCAATAAGATGATTTATGTGGTGGGTAATGAACAGAACTATCATTTCCAGGTACTTTCTATTTTGCTGGATAAATTAGGATTTGAATTTGGCAAGGGATTGGTACATTTTTCGTATGGCATGGTGGAATTGCCCGAAGGCAAGATGAAGAGTCGTGAGGGTACCGTGGTGGATGCCGATGATTTGATGGAAGAAATGATTAATACGGCTCGCGAGACCTCACAGGAATTAGGTAAATTGGATGGATTGAGCAAGGAAGAATCCGAAAATATCGCGCGGATGGTAGGATTGGGCGCGTTGAAATATTTCTTGTTGAAGGTAGACCCGCGTAAGAATATGACATTCAACCCGAAAGAATCTATTGATTTCAATGGAAATACCGGTCCGTTTATTCAATATACCCACGCTCGTATCTGTTCTGTGTTGCGTAAGGCCAGTGAACAGGGAATTGAATTGCCCGCCCAGCTTCCGACCGGGTTTGCTATTTCCGAGAAAGAAGAGGGACTTATCCAACTCTTGGCTAATTTCTCGGAAATCGTTAAAGAGGCCGGAGCAACTTATAGCCCGGCATTGATAGCCAACTATACGTATGATTTGGTGAAAGAATACAATCAGTTCTATCATGACTTCTCCATCTTACGCGAAGAAGATATGCGCCTGAAGGTATTCCGTCTTGTTCTTTCATCGAATGTGGCCAAGGTGGTCAAAGAGGCGATGGGATTATTAGGTATCGAAGTTCCGGAACGTATGTAATGCCAAGGCATGGGAAAGAATAAATTAGCAAAGTTCAGCGATATGGCGGGTTATCCGCATGTATTCCAATATCCTTTCAGTGTCCTGCAAACCGAAGGATTCCCGATGCGCGGACATTGGAAGGAAGAGTTCTTCCATAATGATAACCCTATTGTATTGGAATTGGGTTGTGGTAAGGGAGAATATACGGTTGGCTTGGGGCGTCTTTTCCCGGACAAGAACTTTATCGGGATAGACATCAAAGGTGCACGAATGTGGAGCGGTGCGAAGGAATCGTTAGAAAGCGACATGAAAAATGTTGCCTTTCTCCGGACAAGCATAGAGTTGATAACGCATTTCTTTGCTCCGGGTGAGGTGTCGGAAATCTGGATAACATTTCCTGACCCGCAAATGAAAAAGGTAAACAAACGGTTGACCTCAACACGTTTTATGAGACTTTACCGGGAAATTCTTTCGGATGAGGGATTGATTCACCTGAAAACGGATAGTAATTTTATGTACACTTATACATGCGAGATGGTCAAGGCCAACCATTATCCGGTAAAGGTTCAAACGGATGACCTGTATCATTGCGGCTGGGCTGATGAGATTCTTTCCATTCGGACCTATTACGAACAACAATGGTTGGACAGAGGACTGAATATTAAGTATATTCAGTTTGTGTGTGAACCTCGTGAGGAACTGATTGAGCCGGACATAGAGATAGAGTATGATGCCTATCGGAGCTTTAATCGGAGTAAACGAAGTGCGCTGGCGGCTGGAAAATGAATAATAAGTTTTTAAGTTTATGATAAAGTTATATCCACAATTGATTTTAGATGCTCTCAGGAATGTAAGGTATCCTGGTACGGGCAAAGATTTGGTAGAAATGGGAATGGTGGAAGATAATATTCGTATTGATGGAATGAATGTTACCTTCTCTTTGCTTTTCGAAAAGCCCAACGACCCGTTTATCCGGTCTGTGGTGAAGGCGGCTGAAACCGCTATATTGACTTATATAAGTCCGGAGGTGAATATTAAGAATAACATAACCGTTAAGTCAAGACAATTGGCACGTCCTGAACCGGACAAACTCTTACCGGAGGTGAAGAACATTATTGCGGTATCTTCTGGAAAAGGAGGGGTAGGAAAGAGTACGGTTGCAGCTAATCTGGCCGTAGCTTTGGCACAATTGGGATATAAGGTCGGATTGCTGGATGCCGACATATTCGGTCCGGCACAACCTAAAATGTTCCATTTGGAGGAGGCGCGTCCTTATATGGTTGAGGTCGGAGGCCGGGAGCTGATAGAACCCGCCGAGAACTATGGTGTCAAGATGCTTTCTATCGGATTTTTTGTCAATAAGGAAGATGCCGTTTTGTGGCGTGGTGCTATGGCAAGCAACGCTTTGAAACAATTGATAGGCGATGCCAATTGGGGCGCGTTGGATTATTTCCTGATTGACCTTCCTCCGGGAACCAGCGATATTCACCTGACCATGGTTCAGACCTTGGCGATAACGGGTGCTATCGTAGTAAGTACTCCGCAAGAAGTGGCACTGGCCGATGCACGTAAGGGTATCAGTATGTTTACCGGTGATAAGGTGAACGTGCCAGTGTTAGGTTTGATAGAGAATATGGCTTGGTTTACCCCTGCGGAATTGCCTAATAATAAATATTATATTTTCGGGAAAGAGGGATGCAAACGCTTGGCTGAAGAGTTGAATATACCTTTGTTAGGGCAGATTCCTATCGTACAGAGTATTTGTGAAGGAGGAGATTCCGGAGAGCCGGTTGCCCTGAATCCGGATAGCATCACAGGTGCAGCATTCCGCGAATTGGCCGGACAATTGGTTGAACAGACCGAGATTCGCAATAAGAATCTGGCTCCAACCGAACGAGTTCATATCACAAAAAAATAAATTAGCAAATAGAAATGTTACCATGAAGAAGAGTTGGACTTACTTATTTATAACGGTTTTATCCTTTTTGGCTTGTTCTCCCGTTATGGACAAGCCGGAAAGTCAAGAAGTGCTTACGCCTATCGCATTCCAAGAGGTACAATTGCAGGATAGCTTCTGGTTACCTCGATTAAAGACACAAAAGGAGGTATTGGTGCCTTTTGCCTTGGAAAAGGTTCGCCCGGCTATGGATAACCTCCGTAAGACGGGAAATTACCTGAAAGGCATTAAAGATGAGCTTCCCTTCCCACATCGTTTTGTCGCATCGGATTTGTATAAAGTCATGGAAGGAGCGGCTTATTTGCTTACCTTGGGTGAAGACAAGGCTTTGGAGCATAAGATGGATAGTATCATTGATTTGATAGCTTCTGCACAACAACCGGATGGTTATCTTTATGAAGCGCACGAGACAGGTGTTTCTAAGCACCATGAGCATTGGGGCGGAGGAGGAATGGGCGATAAGCCCTATTCGCATGTGGTACATAGCCATGAGTTATACAATATGGGACACATGTATGAAGCCGCTATTGCTTATTATCAGGCTACAGGCAAGGATAAATGGCTCAAGATTGCTGAGAAGAATGCACGGCATATCTATCATGTGTTTTTTGAAGGAGATCCGAACTATAATGACGGGAAACCGGTTAATCAGGCTCCGGGCCATGAAGAAATAGAATTGGCGTTGGTGAAGTTGTATCGTGCGACAAATGATACGCTTTATCTGAATATGGCTAAGAGGTTTATTGATATCCGGGGAGTAACTTATAAACCCGAAGGCGAGGGAGTCATGGCTCCCAGTTATGCCCAGCAACACCAGCCCGTGCGCGAACAACGCAAGGCGGTAGGTCATGCAGTTCGGGCCACTTATCTCTATTCGGGCATGGCGGATGTAATGGCTCAGACCGGAGATACTTCATTGGCTCCGGCTTTGGATAGTATTTGGGGGAATATTGTTAACACACGGATGCACATCACCGGAGGGTTGGGGGCCATACATGGTATCGAAGGGTTTGGCCCGGAATATCTGCTATTATCCGAAATTTCGGATAAGAGTAGTTATCCAAACCAAAATATTATCCCAACTTGACTTTTTACTATATTGAATATCAGTAAATTGCTATATTTTGGTAGCAGATAATAAAGAGTGATTGTTCCATTATTCAAGAACAGTCACTCATTTATTACTAAGTATTATCTCAATCCAAGAACTGTTGCTAATGAATCTTTATTTCTGATTTTCTTATATTTCTTTTCAACGCCTAAAGTCAGATTGTCTTCCATAGAGCATAAAGCTTGTATCATTTGTTCTGATGAAACTCCTACGTATTTCATTGTCGTTTCAATGCTCTCATGCCCCAATAGTTTTTGTATCTGCGCCAAGTTTACACCGTCTTCCAACCAATGGGTAGCCCGTGCATGCCGAAAACTATGGCAATGAAAATCTACAGGAATTTCAAGTAGCCCCTGAGACGCAATCCTAACATACATTTTCAACCGCTTGCTAATCGCTTCTGAAGTGATTTTTTTGTTTGCATGGCCATATATGGGGAAAAATACAAAATCAGAAGGTAACGGATTTGCCGGATGGAACAACTTCACATAATGTCTCAGTATTCTTACCATGCTGTTCAACAAATAAATGGTACGTTGTTTATTCCCTTTACCCAAAACAAGAATGTAACCTTTCGTTTCATCCAGGTGCAGTGCCGACAGCCTCAATGATAATATTTCATCTATTCTTGTTCCGGTACTATATAGAAGATTGAACAAGGCAAAATCCCTCTTACCTATCAATGTACGTGTATTGATGCTTGCAAAAATCCGTTTGATTGTATCTTTTGTGATTACTTCCACTTGTTTTTTAGGTTGCTGCATCCTTTTTATTTCAGCGGCATCACAATCATATTTTATGAATTGGATTTTCTTGTGCGCAAGGAAACGGAGGAAATTTTTCAATATGGAGAGGCGATGATTGCATGTTTGCGGGCTGCATTTTCTTACTTCTTTCAGCCACGCAATCCATTCTTCAATCCAGTCCTTACGGAAGCATTCCCCACAAAGGGTATTTGATGTGACTCCTTTTGAGGATTCAAGGAAGTCTATATAGATTCCCATTCCCTCTCCGTATGATTTTAAAGCGTTATGGCTCAGATTCCTTATACACGGAAGATAGACCGTATGCCACTCATGGATGGCATCGGCGATAATTGAATGTTCTGCTTTAGTCTTCATATTCAAAATAGTCGTTTAAATCAGGCAAAAGTTCTTCATACCCACATCCTGTCAGATTTTCCAACTGGTGTGCAAACAGCGGTACAAGCCTGTAATAATATAATGTGTTTTGAATGTAACGGTGTCCCATGGAACGGCTGAGATATAAGAGTTTGTCCATCCATTCAATGCCGCAGTGATCCCAACCGTTTATGTTCACGACCGCATAGTGACTGCGAAAATCATATGCTCTTGCGTGTGCCGTACTGACTTTCTTCCATACTTTCTTAAAACTTGCCGTTACCCATTCTCCGGAATATGGTTTGTCATACTCGTTAGGAAAGAATGTCTTTCTTCCGGGCATGAGATTTTCCATTTTGACATTATACATCTGCAATAGCGACCACATGGATTCGTGCAAGGCAACCCGATGTTCATCTATGCTCTTTGTGTATCTTATATTTATAACACCGGATTGCAAGTCTACGTCTTCTACTCTGAGCAGACGGGCTTCTGTTGTACGCATCCCTGTACTGTACAAAAGTCGGAAAAAGACCGGAACTTCCACTTTCATAAGCGCAGCCCTCATGTCACGGCAATTTATTGGAGGTTCGAGATTGTCCGCTTCATTAAAGAATCTTGCAAGCTCTTCTGGAGTAAACGGATGTGGTTCGAATGATGTGACATTGACTCTTGGAATGGTGGATGGAAGAGGAATATTTACAAAACCACGGCTATTCGCATATTTCAGAAATCCTCTGACACCTACAATTCTGTTATTGCATGACTTTGCGGATTCCGTTTTTTTCTTCTTGCAATAATCAAGGACAATTTCTTCTGTAAGAACTTCGGCTGACGGATAATTTTGAGCGCAGAAGTCATTGAAACGGCGAATCTTGTCCATTGTCCGCCTACTGAATTTCCCAGAAGCTCTTTTGTAAAGTTCATATTTCTTGACTATATGGGATATTGCGGAATAAGAGTATGGCTGTTCTGAAACAGGAATACGCTTTGGCTTAGGTGTGTATTTTATATCCGGAGGATATGATGGCAATTTGAACGGTGCCCCATATTTCGACCGGATATAACGGATGAAGCGCCTCAAAATAATGCATCTGTTACGGTTTGTATAATAGCTTTCCTTATCTGTCCTTGATGCCCATCCGGAGATAATATCATCCGACAGCACTCCGCCATGATTCATACAGTACTTGGCGAAAGAGTTCAGGTATATGCGGGTTATATAGTCACATTTTCCGATACCGGAGATGAAATTGACATATTCAGACATCAAATCTGCAAATTGGGGTAGATGTGAATCTGTTTTCATTCGAACAACTCCTTTCTTATTGGATAACATTCAATATTGATTCCGCATTCTCTCAGATGAGGGATGTCAGCATCTATATATGGGACTATAGATGAAGAACAGATATGTCCTAAAATATGGCTGATGACCCTAATCTCGGTACCTTTACCAAGTAATTTAGAGGCGAGGTTGTGCCGAAATACGCTGACTCCACGCCCGGATTCACCTTTTCTAAGGTTTAGTTTCTCAAAGACTGTATTGACAATGGTGCCGATACTTTTGTTCTCCAACCTTTCTGTCGTATTCTTCTTGTTGGGAAACAGATACACGGATCCGGCCTCATTGTCCCGTTCATTCCGTATGTAATCAAACAATGAGTTTCCAACATGGGGAAGAAGGGGCAACACTATCGGATTACCGGTCTTTTCCTGGACGAAGCTGACTCGTTCCTTCTTCCAATCTATGTCTGTCAATTTCAAGTTGGCAATGTCACATCCTCTTATGCCAGTATATAAAGCCAATGAAACTATAGCTTTTTCCCTGAAAGTCAAAATATTGTTAGAGTCTGACAAAGCATTTTTTATCACATTGATTTCATCATCCTTAAGATAGTTGAAGTTTTTCCTTTCATATTTCAAATCAGGGAAATAACCTAATACTTTTTTCATGTCGTATAAATCCCCCAACTCTTTAAGGGCTGACGCTATGTGACCGCAATATGTCCTTGAACGCTTTTGCTGTTCTTCTTTAAGGAAAAAGGACAAAACATGTTCTTCTTTGATTTCATCCAATGAAGAGACGTGGAACTTTTGCATCTCAAAAAGGAACATTGTAACGGCATCGGTTTCCATTTTTACTGTGGACTTCTTTTTATGTTCTGCGGCACGCTTCCGATAAATGTCTATAACTTTCCGAAAACTGGGGTTAAGCATATTATACCTGGAAGGATAGCATAACGGAACAAAGGACTTCTTGTCCGGGTAGTGCCCAAATTCATCATATGCTTGGATAGTACGTAAATGCATCATCCTAAGATCCAATGTCGCTTTTGTATATCCCCTTGTACGGATAAACTTTTCTGCAAACTGTTCATACGAATGAAAACATCCTTCATGTTCAAAAAGAAGTCTTAAAACAAATTTTACTCCTTTGATGTACTGAATGTCATAACCACGGGAAACGAGGTTGTCCAGTAACTTCTTCTGGCTTAATTTTAACTGTGCTATATTCATATTCTTCCTATTGGCTTTAGTGCCATTAGCAAAGATATAGGAATGTATTATCCAAACCTATTCATCCTATAACAGAATGATTTACAGAATAAAAAACTATATTTTTAGGATAATGCTGGGGTTTGGATAAATGTTGCCCAACAAAGAAGCATATAATGAAACGTGTGCGGCCGTAGGAAACGTATTGTTCAACTATCGTATGTTCCTTGCCGAGAAAGATGCCAAATATGTAGATGTGGCTGAGGTCGCTCTGTATAATAATGTATTGGCTGGAGTTAATCTGGATGGGAACCGATTCTTTTATGTCAATCCGTTGGAGGTGGATGGTCCACAAGGATTTAATCAAGGCGTGGCGGGCAGGTCTCCTTGGTTCGGTACGGCTTGTTGCCCTTCTAATTTAGCCCGATTGGTGCCACAGATATCCGGGATGATGTATGCGCATACTTCCGATGAGATTTATTGTACTTTATATGCCGGAAATAAGACCGTTATTCCATTGGAGAGCGGTAATGTAGACATAGAGCAGATTACCAATTATCCTTTTGACGAGACGATTCGTTTTCATATTACTCCTCAACAAGGGGAACAGACTTTTGCTTTGCGCTTGCGTATTCCGACATGGGCCATGAACCAATTTGTTCCCGGTGATTTATATGATTATGTAGATAATCAGTCTTCCGAATGGCATATCACGCTCAATGGAAAGAAGATTAATGTGGATTTGCATAAAGGATTCGTTACGCTTTACCGTACTTGGAAGGCAGGTGATGAGGTGGTTTTGCAATTGCCTATGCCGGTACGTTATACTAAGGCCATTCCTGAGGTGGAAGCTGACCGTAATCGCCTTTGTGTGACGCGCGGTCCGTTGGTCTATTGTGCGGAAGCCGTGGATAATCCGGCTATTGTGTCCAGTTATTATATAACTCCGTCTAAGGATACGCAGGTGCGGAAAGAGATGACGGGTAAATTGAAAGGCATCGATTTTGTGGAGATTCCGGCTCAATCGGTAGAGGAAGGACAGACCCAGGTAGAACGTTTGACCTTGATTCCGTATTACGCATGGGATAACCGTGGAGATGATGCGATGATTGTTTGGCTTTCTGATTCTCCCGATGTAGCTAAAGCATCCATGCCCTCTTTGCAAGAGAATGTAAAAGAGGTACGTGCCTCATATACTTTCTCGGGGGATGATGTACGTGCCATAGCGGACAATAAATATCCGAAGAACTCGGCTGATGCTTCTATTCCACGCTGGACAAGTTGGCCGGAAAAAGGCAAAAAGCAATGGGTTGAGCTTCAATTGAAGAAACCGACACATATACAAAGTATATCGGTCTATTGGTATGATGATAAAGGTGGGGTACAAATTCCTGAAGCTTGGGAAGTCGAGTACCAGGAAAAGGGGCAATGGATGCGTTTCCCTATCTATGTAACAGATTCTTATCAGTTGAATAAAGATCAATTCAATATGGTTCATGCAGGCCGGGAAATCACTACGGAAGCCATCCGTTTGCTGATTACTCCGAAAAAAGGAGCTTCGGCAGGAATTCTGGAGGTAGTTGTCGAAGAGGGTAAGTAAGAAGCGATGTTATGGTGAATAAAGAATGATTGATAAACCAATATTGTTACGTTTAAAGGAGGGAGATACGAAGGCTTTCGAGAAGGTGTATTGGGAATATAACCCCATCATCTATCACTTCGTGCTCTCTTTGCTATACGACAAGTCGCTTGCCGAGGATTTGACGCAAAGCGTTTTTCTGAAGATATGGGAAAGACGCGAAGCGATAAATCCGGAGTTAAGTTTCGAGGCGTATCTGTATACAGTCGCGCGACATTTGGTTTATAAGGAAACGGAAAAGGCGGTGTGTGAAACTTCTTTAGATTGGACCGAGGTAGCCGATATGCACGATGGCGCCTTGCTGGAGAAGAAATTGGAGGCGAAATCGCTCAAAGATTATATTGAAAAGCTGATTAATCAATTGCCTTCTGCACGGAGAGAGATTTTTTATCTAAGTCGACGGGAGCATCTTTCGCAAAAGGAAATAGCCGAACGTCTCTCTGAGTCCGAGAAAACCGTTGAGACACAACTTTACCGTGCGCTTCGATTCTAGAAAGAACAATTGAAGTCTGATTTGCTGATAGCATGGATTTTAATAGAGATGATAAAATAATGGGAATGGATGGATATAAAAACAAACAAATGATGAAGAAATTTATAGTATTTATTGGCCTGCTGGCTTGTGTGCTGGCTGGTTGTTCGAGAGAAAATAAAGAGTTTACCGTTCTGCAATGGAATATCTGGCTGGAAGGAACCAAAGTAGAAGGAGGGTATGACTCGATTGTCTACGA
>URGO01000020.1 GCA_900547435.1 uncultured Parabacteroides sp.
AGGTACGTTATCACGATTATAATGGAATAGATATGGCGAGCATGGAGCAGTTCATTGCATTCAAGGCCGCTATTTCCTTGCTTGAGAAACGGGGCATGGCCTCGGTTATCGATGAGGTGTACCGGAAATCGAAGGCGCAAGAGGAACTCCCCAAGGAGCAGATGGTGAATTATGTGAAGGATATTTATGCCCCGTTTACGGATGAGGAGATTTCGGATGAGATAGTCCGCCTCCTCACTCCGGCCGGTACGCAGGCCCGGGTGGAGATTGTTTATCAGACCTTGGAGAACCTGCATAAGGTGTGTCCCGACCATACGGGAGATTGGTATTTTAGCGGAGATTATCCTACGGCCGGAGGAGTGAAGTGTGTGAACCGGGCTTTCATTGATTATGTGGATAAAATGAAAAGGTAAGAAAACCAGTAGGTTATATCCTTAAAATTCATGCTTGAAAAAGCATACGTCCTTTCTCTTAAAAGCATACTCCCTTTTTCTCCAAAGCATGCACCCTTCCCCTAAAAAGGATGGGTGCTTTTTTCGTAAAAACAACCCTTTTTATGGCAACAGACAAAAAGAACATTTGGAAAATCTGGAATAAATTCAAAACAGCTTCTCAAAATGTTGTTTGTTGAAAATAAAAAATATATTTTTGCGATACATGAATTAAAAACACAAAAAGAAATGACGGAAGATAAAGACAGAATCATACTAACCATCGGGCGACAATTCGGAAGCGGAGGTCGGGAGATTGGCAAAAAGTTGGCAAAGGCTTTGGGCATAGGCTATTATGACAAGGAGCTGATTGCCGTGGCGGCCCGCGAGAGCGGCTTGTGTACGGAAGTGTTCGAGAAGGCGGACGAGCGTGCCTCCAGCCGGATGGCTTTTGCCTTTACGATGGGTTATCCTTATGTGGGTATGTTCATGCCCTATAATGATATCCTCTCAAACGATGAGTTGTTTCGCATACAAAGCGAGGCGATTCGTAATTTGGCGGAAAAGGAGTCGTGTGTGATGGTAGGACGTTGTGCGGACTATATCTTGCGTGATGACCCGGCGTGCATCAGCTTTTTCATCCATAACCGGCCTGAAATACGGGTGCAACGTATTGTGGAGAGCATGAAGGTATCGGTAGAGGAGGCGAAGAAACTGATGGCGAAGACCGACAAGGGGCGCGCGTCTTTTTATAATTATTATACCTATAAGGAATGGTGCGTGGCATCGTCTTATAATTTCTCGATCGACGCATCCGTGCTGGGCATTGATGAGACGGTGGCGTTTATCAAGACCTTTGTCGAGAAACGTATGGAATTGCGTCCGCCGCATTTCGGATAGCGTATAAGGAATAAGTCGGAGAATATGAATTTTGCAACCGGGTTGTACTGTATAAAGTTGCAAAATTCTTTATTTTGTCTTTTCTTTGCAGACGTAAATCAAACGGATAGGATGAGGAGGAAAAAAGAACAAATCATGTATGTGTGTCTGTTGCTGGCATCTTTGTGGGTGCTGGTGCTGACCAACGTCCCTCATCACCATCATCTGGACGGTTCGCTCTGCGTGGCATGGTGCGAGTCGTTTCCAGCCGGAGCCCATGCCCATGCGCATGGGTGTGATACGAAAACCGGGAATCATCCGCAGATGATTGTCAACGAGCGGAATGAAGAATGGAAGATCAAAGCGGATATTTCTGATGACGACAGACTGGGCGGAACCTCTGTGGATTGTGTTTTGTCTTTTCCTCTGTCCGAATATGCGTTCATCCATTTATCCTCCTTGTCACGGATCAGTCTTTTTATTGTTAATACTTCCTTTCATAGCGTTTGGATAACGAATGCCATAGGACTTCGGGCGCCTCCCTTTAGTTTTTGATTTTGAGTTCTTACATCGTAGCCCGACAAGGGCTTACAATCTGACAAATACAAAAACTAAAAAATATTATTCCACGAATTTATATGAAAAAAATATATATGGCGTGTGCATTGGCTATGGCGTTAATCCTGGGTGGTTGCGGAGAAAAGGCGGCACACGATGAACATGGACATGATCATGATATGCATCATGAAGAGGAAGAAGCCCATGCACACGGGCATGAAGCGCATGGCGCGGGCGAGGTCGTATTTAAGAAGCAGGATGCCGAAGCTATCGGCCTGCAAACCCGGATTATGCAACCGGGTGTTTTCTCGGAAGTAATCAAAACCAGCGGACAAATCCAGTCGGCCCAAGGGACAGAGACGGTTCTGGTGGCTACCGTGCCGGGAGTGGTTACTCTGGGTGATACGCGGTTTGTGGACGGAACGTCTGTAAGAAAGGGACAGCCTGTATTGACATTAGCCTCCAATGCGTTATCCGACGGAGATGTGGCTATCCGCGTGAAGAATGCTTATCTGACTGCCAAGCGGGAGTTTGAGCGTATGGAGCAATTAGTCGGGGACAAGATTGTGTCTCAAAAGGATTATGAGCAGGCGCGTTTGGCTTACGAGAATGCGAAAGTGGCTTATGATGCCATCAACGGGAAACAATCGGTCCGGGGGGTGGCGGTTACAGCTCCGATGAACGGATTCTTAAAGAATATCTTAGTTAAAGAGGGCGATTATGTAACGGTGGGCCAGCCTTTGGCTACAATCTCTCAAAACAGCCGGCTGGTGCTTCGTGCGGATGTCTCGGAAAAGAATTATGCGCGTTTGCCGATGATACGTTCGGCTCATTTCAAGACACCTTATGATGACAAGGTCTATAAGTTGGACGAGTTGGGCGGACGCTTGCTTTCGTATGGAAAATCTTCCGGAAACAATTCCTTTTATATTCCGGTCTTGTTCGAATTTGACAATAAAGGGGCGGTAATAGCCGGATCGTATGTAGAGGTTTATCTGTTGGGAAAACCGATGGAACAGGTATTGAGCGTGCCGGTTTCGGCGTTGGTCGAGGAACAGGGACTTTATTGTGTCTATCTCCGTTTGGATGAAGATTGCTATAAAAAGCAGTATGTCACCTTAGGGGCGGACAATGGCGAAGCGGTCCAGATCCTTTCCGGATTGAAAGCCGGTGATGAAGTAGTAACGAAGGGTGCTTACCAAATCAAGTTGGCTTCGGCATCCAATGCAATACCGGCGCATACGCACCACCATTAAAATTGAAAATTGAAAATGGACAATTGACATGTTGAACAAGATTATACATTATTCGTTGCACAACCGGTTACTGGTATTGGTTTGTGCTGTATTATTGATGATAGGGGGCACCTATACTGCTTTTCATACGGATGTGGATGTCTTCCCGGATTTGAACGCTCCGACTGTGGTGGTGATGACCGAGGCAAACGGCATGGCTCCGGAGGAGGTAGAGCGGTTGGTTACGTTTCCAGTAGAGACGGCTGTAAACGGGGCGATGGATGTACGGCGTGTACGTTCTTCGTCGACTACAGGCTTCTCGGTAGTTTGGGTGGAATTCGATTGGGGTACGGATATTTATCGCGCCCGCCAGATTGTTTCGGAGAAATTGGCTATAGTCAGTGAGGACTTACCGCAAAATGTGGGTAAGCCTACCTTAGGCCCGCAATCTTCCATTTTGGGAGAGATGCTGATACTGGGAATGACAGCAGACACTACGTCGCTTTTGGATATGCGGACTATTGCCGATTGGACCATCCGTCCGCGTCTGCTTTCTACGGGAGGTGTAGCGCAGGTGGCGGTAATCGGCGGCGATATCAAGGAATATCAGATATTGCTGGACCCGGCACGTATGAAACATTATGGTATCGGACTGGACCAGGTACTTGCCGTTTGCCGGCAGATGAATCAGAATGCCAATGGAGGCGTACTGTATGAATATTCGAATGAGTATATTATCCGTGGCGTGCTGTCGACCGATAAGGCGGAGGAAATAGCCAAGGGGGTAGTTACATTGACACCGGAACAGACTCCGGTCCTCTTGGAAGATATTGCTACGGTCAAGGTAGGAGGGAAGAGTCCGAAATTGGGATTAGCCTCCGAAAGGGGCAAACCGGCCGTACTGATTACGGTTACGAAGCAACCCAATACCAGCACGATTGATTTGACGGCTAAACTGGATGCTATCGTGGCGGACCTTCAGAAGAACATGCCGGCGGATGTACGTATCTCGACCGATATCTTCCGGCAGAGCCGTTTTATTGATAGCTCTATCAATAACGTAAAGCAAAGTTTGTTTGAGGGGAGTTTCTTTGTCGTGATTGTCTTGTTCCTATTCTTGATGAATGTACGGACAACCTTGATTTCATTAGTGGCATTGCCTTTGTCTCTGCTCTTCTCTATCGTTACCTTGCATTATTTGGGACTGACGATAAACACAATGAGCTTGGGAGGTATGGCTATCGCTATCGGCTCGTTGGTGGATGATGCGATAGTGGATGTGGAGAATGTGTATAAGCGTTTACGCCAGAACCGCTTGCTTCCGGTTGACCGGCAACGCCCGACGAAGGATGTCGTGTTTGATGCTTCCCGCGAAGTACGTATGCCGATTCTGAACTCCACATTAATTATTGTGGTGAGCTTCTTGCCGCTCTTCTTCCTGACCGGCATGGAGGGACGTATGCTGGTTCCGCTGGGCATTGCTTTTATCGTGGCGTTGTTTGCCTCGACGGTTGTAGCGTTGACGCTGACCCCGGTATTGTGCAGTTATCTGTTGGACCGCAAAGGACAGAAGCCGCAGCAGGATGCCTGGGTGGCTCGTAAGTTGCGTGTCGTCTATGAGAAGGCTTTGGTTTATGCCATTGCCCATAAGAAAGCGGTATTGTTGGGTACGTTTTCCGTCTTTGTCATAGCATTAGGCTTTTTCTTTACGTTAGGGCGAAGCTTCCTGCCCCCGTTTAATGAAGGTTCGTTTACGATTAATGTCAGTACGTTGCCGGGCATTTCTTTGGAGGAATCAGACCGCATAGGCCGCCGTGCCGAGGAGTTGCTGATGCAGGTTCCGGATATTCAGACGGTGGCAAGAAAGACGGGGCGTGCCGAACTGGATGAACATGCCTTGGGGGGGAATGTTAGCGAAATTGAAGCTCCGTTTGAATTGAAAGACCGTTCGCGTGAGGAGGTGACGAATGATGTCCGTGAGAAGCTTTCGACCATCAAGGGGGCAAATATCGAGATTGGTCAGCCTATATCGCATCGTATTGACGCGATGCTTTCCGGTACGGAAGCTAATATTGCCATCAAGCTGTTCGGTACGGATTTGAACCGGATGTTCCTTATCGGAAATCAAATCAAAGACGCGGTGCAGGGGATAGAGGGACTGGTAGACCTGAAGGTGGAGCAACAGATTGAGCGCCCGCAATTGACCATTACGCCCAAGCGCGAAATCCTGGCTAAATACGGCATTCCGTTGCCTGAGTTTGGCGAGTATGTAAATGTGATGCTAGGAGGCGAAGTGGTTAGTCAGGTTTATGATGATGGCAAGACATTCGATCTGACCGTGAAGGCTTCGGACGACAGCCGTATGACAATGGATGCCATCCGGGATATGATGATTGACGCCAACGGAGTAAAAGTGCCGCTCAGCTATGTGGCTGAAGTCCGTTCGGCTTCAGGACCGAATACGATAAACCGGGAGAATGTACAACGGAAGATTGTCATCAGTGCCAATGTGTCGGAACGGGATTTGCACGGTGTGGTGAACGATATCCAGCATATCGTTAACGAGAAAATCCATTTGCCTGAAGGGTATCATATCGAGTATGGCGGACAATTCGAAAGCGAACAGGCAGCCAGCCGTACTTTGTTGCTGACGTCGTTTATGTCGCTGATTGTTATCTTCCTTTTGCTCTATAACGAGTTTAAGGATGCGCGTGAGAGCGGCGTGGTAATGCTGAATTTGCCTTTGGCGTTGATTGGCGGTGTGTTCATCCTATGTCTTACTTCAGGCGAAATCAGCATACCGGCGATTATCGGGTTTATTTCTTTGTTTGGTATCGCTACGCGCAATGGTATGCTGCTTATCAGCCATTATACCCAGCTTCGGAGTGAAGGGGCGACATTGATGCATGCGGTAGTCCAGGGTTCGTTGGATCGTTTGAATCCGATTTTGATGACAGCCTTGAGTTCTGCTCTGGCGTTGATTCCGCTTGCCGTCAACGGAGACCTTCCCGGCAACGAAATTCAAAGTCCGATGGCTAAAGTCATTCTCGGAGGTTTGCTTTCGTCTACATTCCTGAACGGATTTATCATTCCAATCATTTATCTGATGATGAATAAAGATTCGCAAGATGTTTTAGAATAAATAGTGATAGAACGTATGAGATTAAGAATCATAATAAGCCTTGCGCTGTCGATAGGATATCTGACAGCGGAGGCACAACAGACGCCGGTTGTGGCAAATAATATGGAAGAGGTTTTGCAACTGGTGCAACAGAACAATAAAATGCTGAAGGCGGGCGAGTCGCAGACAGAGGCATTGAAGTGGCAGGCCAGGTCAGAAAACAACTTGGCGGATCCGACGGTAACCTATTCGCATTTGTGGGGCAACCACGAAGGTATGGGATTTACCGGTGAGTTGGTGGCGAGTCAGGCTTTCGACTTTCCTACACTGTACGTTCAGCGTAGCAAACTGAATCAGGAACGCTTCCGCACGTTCGATGCACAGCAATCCGCTTTGCGCCAGCAGATTCTTTTGCAAACAGAACTGGCCTGTATGGATTTGATTTATCTGAACCGTTTGCAGGCATTGCTGAACGACCGTCTGCACAATGCCGAGAAGTTGAGCCGGTTTTATGATACGCAATTGGAGAAAGGCGCGACCAATATCATTGAGGTGAATAAGATTGAGCTGGAATTGCTGAATGCCCGTAATGAGGCCCGTCAGAATGAAGCGGCACGCAAGGCGAAGCTGGAGGAACTGAAAGCCTTGAATGGCGGTGTGGCCATTGCATTTGCGGATAGTGTGTATCGGACCGCACCTGAATATCCGGAAGATTTCAGCGCTTTTCGGTTGGAGGCATTGGGAGAATTGCCGGAGGTAAATGAAATGATTTGGAATGAGGCTGCCGCTGAACGGCAAATTGCTGTGACCAGGAACCAGTGGCTTCCGAATCTGACCGTGGGTTATCGCATGAATCCGTCAACCGGCGGCGAACGGTTTAATGGTTTTATCGTAGGTGTCTCTATTCCTCTGTTTTCCAATAGGAATAAGGTGAAACAGGCAAAGGCGGAACGCTATGCGGCCAACCAGCGCCTGGAAGGGACAATGAAGACCCAGACGGCTGCTTTGTACCAATTGTGGACGAAAGCCGGTGAGTTGAAGAAATCGGTAGACGAATATTCTGTGGTTTTGAAGCAACAGAATAGCATTGCGCTTTTGAATAAGGCAATTCAGGCCGGACAGCTATCAATGGTAGAATATTTCGTCAATGTCACGACATTCTATCAGAGTATGCAGAACTACCTGCAATTGCAAAACGATTACCAAAAGACTTTGGCGGAGATGTACCGGTTTAAGTTGTAAGATTGTTTTGGGGGTTTTAACTTTCAATTTTCAATTTTCAACTTTCAATTCTCAAATTCTTACTAAATTTGCGCCCGAATATAACAAATATAATTTGATTATGGTTATGAATGATTTGAAAACAGTGGCAAATGCGGCAAATCTTCCGTGGGAAGAGCGTCCGGAAGGATGTAAAGACGTGATGTGGCGTTACTCGGCTAATCCGGTAATTGGGCGTTACCATATCCCCAGTTCCAATAGTATATTTAACAGTGCAGTAGTACCTTTCAACGATGGTTATGCCGGCGTTTTCCGTTGTGATAACCGGGCTGTTCAGATGAACATCTTTGCCGGTTTCAGCAAGGATGGTATTCATTGGGATATCAATCATGAACCGATTCAGTTCAAGGCCGGGAATACGGATATGATAGAATCGGATTATAAGTATGACCCGCGCGTGACCTGGATTGACGACCGTTATTGGATTACTTGGTGCAATGGTTATCATGGCCCTACGATTGGTATTGGATATACGTTCGACTTTGTAGATTTCTTCCAATGCGAGAATGCTTTTTTGCCATTCAATCGTAATGGGGTATTGTTCCCTCAGAAGATTAACGGTAAGTTTGCGATGTTGAGTCGTCCGAGTGATAACGGACATACTCCTTTCGGCGACATCTATATCAGCTTCAGTCCGGATATGAAGTATTGGGGTGAGCACCGCAGCGTGATGAAAGTAACTCCGTTTGAGGAAAGCGCATGGCAGTGTACGAAAATCGGTGCCGGTTCTGTTCCGTTCCTGACGGAAGAAGGCTGGCTGATGTTCTATCATGGCGTAATCACGACATGCAACGGCTTCCGCTATACGATGGGTGCGGCTATCTTGGATAAAGATGATCCTACAAAGGTGTTATATCGTACACGCGATTATATTCTGGCTCCTGCCGCTCCATATGAATTGCAGGGTGATGTGCCTAACGTAGTATTCCCGTGTGCCGCTTTGCAGGATGGTAAACGTGTCGCTGTATATTACGGTGCGGCTGATACGGCAGTTTGCATGGCGTTCGGATATATCGACGAGGTTATTGAGTTTATCAAGACTCACTCCATGTAAGTAAATTGAAAATGGAAAGTTGAAAATTGAAAATTACTATGTATATAAATTTTCAATTTTCAACTTTCCATTTTCAATTTACTAAAACTTCTTCAATTCCTGATAGAGCCTTTGTACCGGTAGTCCCATGACGTTATAGAAACTACCGTTGATGCTTTCCACTCCTATGTAACCAATCCATTCCTGAATGCCATAGGCCCCGGCTTTGTCGAATGGGCGGTACTTATCCACATAATAACTGATTTCTTCGTCTGTCAATGTGGCAAACTTTACGGTTGAAACTACCGAGAAGGCTTTTTGTTTTTCTGTCGTGGTCAGGCAGACCCCGGTTACGACGTGATGTTCATGCCCCGATAGCGATTGCAGCATCTGTATGGCATCTTCCCGGTCTTTGGGCTTGCCGATGACTTTATTTTGATTCCATACGATGGTATCAGCCGTAATCAGCAGCGTCTTATCCGACAAGGTAGGGATATAGGCTTCCGCCTTTTGTCGGGCAAGGAATACCGGGATCTCCTCCGGCTGAAGGGTAGGAGGATAATGTTCCTCCAGACCGGGTATGACTTTGACTTCGAAATTCAAATCCAATCCCGCCAGCAACTCCCTGCGGCGGGGCGAGTTGGACCCTAAAAGGATGTGATAGTCTTGTATATTCATTTTTCTTTCAAATAAACGACCATTAAAACGGGATTATCTTCTTCTTTCAGATTCTTCAGTTGTGGATGTTCCAGCACCGAAGCGTCTTCCTGTTCCGCATACATGAAAATCCGTTCGGCATTCAGAAAGTTGACCAGTACGTTGGGAGCAACAGAAGTCGTGGGCTGGAAAGGCATTCCGCCGAAATCATTTTCGATGAACCCTTTCTCTACCTCAAAGCACTCTTTCTTGTTCTTGTCGTAAATCATCATGTGGGGATTGTATTCATTGTCTCCCCAATAGATGTAGGGCATGAACAGGAAATTCTTCGTTTCAAAAACCTGCGTGCGGATATAATCGGCGGCATTGTTCTGGAAGCGTTTGAAGTCTCCGCCACAAGCTTCGAAGCGGTGCTCAGGCGGCATGGAATGTTTGCCTAAATCCAGGACATACCTCGCCTCCAGTTTGTCCGGCCTTACGACATAGAGCGTATCATTGTAATATTCTTTGTAGCACAATAAATCATCATAGTGGAACAGATAGCGGTCGTTATCAGATGAGATAGAATAGGGAACTCCGTCCGGTGATTCGAAGTGGTCATGGCGTGGGAAGATCTGCAACGTGTCTCCCTTGGCATTAGTGAGGCGAATCTGATACGGATTCGAACCGTTCGAGTTTGGTATATAGCTTACTGCCGTCTTGTCGTCCAGCATGGCGAAAGCCTGAGTCTCCGAGTTGTTTGACTTCATGGCATAGAGGAATTTACCACTCTCCAGATCATATACGTTGGTCTTGTTGTCGGTTGACATCAGATAGATGTGATTTTCCGCTTCGTTGACATCTATTCCGGTAATCCAGTTGAATTCACCCGGTCCGCCACCCTTGGTACCGATAGTCCGCACGAACTTCCCGTCACTAGTGAATTGGAAAAGGTCTTCCAGGAAAGGCAGAAGCCAATATTTGGAAGTTTTGACAATATTCCCGTACTTGATGCGCCGGATCAGCGATGCGTCGGTTGTCTCCAGCGGGATATAACGAACCGAATCAGCAATATCGCTCAACTTCAGCGGGCGTTTTTCGTTGAGTGCCGATTCGAAAGGAATATGCACCGGATATTCTGTTTTGCCGGATATCTCTCCAGCTTCTGTTGCGGAGCTATTCTCTTTCTTCCCTCCGCAGGCGCAGAGTGCAAACGCACATAGAGTCCACGCCATGTTTTTCCATGTCAAATAGTTCATAGTAGTAAATTTACAATTTTCAACTTTCAATTTTCAATTTATTAAAGGTTTACCAACCGAACGCCTCGTCCTGCATCCATCGGCCTTGGGCCTTCAGGGTCTGTTCGATGACATCGCGGGCCACCCCCTCGCCGCCTTTGCAGGACGTGATGTAGCCGGCAATCTGTTTGATTTCAGGAGCTGCATCGGCAGGTGCAACCGGGAGTCCGGCTTCGCGCATGACGTCATAATCCGGGATGTCATCTCCGCAGTAAATCACCTCTTCCGGCTGTACCCCGGTCGTTTGCAGGAAATCGTGGAAATCATGAATCTTCACGGCACTCTTCATATAAATGTGGGTGATTCCCAATCGGGAATAGCGCAGGCGGACCGCCTCGGTATATCCGCCGGTAATGATTCCTACATGATAACCCAGCTTCACGGCCAGTTGAAGGGCATATCCGTCCTTGATATTCACTGTTCGCATCGGGTCACCGTCCGGATGCAAAGGGATAGTGGTGCTTGACAGCACGCCATCCACATCGAAGACGAAGGCACGGATTTTCTGCAGGTCGTATGGGATGCTGCTCATGCCTCACCTCCTTCTTCTTTTGATTCGGGGATATGGAAAGAACCAATATGTATCTTTTCCCATAGCAGACGCTCTTCATCGAAAGGCTTGGCGGGTTTTTCCTTATGTCCGATGCCGATAATCGAGAGCACTTCCATCTGATAAGGGATATCCAGCAGACTGCGAACATATTGCGCCGCGTCTTCCTCGTTTTCCGTCTGCCGGTTGCGAATCTGGCACCAGCAGCTCCCCAAACCTAAGTCTTCTGCCTGCAACTGCATATAGATGGAGGCTATTGAGGCATCCTCTACCCATACGTCGCTTTCCATGATATTGGCCAAAACTACCACCGCCAAAGCGCAATCGGCCAGGAATGCCGCGCCGTGGGGTTTGCATCCGGCCAATCGGCGGAGCATCTCTTTGTCTTCAACCACTACGAATTGCCACGGGTTCTTCCGTTTGGACGACGGAGCCATCAGTCCGGCTTTCAGGATGGCTGCCACCTGTTCCGGGGTCAACAACTGGTCGGTAAACTTGCGTGTACTTCTTCTATTCTTAATAAGTGATGCGAAATCTTTCATCTTTTTCTGTATTTTTGTGCTGATTTTTACCTTTTCGGCAAAGATAGAAATAAAAATTGGTGCCGATTATACGTTGTGACGTATTTTGCCGTTATAGTAAAAGGAAAAAATGGGGACTTCCTGAAAAAGGGTTGGACCTTTTGCGAAAAAGCATGGGACCTTTTACGGAAAAGCATGGGACCTTTTTGGAAAAAGGTCGGTTCCTTTTTTTGCTGAAAAAAGGAGAATCGGATAGGACTCTGAAAGGATAAATGAAAATGAGAATACGGGTATTTATAATGGGATTGCTGTTAATGCTTTCGTTGGCTGATGCTTTCGCGCAGAACAGGGTGAAAGTAACAGGGTATGTGCGTGACGCGGACGGTAATCCGTTGGATTTGGTGAATGTTATTGTCAAGAACACGCTGAACGGAACGATGACCAACGAGAAAGGGTATTATTCGCTTAACGTGGCGGCGGGCGATTCGGTAACATTCATTTATTCCTGTTTGGGATATAACAAGGCGGAGCGGATTGTCCCCGTCTTGCAGGCGGATATGCGGCTGAATGTGCAGATGAACTATACTTCTATCAATCTGGGAGAAGTTGCCATTACCGCTATCCGGAAACAGACCACGACGATGGAGACGATGCAGGCAGACAAGGTGAAGCTTCTGCCGGACCCGTCGGGCGGAAGCATCGAAAGCCTTGTGGTGACATTTGCCGGCGTGTCGTCGAATAATGAATTGAGTTCGCAATACTCGGTGCGCGGAGGAAGTTATGATGAGAATATCGTTTATGTGAACGGTATTGAGGTGTTCCGTCCGTTGCTGATACGTTCCGGCCAGCAGGAGGGACTAAGCTTCGTGAATCCGGACCTGACTGAAGAGGTGAAGTTTTCGGCCGGAGGTTTTGATGCCCGGTATGGCGATAAGATGAGTTCGGTATTGGATATCACTTACAAGAAGCCCAAGCGGTTTGAAGGTTCGGCATCGGGTAGCCTGATGGGAGGAACCGCCTCCATAGGAAGTTCGGTGGGCAAATTTACCCAAATAACGGGATTTCGTTATAAAAGCGGAAGTTCTCTATTGGGTACGATGGATACAGATGCCGAATATGACCCCCGGTTTATGGATTTGCAAACTTACATGACCTATACTTTTTCTCCGAAATGGGAAGCTACGTTTCTGGGTAACTTCGCGACAAACAAATATCGCTTTACCCCGCATACCCGTGAGACGGCTTTCGGTACGCTGGAAGATTCGCAACGGCTTACGGTTTATTTCCCGAACAGCAACGAGAATGATAAGTTCCAGACCCTGTTCGGAGCTTTACAGCTTTCCTACCGGCCGAAAGAGGATGTGCTTTTGGGATTGCAGGCCTCGATGTTCAATAGTCAGGAGGAGGAACGCTATGACATCATGGGGGAATATTGGTTGAGTGACGGAACGGACAGTAACAACGGACTGGATGCCGGAAGTTCCGCCATGTCGGTAGGACGTTATCGCGAACATGCCCGCAACCGTTTGCACTCCACGATTATGAATGTAGGTCATTATGGAAGTGCGCGCCTTTGGAACAATAACCTGAAATGGGGGGCGCAGGTCCAGTTCGAGCGTATCAACGATAAGATTGTAGAATGGGAAAAGCGTGACTCGGCGGGTTACTCTCTGCCCCATACCGGCGATGGCGTGAATCTGTTTTCGAACCTGTATTCGCGGAATACACTGGAAAGTACCCGTTTCTCGGCTTATTTGCAGGATGAATTTAAGTTCCGTATCGAGCAGGGACTATTTAATCTGACGGCCGGCGTGCGCGGGAGTTATTGGAGTTATAACAAGGAATTTATTTTCAGTCCGCGCGTCTCGTTGGGCTTTATCCCGAATTTCAATCAGGATCTGACGTTCCGTTTGGCCACGGGGCTGTATTATCAGTCGCCTTTCTATAAAGAGTTGCGCCGCGTTGTGACGGATGAGGAGGGAAATAATGTCGTCCAGCTTAACAACAACTTGAAGTCTCAACGTTCTATTCATGCGATAGCCGGAGGCGATTATACCTTCCGCATGGCGGAACGGAACTTTAAGTTGACTGCCGAGTTGTATTATAAGAAATTGGATAATCTGGTCCCTTATACGGTGGATAATGTGAAGATCCGCTACTATGGCGAGAATTGTGCCAAAGGCTATGCGATGGGAATGGATTTGAAATTCTTCGGCGAGTTTGTCCCCGGCACGGATTCATGGATTAGTCTTTCGTTGATGAAGGCCGAACAGACTATCCGGGAGACTACCAAAGCTCCGCTTCCGAACAGCCCCCAATATAATCTGAGTCTGTTCTTCCAGGATTATTTCCCCGGATACAAACGGGTAAAGTTGAACTTGAAAGGAGTATTGTCCGGAGGACTACCCGTGACGATTCCGAACCGTGGTTATGAGGATGGCTATTGGCGTACTCCGGCATATAAACGTGTGGACATAGGTCTGTCATACGAATTGTTGGCAGAAAACGACCCGATTCGCGACCGCTCTTTCTTCCGTTATATAAAGAACGCGTGGTTAGGATTGGACATCTTTAATCTGTTTGATATGAAGAACGTCAATTCGTATTATTGGATTACCCGTCCGGATGGCAATCAGGACGCCGTGCCCAATTATCTTACCGGAAGACAAATCAACGCCCGACTGATTATTGATTTCTAAGATGGAAAATAAGGTAGGGACGCGGTGTGTAATGTTTTTATGATGCAACAATGTGTCATTTCGCCAACTTATTCTCTTTTTGTGTTTTTTTAATATATCTTGCCGTTAAATCGTTTGTGTTACTATTGAAATTTATATTTACATTTGCTGTGTGTAAAATAATAAAATAGTCGTACAATGAAAAACTTCGTATTTGTATCTATCGTATTGTTGAGCTTTGTATTTCCAGCACAGAGCCAAAATGTCCCCGTGATGCAGAAATCCGCATCAGGGAATGAAATTCATATTGATTTTTATTCGGCCTACAAGAACCGTTCTCCGATTCTCCTGACCAGTCAGATTGCAGATGATATTGAGTTTATACCTTTGGAAACTACGAATGAGTGTTTGATAAGTAATTTTATTCGTGACATTGTTGTGACACAAAAGGATATTATTGTGTTCGATTATGATGGATGTTATCGTTTTAATCGCCAAGGAAAATACTTAAACAAGATAGGGGTTAAGGGGAATGGTCCGGGTGAATATACCAGGCCTATGTCTATTGTGGTGGATACATTAAATAATTGGGTCTATTTCTCGGATTTTCATTCAGGGCGTTTTGTGAAATACGATTATACGGGGCGGTATTTGGCGGATTTGAAAGTAGAAAACATGGGACGTAATAATACGTTATACAAGCCTCAAGAGATTATAGTAGAAAAGACTTTTTATCAATTTGCGAAAAAAGGAGAACGTTTTTGTATGATGTATTATTCGGAAAATCAGAAGAAAATCATCTCAAAAATGAGCTGTGATTATGACAAAGATATTCCCGGTCTGGCGATGTGCGATCCGATTTCCTATTCGCATAACGGCAATATGTATCTGAAAGACTTTTGGTGTGATACGATTTACCGAATGGTTGATCCGTTTCATTTAATATCTTACGCTGTTTTTGATAAAGGCGATTTTGAGGAGCGTACACGTAACGATGAATCGCTGATAACCGGAAAAGAGCCTTCCCGTGATAGAATGGTTCTTGATATCGGGCGAATATCAGAAACTGACCGGTATATCTTGATAAGTTCGAATCGGGCTGTAATGGCTCATGACAAGAAACTACAAAAAACATTTGCCGGAGGTTATTTAGAGGGCGATGATAAATTAGGTGTTCAGGATGATTTGTATGGTTGTCCCGGGATTCGTTCAGATCATTATCCTTCTTGTGTAAATGGTAATGAACTATACACTTTTAGACATGCCCACGAATTCATAGAGAACGGCGATGGCAAACATTCCATTACCGATGCCCGTTACGATGCCTACCGGATAATGGTGGATGGCTTGGACGAAGAGGACAATCCGGTGATTATGATTGTGAAGATTAAGAGGTAGATGAGAAAAGAGTGAAAAAGTGAGAGGGACAAGCTGATTGGCTCATCTGAAGCCTTATCAACTTGTCCCTCTTGTTATTGGGCTGACTTTATTATCGGAACACCTTTCCTTGTTCCTTTGTCAACTTGTTCTCTTGTTTTCGGATTACAATCCCTGACCGTGACAGTTCTTGTATTTCTTTCCACTTCCACAAGGGCACGGATCGTTACGGCCTACCCGCTTTTCAGCACGGACCGGTTCTTGAGGAGCTGATTTCCCATTATCCAATCCCGGTTTTTCTGTACGGTATTTGCTCATATCTTCACGTTCCTCTTCCTGAGCCCGTTCGATTTGGATACGCTGCTGGCGAGCTTCGGCTGCCGCTTGGATAGCTGCTGTCTGCTGGGCTACGGCACGAGCTTGCATGGCTGCACGGCGTGCTTCGATTTGCTTGCGCTCCTCTTCCGAAACTTCACGAACCGGAATTTGTCCGCGCATCAATATGGCAACTGTCTTACGGTTCATGGTGTCGACCATATCCTTAAAGAGGTTGTATGATTCCAGTTTGTAAATCAACAACGGATCCTTGTGCTCATAACTTGCATTCTGTACGGAATGACGCAGCTCATCCATTTCGCGCAAGTGCTCTTTCCAGGCATCATCGATTGTATGGAGTACGACCGATTTCTGGAATGCTTTCACGATGGCCTTGCTTTCAGATTCGTATGCCTCTTTCAGGTTGCAGGAAACGTTATACATACGCTTGCCGTCGGTAATTGGAATCATGATGTTTTCATACATCGCACCTTGATTTTCATATACCTGCTTGATAACCGGCTGAGCTACCTGTGACATACGCTCCATGCGCTGTTTGTAGGCTGCTAAAGCTGCATTGAATAGCGCATCACCCAGCTTGTCGGCTTTCATGCTCTTGAAGTCCTCTTCGTTCATCGGAGCTTCCATGGCGAAAGTCTTGTACAGCTCCATCTTCAATCCTTCGTAATCCATGCTGTCAGCATATTGTTCGCCGATAGCGATAGCTGTATCGTAGATGGTGTTCAATACATCCAGGCCGATACGTTCACCCATCAAGGCATGACGGCGACGCGTATAAACCACGTTACGTTGCGAATTCATGACGTCATCATATTCCAGCAAACGCTTACGGATACCGAAGTTGTTTTCTTCCACCTTCTTTTGTGCACGCTCAACCGATTTGCTCAGCATGGAATGTTCCAGCACTTCTCCCTCTTTGAAGCCCAGTTTATCCATCAGGTTGGCAATCTTCTCGGAAGCGAACAGACGCATCAGGTCGTCTTCCAAAGAAACGAAGAATACAGAAGAACCTGGGTCTCCTTGACGACCGGCACGACCACGCAACTGACGGTCTACACGACGGCTCTCGTGGCGTTCCGTACCGATAATTGCCAAACCGCCTGCGGCTCTTACTTCCGGAGAAAGTTTGATATCTGTACCACGACCGGCCATATTGGTCGCAATCGTTACCGTACTTGACTGACCCGCCAAGGCTACGATTTCAGCTTCTTTCTGGTGTAACTTCGCGTTCAATACGTTGTGTTTGATTTTACGAAGAGTCAACATACGGCTCAACAATTCTGATATTTCAACCGAGGTCGTACCCACCAATACCGGCCGGCCAGCTTCAGTCAGCTTCACGATTTCTTCGATAACCGCATTATATTTCTCGCGTTTTGTTTTATAGATGCGGTCGTTCATATCTATACGGGCAATCGGACGGTTAGTCGGAATTACAACTACATCCAATTTGTAGATATCCCAGAACTCTCCGGCTTCAGTCTCGGCTGTACCGGTCATACCTGACAATTTATGGTACATACGGAAGTAGTTCTGTAATGTAATGGTTGCGAAGGTCTGTGTTGCAGCTTCGACCTTGACACGCTCTTTGGCTTCGATAGCCTGATGCAGACCATCCGAATAGCGACGTCCGTCCATGATACGGCCTGTCTGTTCATCGACAATCATCACTTTATTGTCCATGACTACATACTCATCGTCTTTCTCAAACAAGGTGTATGCTTTTAAAAGCTGGTTGATTGTGTGGACACGTTCACTCTTTATCGAATAATTTGTCAGTAATTCGTCTTTCTTTGCCTGTTTTTCCTCGTCAGTTCCTTCCATGTGGTCTAACTGGGAAAGCTCGGTAGCGATATCCGGAAGGATAAAGAATTGCGGGTCTTCCACATTCCGGCTTAACAAATCGATACCTTTATCGGTCAGCTCGACACTGTTGTTCTTTTCATCGATTACCAAGTACAATTCATCTGTCGCTTCGTGCATGTGGCGCATATTCTCCGACATGAAATACTCTTCCGTCTTCAGCATTTGAGCTTTTACCCCCGGCTCGCTTAAATATTTAATCAGCGCCTTACTTTTGGGAAGTCCTTTATAAGCACGATATAACTGAACAGTTCCTTCTTCTACCACTTTCGGGTCATCGCTTGCCATCTTTTTCTTCGCTTCAATCAACAATTTTTGGCAAAGCTCTTTTTGGGCATTATATACGACTTCTACATTCGGGCGGAACATCTCGAATAATTGTTCTTCGCCACGAGGAACCGGACCTGAAATAATTAACGGGGTACGGGCATCATCAATCAATACTGAGTCCACCTCATCGACAATGGCATAATTGTGCTGGCGCTGCACCAGATCTTTCGGGCTTGTCGCCATATTGTCACGCAGGTAATCAAAACCGAATTCATTGTTTGTACCGAAGGTGATATCTGCATTGTAAGCTCTTCGGCGGCCTTCTGAGTTCGGTTGGTGTTTGTCGATACAGTCGACAGATAATCCGTGGAACATATACAACGGCCCCATCCATTCCGAGTCACGTTTTGACAAGTAGTCGTTGACGGTTACCACATGTACACCATTGCGGGTCAAGGCATTCAGGAATACCGGAAGGGTAGCAACCAAGGTTTTACCTTCACCGGTTGCCATTTCGGCTATCTTTCCTTTGTGCAGTACGACACCACCAAACAACTGAACGTCATAGTGTACCATATTCCAGGTAATTTCACTGCCTCCGGCCATCCAATGGTTGGCGTAGATGGCCTTATCGTCTTCGATGCGTACAAAGTCGAACCGTGTAGCCAGGTCGCGGTCAAAATCATTAGCTGTTACAACCACTTCTGCATTTTCAGAGAAACGGCGGGCTGTATCTTTCATGATGGCAAATACTTCCGGAAGTACCTCTTCGAGGATTACCTCCATTTTGTCCGTGATTTGCTTTTCAATCTTATCCACTTCAGCCCAGATAGCTTCACGTTCTTCCAATTCCTTGTTGTCGATGCCTGAGCGCAATTCGTTTACTTTTGCGCGTTCATCGGCTACATAATCTTGGATGCGTTGTTTGATTTCATCTACTTTCGCACGCAGTTCGTCGTTACTAAGTTCTTTGATTGACGGATAAACGGCTTTTATTTTCTCTACATACGGAGTGATTTCCTTTAGGTCGCGCTGCGACTTGTTACCGAATAGCTTCGTCAAAAAATCATTAAATCCCATACTTTTATTGAATTGACAATTGACAATTAAAAATTGGCAATTGGATAGTTACTAATTTATTTATTATACAATTTAATGGATAAAATACCAATTTACTTGGAAGAATTTACGGCTTGTCCATTACCAAGCGTCAATTCTTGAAGCGGAAAACTTTGAGAAGCATTCGGTGGCCTGATTCTCAGGATATGCGTGATAGTCGGAGCTACCTCGGTTGCTTTCACTTCCCGATAAATCCGTTCCGGCTTGATACCGCTACCCAAGAAAATCAAAGGCGTAATAACCGCATTATTTCGGATTAGCTTAACTTTTTCTTTTGGATTGTCTTTGTTGATTTTCCAGCCGGGTTGCAATTCGATGATTAAATCGCCTCGGCCCAAATGATGGGTTCCTTCCCGAAACTTGGCTGTACCTTCGTTCCAATCGCCGAATACCAGACTATGGTCGGTCGTTACATGCTGGACTCCGCTGAATTCTTTCAAAAAGGCTGCCGATTTGTTTTGAATCTCGGCCAAATCCAATTTCGCGTCTTCAATGGCTTTACGGTTCAGGTAAATCTGGTTGTCATAATATCCTTTTACCCAATTGGTCTGCTGACCGTAGAGAGCCATCAGATACATATTCAGCAAAGCGACGCAACGTTTTGGATGAAATTCGCCTCCGGCGATATAGGAATCCAGTTCTTGCGTATATTCTTCCTCGCTCTTGTAATAACCGGAACCGGTAAATACCACCAGTGCTTTAGACAAGCCTACTTTTTTGTCGATGGCATCCAAGAGCTGTTCGATGTCTTTATCTAATTGATAGTAGGTATCTTGTATTTCATACGAGTATTCCTTATTCATATTCCCCCGGTAATTGCCTGCGTAGTAAGTTACAGACAATAAGTCTGGGCAGGTCCGCGTACCGAAGCCGCCATATTCCAGGAATTGAAGTGCCAGACGGTTCACCTCTTTATTGACGAACGGTGTTGTTTTCAGCTTCGGATAGCAATTCAGCTCTTTTTCGCTGAATGTATATTTGAATGGAATTTCATCCAAGACATAGGGGAAAGCGTTCAGCTGGCTTGTCGGAAGGGACGGAGTCCAAATCATCTTATTCAAACGGGCTGATAAAGACTCTACTCCGCTATTGTAACGGTCTACATACCACGGAACACTTTTGTAATAGGTCGTTGTCGCCCATTTCCCGTTGCTGTTGTCAATCCAGAAAACTCCGTTGGCCGCATGGCCGCCTGACAAGATGGCTGCCTCCGGATTCGGGGCAATCGCATACACATCGCTTCTGCCTTTAGAGGCGATTTTCAGTTCATCGCCGATGGTTGAGCTGAACAAAGCTTTCGGGGAATAGTTGTCTCGCGTGTAATTTCCTAAGTAAGCTGGGTCATATAAGACAGAAAATTCCCGTTCTCTTTCGAAATCATATTTGTAATTGGATGAAATGCCGTTGAAGCAGGGATTGGAACCGGTAAACAAAGTGGCAAATGCGCTTGCCTCGTCTATGTTCGAAAATTCAAAGCGGATGTTCGAGTAGACTTTCCCTTCGTTTAACAAGCGTTTAAACCCACGTTCGCCGAATGTATTGTAGAAATACTCGATATAGTCTCCGCGCAGCTGGTCGACAGTAATGCAAACCACCAATTTGGGAACCTGTTGCTGGGCTTCCAAATTGGTAACTGCCAAAATAGCAATTAACGAAGATAATATTTTGCGTACTTTCTTGTCCATTTATCTGTCTAGTGTTCCTACAATAATTATGCCATTATTTTATTTCTTGCCTTTTTTATACCTTATCAATACATTTCCCGAGCGTATTCCTAAGGTGATTATCAGCGGAATAAATGCCGAATTAAAATGTTGCGGAATAAAATTCCATCCCACTATTATCAGCATTGCCGCCGCAAAGTTAATAAAATGATAATAATATCCAGCTTTTCTTAGCTTTTTTACGAAAGATAATGGCACAACGAGCAGTTGCAGGGGGTGCAACCAAAGCAGGGTCCAGTTTGGCCACGTGCAGGGATGCTCTGAAATGAATCCCAAAAAGAATAGGATGCATCCGCCTAATCCGGCTAAGAGGAACAGAAAGGCATCCAGCCACGCAAAGTATTGTCCTTTTCTCCATTCCCAATAGGTCAGGAGGAGGGTTATTAAGAGCAATAAGGTCGCACAAACCAGCGGAGAGAACCATTCTGTCGGGATTTCATCATCCGGTTCGGCTTCTAAGATATGGCTTTCGGCAACTAACGGACGTTCTGAACCGTTGTCTGACACAATGACTGCACTTGCCACACCCTCTTTCAGATATTCCGGAAGGAAAAACATCTCATGAGGCGTAATGAGTCGGTCGGTCGGGCTTCCTAATGCCAAATCGCAACCGAATGTTAGCCATGGGTGGTTGCGTGTGCAATAATTGATGATATCTCGGAAACTCTTTTCTTCCGGAGTCCAGCGATAATCGATAGCTCCGTTCACGCCTTTTTCAATGAGCGAAGCGGGGCGTGTGGCGCAATTGTCGAAGAAGAAGTTATAGCGGTATTCCCGGTTCTCCGGTTTGTAATTTTCCAGCAAGGTAGCCCATATCCGCTCTTTCTCTTCCGGCAGGAGATTCAGCACCTGTTCGGTAACGGTACTTCCCCGCATTTGGTATTCCACGATATAATCTTCATATTTCATTACGCCCAGCATATAATCTGTCTCACCTTTGGCGAACCGGTAGATAAAGTTAGGCTGGGAGAAACTGAATATGCCGTAGTTGAATACGTAATCGATTTTCTGATTATTGTCTTGGATGCGTAAAGCCGTATGGCCGTATAATGTGAATACTTCGCCCTCGTAAGGCGAGCTTGTCAGGAGACTGACCTGTGCATTCCGGCTCAACGATTGTGCGCCAATCGGCATAATCAGGCTGAATAACAGGCAGAAAAGCAGTCTTATATATTTTCTCATTCTGTAGTTTCTTGATATTTCCCCGCAAATGTCGGTTATTTTTTGAAAATATCAGGCATTTTTTCTCGAAAATTCTTTATTTCTTTTATTTCTGACGTCAAAAACTCATAAATCATTAACTTTCAATCATATTTCCGTGATTTGCTCAGTATCTCACTTTTTTGTATTATCTTTGTCAATGAAAGGAAACAAGGAGACGAGTCAACAAAGGGACAAGGCATAAGCCTTGTCTACTGAAGCCTTGTCAACTTGTTAACTCAAAAACTAAAAAATATATGAAGGAAAAGATAAGCAAAACAAACGTAGCCCGTCTCTTAGACAAGGCTAAAGTAAATTATACATTAGTCCCTTATGAGGTAGACGAATCAGACCTGAGTGCGACGCATGTAGCCGAACAATTGGGCGAAGACATCGAACAGGTATTCAAAACGCTGGTGCTCCGTGGCGACAAGAGCGGCTACTTCGTGTGCGTCATCCCGGGAGATAAAGAGGTAAACCTGAAGAAAGCGGCAAAAGTATCAGGCAACAAGAATTGCGAAATGATCCACGTCAAAGAACTCTTGCCACTCACCGGCTATATCCGGGGCGGGTGCTCTCCCATCGGCATGAAGAAGCATTTCCCGACCTATATCCACCAGACGGCCGAAAATCTTGAACAGATTTATGTCAGTGCCGGACAACGCGGATTGCAAGTACGCCTTGCTCCGGCCGACCTGTTGCGCGAAGCCAAAGCCACCTGGGCAGACCTGGTCTGACATTATCTGTTCTCCCTGAAAATTCATGCCTACCTTTCCCGCAAAAGCATACTACCTTTTCTGCAAAAGCACGCACCCTTTTCAGAAAAAGGTAGTATGCTTTTTTTCGGGAAATATCCATTTTGCCACACGCCCTACAAACCGATAAAAGAACAAATCGGTCAGAAATGTATCAAAAGCATAAAGACTGCTTTTTGCAGGTATTACAATTACGATCTTTTCGAAATCGCTTTTATTTAATAGAGGCATTGTAGAACTTCCTAGTGCCATTCCTTTTAATTTATCTTTCATACTCGATAAGCAGTAGTACAAATAATCAGAGTAAAATTTTTCTTTGACAATGATTGAGTTCATCTGTTGGTTCGTGATGCATTGTTCTGAAGCAATTGTAACTTTGCCCATATCTGACCCTATACATGTGACAATCACACTTCCTTCTGGAAGTATCTTATTTTTTAGATGCTTATATCCGGATACGGATAATCCCCTTTCTGAACCTATGGCAAATTTACTATAATATTGAAAATCACCAGGTGTTATAAAAGGCATATCCATTCCAAAATCTTCTGGAGCATTACTTGATGGAGTTTTCCCTGTGATGACATCACCAAAATCAGATATTATTCCTATTCTCCACCCTTCCGGCAAATTCTCCTTATCAATTCCATCCACAAACATCTTGCGGTAGAGGGCTTGCGCCGTTTTTTCCAACTTGGCGATGATTTGCTCATTGAGGCTGATACGGCGGGTAACAGCTTCGTATTCGGACACCATCTTTTGCTGCTGTACTATGGACGGAATGGGCAGTTCTACATCGCACATTTCTTCCCAGCTGAAAATCTCACGTGCGCTGCCGTGTGACTTGAAACGGGCATAGCGGTCGAACTCAGGGCGGCGAAACCACATCATCAGGTATTCGGGAAGAAGTTCCTGCTTGTTCTTAACCTCAAATATGGCATAGGCTTGTGAGACTATCGCCTTTTCATCGTCCTTATACAAAGCAATAGAAACCTTATCACCGTTACGTGAGGTAACAGGGCCGTATGCAAATTGTCGAGGCTCAACCACCTTATAAGAAGACATATCCGTTCCGATGGTATTTGCTATGGACGGTATGAATTCTTTGGAGATGCTGACACCCAATAGTTTCGTCACCTCCAAATCCCGGTTTCTGACATCAACCTCGCGGATATAGTCGCCTAGCCGTTTATAATTATTCTTTATGATTGACATCTTCTTCATTAAATCCAATAAACTGATCATCAATAGCAACAAGAATACGTATCTTCAAATCTTCGTCAAAATCCATTTCTCCTTCAAGAATAGAATGAATAATATCCCGTAAAAGGTCTTTATCAATACGCCCTGCAGCAAGATGATAACTGATATTTTCCATCTCCTGAAGAAAACGTCTATTACAATATAAACGACCATTTAAAAGAAGAAACAAGCTACCTAAAGTGATAGATAAACGCTTATTGCCATCAGAAAAAGAATGATTTTTGTTAACAGACCAAACAAGATGCACTAATTTGTCTTCAAATGTTGGATAGTAATCATCATTTTGAATGTGTTCCAATACACTATCCAAGTAACCTATATTTAATATAGACATGTCTCCCCCACCACTATATTCAATGGTCTTTTTATGGGTCTCTATGGCCTGTTCGTGTGTGATATATATTACTTCCATTTCAATCCCGCTCTTTTAGTCGTTTCAATGCATCCTTATATTCTTCTAAACGCTTATCGAGCTCCATACTTTTTTCTCCTAGAAAACGTTCGAAGTCACTTTGAGGAACTGCACTGATGTATTCTTCAAGATTCTTATGTAGAGCATCGCGGAAACATAAATCCCGGCTTGCCATTTTATTTCTAGCTTTCTCTCGTAATGGAGCCCAAAGACGTTGACTTTCAAATTTCGAAAACAAGATGTCTGTTTCATGAGACGATAATTTACGCCCTTTCTCCTCCATCTCGCTTCTTAAGGTTTCTGCAAATCCAGCTTCATAACTGGCAATAATATCCAACACCTCACTATACATAGTATCACGCATGTTCTCAGACTTCTCCAAATTAAGTATCTTGCGATACTCTGTGGAATTCTCTTTAAAAATGCTATTATAGACCTTATCTGTATAAATCATGTATTTTATATTTCCCATTGCCACACAATCACGCAAAGCATCGGTAAACTCTTTTCGATAGACTTCTCCACGAAAGATATTCGAAACAAAATCTTCATCACGCTGATTTATATATTTCGTACCTCCGCCTGTGCGTTTGTTAATAGTATCTATCACAACGTCTAAAATAGCACTCCGTAGACTACGAGCTTTTTCACTGTCAGTCAATAGCATTGCAACATTTAAAAAAGCACGAAAATCAAAAATTCCTAATACAGTAGTTTTGGTAACGAAATCTGCTTCGTTACCAAAATGTTTTTGAAAAGCTAACTTGTAATCTACCAGGCGTTTACCGCGTAAAACCTCGTAACCGTTTTTGGCTATTTCTTTTTCATTCTTTTCAATGCAGTAATCTATGGTGCGTTCTGTGACTTCAAAGAATTCAGCCACTTGTCTTTTAATGAATGTGAGTTTGCTTTCAAACATTACACCATCTAAAGACAAGGTTTGCTGGAGAGTATCCATTGCAAAAGTATTATTTAGAACATTTTGCCTGACTACGGCAGACTCTATAAAATTTTTCTTCATACTTCGTCTTTTTATGCTATAACAACTTATATCCCAATTCATTAAATAAGCCCGACAATTCCCGTTTGCTCTCTTCTTCCTGCCGGATCAGTTCGCACATCTCACCTTGCAATCGCTTCATCTGGGTATCGAAGTCGATGCCTTCGTCCCGGTTCTTGAACTCGATGTACTTGCTGGGAACGAGCGACCAACCTTTTGCTTCGATTTCTTCCAATGTGGCGGAATAGCAGTATTCGGGTACGTTGTGATAGGTTTGTTCATAACTTTCACACTGCCAGTTGTGGAAGTTCTCGACTATTCGGGCAATTTGTTCCGGCGAGAACTGGATGTACTTCTTCTCGAAAGGCTCTCCCCATTGGCGCAAGTCAATGAAAAGCACTTCATTTTCCCGGTTGCGGTATTTCACCAATTCGCCGTTCTGCTCCACGGTACGGGCTTTGCGGTTACCAGCCAATATCCAAAGCGTCACACTGATGTCCGTAGAATAGAACATATTGCGCGGAAGAATGACGATGGCTTCCACCAGATGGTTCTTTAGCAACTGGCGGCGGATGTTCTGTTCTGTGCCATCACCGCTCAGGGCACCGTTGGCAAGCAGGAATCCTGCCATGCCGTTGGCAGAAAGTTTAGACACGATGTTCAGAATCCAGCCATAGTTGGCATTGCTCGTAGGAGGTACTTCATATCCCTGCCAACGCGGGTCGCCCGTCAATTCATTCTCCGCCCGCCACGACTTCTGATTGAAAGGCGGGTTAGCCATGATGAAATCGGCCTTCAAATCCTTGTGCTGGTCGTCGTGGAATGTCTCGGCGGCACGCTCGCCCAAGTTGCAGGCAATACCCCGGATGGCAAGGTTCATCTTTGCCAACTTGTAAGTGGTGTTGGTATATTCCTGTCCATAGACGGAGATATCTTTCCGGTTGCCGTGGTGCGCCTCAATGAACTTCATGCTCTGCACGAACATGCCGCCCGAACCGCAACAAGGGTCGTATATCTTGCCCCGATAGGGCTGTATCATCTCCGCAATGAGGTTGACAATCGTCTTGGGCGTGTAATACTCTCCTTTACCCTTGCCCTCGGCTATGGCAAATTTGCCCAAGAAGTATTCGTAGACACGGCCAATCAAGTCATGTTCCTTGTCTTTCTGCGTATCAATCTTGCCGATTACATCCAACAGGCTCGCCAGTTTGGTGCGGTCAAGTCCCAATCCAGAATAGTAATTGCTTGGCAAGGCTCCTTTCAGCGAAGGGTTGTCTTTCTCCACCTGCGCCAAAGCCGCGTCTATCTTGATGGCGATGTCGTTCTGCTTGGCATTCTCCATCAGGTAATCCCAACGACTGATTTCGTTCAAGTAGAATACATTCTTGGCATTGTAGAATACAGGCTGGTCTACAAACGCTTCCTTATGGTCGGCTATCAGTTCATTACGCCGTTCCACAAAGCGGTCGTAGGCATATTTCAAGAATATCAAGCTCAATACGACGTGCTTGTATTCGGAAGGCTCCACCGAACCACGCAATTTATTGGCAGATTCCCAAAGGGTTTCTTCTATGCTTTTTTCTTTCTGTTGTTTCTTTGCCATGATGTTACTCTTCTATTCCGTTATTAATCAACCTTCTCGCATCCACATTCAGTATGGCAGCTATCTTCATTAGCATTTCCAATGAGGGTTGGCTCGTATTAGAACACCACCGAGAAACAGTAGCCTCGTTCTTTCCCAATTGTTCGGCCAACCATTTTCCAGTCTTGCCTTGTTCCACTAATACTATTTTTAATCGGTTTATCTTATCTGTTCCCATATCTTTCCTATATTACAAAAATGCGATAATAGATTGATGATATTTGCAAAGGTAATGATTAAATGCAAATACTGCCTAAGACTTGGCTATAAATCTTTCATATTCTCATTTTTTTGTTCTTATGGAGGGCGTATCGAACGTTTTATTTGTGCCATATTTTACTTTTGTATTTGTTCCACTTTCAATCTCTCCTGCATCAAACTGTCGGAAACAGTTTTCAAATCCCTATCATAGCCGTCAGCCTCTTGGCGTAGCCAGTCAATGGTTTCCTCGTTACGCCGGATGTCGAACACATCGTTCAGCCAAAGGATATGCTTTGCGTCGCAACCTCCCCATGAGCGGATGACACGGAATTTTAGGGCATCATCCGCATACTGGCGTTTGGACTGCCAAAGTTCAATGTTGCCCCAAACGGAAAGGCTGCACACGACACCCATACCGACCAGAAGAGAAAAGACCTTGCTCGACCTGATGTCGAAACAATGGCGGTGGATATGTTCCTGCGGCTCATCTTGCCGTTCTTCCGAACTTCGGACAAACGATTCTTTCAAGTCACGCAACAGGTGTAGAATCTTGTTTGATGCGTAAACTTCGGCTTCGGCGAATTTGGTCAGCATAGCCTTCGTCTGAGCCTGATGCTCCTTCGCGGAACTGTCGAACAAGTCCTTTATGGGAGCCAAATCCATTGCAGGAGCTTGTCCTATTGATGCGTTATCACTTGCTTTTGGAGCATTCTCCAATCTGTCATTGATGCCCTTCAAGCCATTCTTGATGTCCTCAAAGAGCGCATAAACTTCATTATTATCCATATTTAAGTAACTATTCAAAATTAATTTTATACATATGAGTAATTCACAAATAAATTCGTACCTACAGATGCTAGAGCTCT
>URGO01000021.1 GCA_900547435.1 uncultured Parabacteroides sp.
TTCTCAGTCCTTTATGTTCTTGCCCTATTTTATTTCATGGGTCGTGGTATCCGTAATTGCCTTCAATATCCTGAGTTACGACTATGGAATCGTGAATAAGGTGATTGTTGCGTTCGGCGGAGAAAAAGTAAACCTGTATAACATGCCGAAAATATGGCCTCTAATTATTATTGTATTCAATGCCTGGAAAAGTGTGGGCTATGGCTCCATTCTTTACCTGGCTTCCATTATGGGAATTGACACATCCATCTACGAGGCAGCCGAGATTGACGGAGCAGGGAAATTGCAGCGCATTTTTAAAATTACCATTCCGATGGTGCGTCCTACCATGATTATTTTGGTGCTGCTGGCAGTAGGCGGAATTTTCAGAGGAAATTTTGATCTGTTTTACAATTTAATCGGAACCAATGGCACGTTGTATGATGTGACGGATGTGATCGATACGTTTACCTTCCGTGCACTCATCAACAACAATGATATTGGAATGGCTGCAGCGTCTGGCTTTTTCCAGTCCGTTTTATGCTTTGTAACCGTTGTTTTCGCAAACCGTTTGGTTTCGAGCTACGATAAGGATTATGCATTATTTTAGGAGAGAATGGGATGAAGAAAGAAAGTTTAAAGAAGTCAGGACGAAAAAAGATCAGTGGCGTAAATGTGGTCGGATACCTGTTTTGCGGACTGATAGCGCTTGTTTGTCTGATTCCTTTTATCATGGTGCTGTCAGCATCATTTACTTCGGAAGAAGCGATTTCCCTATACGGATTTAGTCTGTGGCCGAAAGAGTTTTCGTTGGAAGCATATAAGGCAGTTTTCAAGTCACCGGCGGTAGTGGTCAAAGCCTATCTTGTCACAATCTCGCTGACTTTAGCAGGTACGGCGATAGGATTGCTACTGCAGACTATGACTGCATATGTCCTTTCCAGGCGAGATTTTGAATGGCGAGGCGGTTTCTCTTTTTTCTTTTATACACCCCCCCTTTTTTCAACGACTTCTGAACAAAGGGGGAAAAGCTAAAGAGATAAGAATGTTTAGGTTGATGTTATAAATTGGAGGAAATGGAAACAAATTCACTACTCGCACCTTTATTTTTTGTTGTAATATGTCTGTTTTTCGGTGCAATTCTAAAATCTGTATTAAAGAAAACGAACTTCCCTTATACGGTCGGGCTATTCGCATTAGGTATCCTGCTCGGTTTGTTAGATCGATTTGGTGTCCTGCAAGCCGCAGGAATATTAAAACCAGCGGTTGACTTCGCAGGAAATATGGATCCCGATCTAATTCTCTACATTTTTCTACCTTTATTAATATTCGATGGAGCCTACGAACTGGACCTGCACGTTTTCCGGAAATCATTGTTAAACTCCACCCTACTTGCCGGTCCGGGAATGGTTATATCCATGTTTTTGATTGGAGCATTAATCATGGGGCTTGCCCTTTTTGTTCCGGAATGCAGCGGTTGGAATTGGAGTTATGCGCTGATGTTCGGCGCTTTGATTAGTGCAACAGACCCTGTTGCCGTAGTCGCACTGCTTAAGGAACTGGGTACGAGCAAACGTTTCTCCACACTGGTTGACGCTGAATCCATGCTGAACGATGGGACCGGTATCGTCTTATTCATGATATTCTTCGGTGTTTATTCCGCAACAGGCGGAACCGAGATGTCGCCTATCTTAAACTTTTTATTAGTCGTATTCGGAGGAGTCTTATTAGGGTGGGTTACAGCCCGATTCACCATTTGGTTCTTGGATAAGGTAGGCGGAGACGAATCTGTACAAAACAGTGTGATTATCGTATCGTCATACATTACTTTTATCCTGGCACAAAGCTTCTTGGATGTATCTGGAGTTATCGCCCTGGTTGCATTCGGTCTGACAATTACCTACATCGGACGCCCACGCCTGAAACCTGAAGTCAACCGGTTCATGGGACAATTCTGGGAACTTATGGCATATATGGCCAATACACTCATATTTATTATTGTAGGAATTGTTATTGCTTTGAAAGTTGATTTGACATGGAGCAGTTTCTTATTGCTGATTGCCGTATATATCGGTGTTAACATTGCCCGTATGCTTATGATTGCCATTTTATATCCGTTTATGAAAAAAACCGGATATGGATTAACCATGCGTGAGTCGTTCATTTTAGGATGGGGTGGATTGCGTGGTGCTTTAGGACTGACCTTGGCCCTGATGGTATCCTACACACTGGCTATTCCGGAAGATATCCGTCGCCAGATATTGCTTTTTACCGGTGGAATCGTAACACTGACCCTTTGCATAAATGCCACAACTATGCGCTGGTTCCTGCAAAAACTGGGATTGACCAAGGTCCCATCAGCTAAAATGCTGCTGGATTACAGCATCAAGAAACAAATAGCCGATAGCACGGAAAAATATCTGGACAAACTGAAAAAGCGTGAAGCCTTGGAACTATCCAACTGGCCTCTGGTAGAGAAATTCATGCCGGAACAGGAACAAGCCCCGGACGTATCTATTCTGACGCCGGATGTCCTCGCCGATGTCCGCCTACGCGTATTGAAGAAAGAGAAAACGGCTTGCTGGAGCTTATATAACGAAGGTATCATCTCCAACGTTTCTTTACGGATTTTAGTGAATGCCTTGGATGAACTATATGACCGGGACGGGCATCTGCCTTTATCCAAGCGGAAATGGATTTTCAAATATTACAATCAATCCTTCCCTGTCCGCCGGCTCAAACAGATTCCAATTGTAAAAAGCTGGTGGGACAAGCTTGCGCATGAATGGGTTATCAACGGTTATGATTTAGGACGTGGATTTATTATCACCCAAAAAGAAGCGTTAAAATTAGTAGAGGAGTTCGAACAATCCGATGTACTCTCCGCCGCAGAGAAAGACGCTTTAGGCCAGCTCCGTGGGGAGATTCAAGAAAACATCAACCATATTGGAGAGGTCTTGAACACACTTGCCAAAGAGTTCCCGATATCTTACCGATGCGGCGTAACCCGTAAAGCTATCCGAATGTTGCTGGCAAACGAAAAACGTGCAGTCAACCAATTTGTTAAAGACGGACTTTTATCCGAACAAGAGGCTAAAACGCTGGATGATGACCTGGACGAACGTTATGACGGATTGACAACATACCGGATAAACCAATTGTTGGATAAGTTTAAGTTGAGCAAATAATAAAAAGTGGTGTTAAAAATTCTCTCTTTCTACTTATTATGGAAAGAAATGAAAAATAAATCACTAATTTTGTGTTCTCGAATTTTAACGTAAACAACTAAATAAAAATGACTGAAACAAAACGAATTAAGCGTGCACTTGTTTCCGTGTACCATAAAGATGGTTTGGATGAGATTTTAAGAAAGCTTCACGAAGAAGGAGTTGCGTTTGTTTCGACCGGCGGAACAAAGGCTTTTATCGAATCATTAGGCATTCCGTGTGATGCCGTAGAGGATTTGACAGGATATCCTTCAATCTTGGGCGGACGTGTCAAGACTTTACATCCGAAGGTATTCGGAGGTATTTTGGCTCGACGGGAAAATGAAGGCGATAATGCCCAATTAGCTCAATACGAAATCCCGGAAATCGACTTGGTAATCGTTGACCTGTACCCATTCGAAGAAACAGTTGCTTCGGGTGCAGACGAACAAGCTATTATAGAGAAAATAGATATAGGCGGAATCTCCTTAATCCGCGCAGCCGCAAAGAATTTCAAAGACGTAGTTATTGTAGCTTCCAAGCACCAATATGCTCCCTTGATGCAACTACTGAACGAGAAGGGCGCAGAAACGACTTTGGACGACCGCAAATGGTTCGCTAAAGAAGCCTTTGCCGTTTCTTCGGGATATGACTCTGCTATTTTCAATTATTTCGATAACCGTGCCGGATCTTACTTCCGTGCAGCTGTAGACGAACCGATGCACCTCCGTTACGGAGAGAATCCTCATCAGACAGGTCGTTTCTATGGCAAGTTTAATGATATGTTCGAACAATTGCATGGTAAAGAAATCTCTTACAACAATTTGCTGGACATCGATGCCGCGGTCAACTTAATCAACGAATTTGACGAATTGACCTTTGCCGTCCTGAAACACAACAATCCGTGTGGCGTAGCTTCACGCTCCACCGTACTGGAGGCTTGGAAAGAAGCCTTGGCGGGCGACCCTGTTTCGGCATTCGGAGGTATCTTGATTACCAATGCAACTATCAATAAAGAGGTAGCCGAAGAAATCAACAAGATTTTCTTTGAAGTCCTGATTGCTCCGGCTTACGATGCAGATGCTCTGGAAATTCTGGAACAGAAAAAGAACCGCATCATCTTGGTACGCAAGGATTGCAAGACCTGCCCGATGCAGTTCCGCTCTTTACTGAACGGTGTATTAATGCAGGAAAAGGACTTAAGCATCCAAACAGATGTGGATTTGGAACCGATGACCAACAAACAACCTTCTGAACCTGAGGTAGAAGATTTATTGTTCGCCAATAAGATTGTAAAGAACAGCAAATCCAACGCAATCACATTGGTAAAGAACAAACAATTGTGTGCAAGCGGTATCGGACAGACTTCCCGCGTAGATGCATTGAAACAGGCTATCGAAAAAGCCAACTCGTTTAACTTCGACCTGAATGGCGCAGTAATGGCTTCGGATGCATTCTTCCCATTCGCCGATTGCGTGGAGATAGCAGACAAGGCCGGAATTACAGCTATTATTCAACCTGGAGGTTCTATCCGCGATGGCGAATCTGTTGCTTATTGTAATGAACATGGATTGGCCATGGTTAAGACGGGAGTCCGCCATTTTAGACATTAATAAAGTATTCATTCGTTGATTCACCCTTGTGAATTAATTGCATCACAGAGGTGATTTAATTACATCACTCGGGTGATGCAATTAAGCCATGAAGGTGAATCAATGAATTTATTGCTATCAAACAGAAATATATTGTTAAAAAAGAAAAAAGAATGGGTTTATATTCATTTACTCAAGAAGTAGCGATGGACTTAGGTACTGCCAATACGATTGTAATATGCAATGGTAAGATGGTAGTAGACGAGCCCTCCATGATTGCATTGGACCGTCGTACAGACAAGGTGTTAGCAATTGGGAAAGTAGCTCGTGAGATGGCTGGAAAGGAGCATGACAATATCCGCACGATTCGTCCGTTGCGTGAGGGCGTGATTGCCGACTTCTATGCAGCAGAGCAAATGATGCGCGGCCTGATAAAAATGGCAAGTAACAAAAGCCGCTGGTTTACACCTTCGCTCCGTATGGTTATCGGAATTCCTTCAGGAAGTACGGAAGTGGAAATCCGCGCCGTACGCGACTCGGCCGAACATGCAGGCGGACGCGATGTCTATATGATATTCGAGCCAATGGCCGCTGCCCTGGGTATCGGCATTGATGTGCAGGCTCCGGAAGGCAACATGATTGTCGATATAGGTGGAGGAACGACCGAAATTGCAGTAATCTCGTTAGGCGGTATCGTTTCCAATAAATCAATCCGTATCGCCGGAGATGATTTGACTACAGATATCGTAGAATATATGAAACGCCAACACAATGTAAAAGTAGGCGAGAAAACGGCTGAGCAAATCAAGATACACGTAGGTTCAGCCTTGACAACATTGGAAAATCCACCGGAGGACTTTGTCGTTCACGGACCTAACCAAATGACGGCCTTGCCTATGGAGGTACCGGTATCTTATCAGGAAATAGCACATTGCCTGGATCGTACTATCTCCAAAATGGAAGCAGCCATATTGAGCGCCTTAGAACAGACTCCCCCGGAACTCTATGCAGATATCGTCCATAATGGAATTTATCTGACGGGCGGCGGAGCCCTGATGCGCGGACTGGACAAACGTCTTTCTGACAAGATGAACATCACATTCCATGTATCAGAAGACCCGTTGCATGCCGTAGCACGCGGGACAGGCGTCGCACTAAAGAACATTGACAAATTCAATTTCCTTATTCGGTAAATATAAGCAGGTTGGATATTAAGCATTAAGACTTGATATCCAGCTTTCATTTATAAAAACAATATGAGAAAATTGCTCGATTTCCTGTTAAGGAAAAAGCATTGGTTCTTATTTATTCTGTTTGAAGCCCTATCGGTCGCTTTGATTTATAGGAATAACTCCTACCAGCGGAGTGTTATTCTTAGTTCGGCTAATTTTGTCTCAGGATATGTCATCTCACTTTCAGGAGAGATTCAGTCCTACTTTAACTTGCGCGAAATAAACCGAAAATTACAAGAGCAAAACGGCCAAATGGAACTAAAGATATTGGAATTGCAAGAACAAATAGAAACCATGCAGGCCGACACGGTTACATTTAAGGGATCCGTAACCGATTCTGTCATACCTCCATTTCCTTATCAATTTATCGCAGCAGAGGTCGTGAACAACAGTATTGCTCACTTCTCAAATTATATTACTATCAATAAAGGCAAAAGCGACGGTATAAAGCCAGACATGGGAGTAGTTTGCGAAAGCGGAGTCGTGGGAATCGTGTCAAATGTGTCCGAGCATTTCTCGGTTATCATTCCATTACTGAATCCAAAGTCTAAAATCAGTTGCAAGATATTAGGGAATAACAACTTCGGATATTTATCATGGGATGGAGATGATGCCTCATTCGCTACATTGCAAGAAGTGCCACGCCATTCCGAATTCCAAAAAGGAGACACAATCATTACAAGTGGTTATTCCGCAATCTTTCCACCGGGACTAATCGTGGGAACTATTGAAGATTTTGACAAAGAGCACGATGACAATTTTTACGCATTGCGAATCAAGTTAGCAGCTTCTTTTACGCGATTGCGCCATGTCCAGGTGATAAAGAATGCTTTACAGGAAGAACAAATTAATTTAGAAAAGGAGGCAAAAAAGAATGATTAATACTATAATTCGTACAGCCATTTATTTTCTGATATTTGTTCTGTTGCAAGTTTTGGTATTGAACAATATCCATTATTTGCGCGTCGCGACACCATTCGTTTATCTGTATTGCATATTGAAGATGCCGGTAGGAACTTCGCGCAGCTTGATTCTAATTTACTCGTTTCTGGTAGGATGCACAATTGATATGTTCTCCAATACACCGGGAATGCATGCCGCAGCCTGTTCATTGGCAGGTTTCGTCCGTGCACCCTTGATACAATTCCTGCAAGGCGAAGAATTGCCGGACGGCATATATCCTTCTTACAGGACCTTCGACAATGCAGGTTTCGTCCGTTATGTTACCTTGTTTGTTGCGATCCATCACATAGCCCTATTCTTGATTGAGGCATTGACATTGTTCGATCCGCTCTTCCTGTTGTTACGTATCGGATCAAGTGCCCTGACAACAGTCCTTTTGATTTGTGTCATTGAATTATTCAATTTTGAATCTCAAAAAAGCCAATGAACAAACAAAAATACAAATATGAAAACAGACGTTTTGTCATAGGAAGTGCTGTTATTGCCTTGGTAATTCTGTTTATCATCCGCTTATTCTATCTACAGATTATCAACAACGACTATAAACTTCGAGCTGATAGTAATGCCTTTTTGAAACGAACCATTTATCCTTCGCGCGGCATTCTGTATGACCGAAACGATAAGTTATTGGTCTATAACCAACCGGCATACGACATTATGCTGATTATGCGCGAAATACAACCCTTTGACACATTGGATTTCTGCAACATTGTAGGCATAACCAAGGAGCAATTCATTAAACGAATAGCAGATATAAAAAACCGGAGCCTGAATCCGGGTTATTCTTCTTACACGCCACAAGTGTTTATGAACCAGCTATCGGCACAAGAATGCGGTATGTTGCAAGAAAAGCTATACAAATTTCCCGGATTCTATGTTCAAAACCGTACTATCCGAGAATATCTCTACCCTAATGCGGCCCTGCTTTTAGGAAATGTAGGAGAAGTAAATAAAAAAGACATTGAGAATGATAGTTATTACGTGGCCGGTGATAATGCCGGACGTACCGGCGTGGAAAGTTCATACGAGAAGTACCTACGTGGAGAAAAAGGAGTAGAAGTTTTATTACGGGATGCACACGGACGGATCAAAGGACGCTACGAGGAGGGGAAACTGGATGTTGCCCCAGTATCCGGTAAGAACCTGAAACTTTCGATAGATATTGACTTACAAGCTTACGGGGAAAAGTTGATGCAAAACAAATTGGGCGGAATCGTCATGATTGAACCGGAAAGCGGGGAAGTCCTTTGCATGGTCTCCTCACCCACCTACGACCCGAATCTGTTAGTTGGACGTATCCGAGGAAAAAACTACAGCCAATTACAGAAAGACCTTTTGAAGCCTCTGTTCAACCGTCCTTTGATGGCACAATATCCTCCGGGGTCCACCTTCAAACCGACTCAAGGATTAATCTTCCTGCAAGAAGGAGTGATCACCCCTGAGACCAAATTCTCTTGTGCGCATGGCTATACATTCCGGGGAGGGAAGCCAGCTTGTCACGGACATCCATCGCCTCTGCCATTGGTCGGAGCATTGGCTACATCCTGCAATTCTTTTTTTCCGTGGGGACTACATTATATGCTGGACGACCGTTCCCGTTATCCTTCGGTACAGCAGGCTTTCGATGTGTGGAAAGATTACATGGTCTCGATGGGATACGGATACAAGTTAGGAATTGACTTGCCTGGTGAGAAACGAGGATATATCCCCAATAGCAAAGTCTATGATAAGATCTACCGCGGACGCTGGAATTCAAGCACCATTATCTCTATTGCCATCGGGCAAGGGGAAATATTGGCAACTCCGTTGCAAATATGCAACTTAGCGGCAACTGTTGCCAATCGGGGTTATTACATAACTCCACATGTTGTCAAAGAAATCCAAGATACCCCTTTAGATACCCTCTATACGCAAAGGCATTACACCAAAGCCGATGTAAAATACTATTCTTACATTGCCGAGGGTATGCGCGGTGCAGTAACCGGAACAGCATACGGAGCAACTTGCCGGGGTGCGAATCTGCCGGATATTGAAGTATGTGGTAAAACGGGTACTGCCGAGAATCCGCATGGGAAAGACCATTCTATTTTTATGGGATTCGCCCCTTACAACAAACCCAAGGTAGCCATTGCGGTCTTTGTTGAAAATGCCGGTTTCGGTGCAACATACGCTGTTCCAATCGGACGCCTGATGATTGAAAAGTACTTGCGCGGGAAAATCCTCCCGGAAAGTCAAGCTATAGAAGATTATATCGTTAACGCTGTTATTTTGCCGAATGCCTTATAGTACAAAAAATAATTGGAAATCGACCGACTGGATTACACTCCTGCTATATATCCTAATGATTACAGCAGGGTGGCTGACTATTTGCGGAGCAAGTTACGAATTTGATATGGCTAAGCTATTCGATCCGTCCGGCCGCCCCGTCAATCAGTTAATTTGGATAGGCATCTCGCTCATAGCAGCTTGCTGCATTTTAATTATAGAAAGAGATTTCTATGAAGTATTTGCCTATCTGATTTATGGGGGAATCATACTCCTACTGATTGCTACCATATTTCTGGCACCAGACATCAAAGGCTCACGTTCCTGGCTGGTATTAGGCCCTATCCGGTTGCAACCTGCTGAATTTGCCAAATTTGCCACAGCCTTGGCTGTTGCCCGCCTTATGGGGACTTATGGCTTTGTGCTGACTCAGTTCAGAAATTTCATGCTGGTATTAGGGATTATCTTCCTGCCGATGATATGCATCCTTCTGCAACAAGAAACCGGGTCAGCATTGGTCTACCTCGCATTTTTCCTGATGTTATACCGCGAAGGTATGTCCGGATATTTTCTATTGGCAGGAATTTGCGCCGTTATTTTCTTTGTCGTGGGTATGAAGTACGCGGATGTCATAGTGGGAGCAACCACCTTAGGGACTTTCTTAGTTTCTTTGATTGTCCTTGTCATCACCATTATTTTGGTTTATGTAGAACGGAAAGACAAGCAAACCGTCCGAATTATCACGTATCTATCAACCGGAGCTTTAACTATCAGCGCAATTGTTTCTTATTTCTTTCCGTTCGATTTGAATATAGTTATCCTCGCTTTATTAGGAGCTATCATCATTTACCTGATCGGGCTTTCCATCTACCATTGGGTATGGCACTATGTCTTGATTGGCCTCTTCACTCTTGCTTCCATCGGATTTCTATTTTCTGTCAATTATGTATTCAATGATATTTTGGAACCTCACCAGCAGGTGCGCATTAAAGTTTCATTGGGACTAAAAGATGACCCAAGTGGAGCCGGCTATAACGTCAACCAATCAAAAATCGCCATCGGTTCCGGAGGACTGACCGGAAAAGGATTCCTGAACGGCACCCAAACAAAATTAAAATATGTACCCGAACAAGACACCGATTTCATCTTCTGTACCATCGGTGAGGAACAAGGCTTCTTGGGCTCTTCCGCCATATTGATATTGTTCGGAGGCTTTATTCTCCGTTTGATTGTATTGGCAGAACGACAGGATACGACCTTCGCCCGGGTCTATGGCTATTCGGTCGCATCCATATTCTTCTTCCATTTGGCTATCAACATCGGAATGGTACTGGGGCTAACCCCGGTTATCGGCATACCATTACCCTTCTTCAGCTATGGAGGTTCATCCCTTTTAGGCTTTACCATCCTGCTTTTCATCTTCCTGCGCTTAGATGCTTCCCGAAAAGAAAGGTAAAATTTTTTCATATCTAAAAGTCCTTACCGGCATTTAAACCCAGCATTTTCATGTTTGTATTTTTTAATATTAAAAACATAAAAACATCTTCTCTTATTCTACACAAGAATTAATCAATTTATTAGCTATAGCGGTTATATTTTGATAAATCGCAACTAACAATCTATATTAAATTTCACTTTAACATTTTATCCATCAAAAAAGATACATCTCTTAATAAGAGATGTATTATTTGTTTGCAAAAATAAATAATTATATAGAAAAACAATAGTTTTTCATTGAAAAATATAACATTTTGCTTGAAAAATTTTTCGTATCGGGTTGTTTTTGGTAGTTTGAATCGTATTTAACTTATTGATACATAATAAAAAGTCATCTCTTATTAAGAGATAAACTAAAAACACAATTAATAACTCTAAAAAAAGAGCAAGATGAAAGTAAAATTACTAATGGTATTAGCTTGCTTTTTCCTCAGTGTAGGATTAGCTTTAGCTCAGACCTCTACCGTTACTGGAATAGTTCTTTCAGAAGAAGACGGAGAGCCTGTTATTGGGGCATCGGTACTGGTACAAGGTACTACTATCGGTACGATTACGGATATGGACGGGAAATTTACAATTCCTGACGTGCCTGCATCCGGTAAAAACTTGATGGTTTCATACGTAGGGATGAAAACTGAATTAGTTGCAATTACATCAGGTTCAATTCGAATTGTCTTAAAATCGGATTCGCAAGCATTGGATGAGGTAGTTGTTACAGCTCAAGGATTAACCCGTAAGGAAAAATCAATCGGTTATTCCACACAGGAGGTATCAGCAGAAGACTTAACAGTTACCCGCCAGACCGACTTAGGTAACGCAATGGCAGGAAAGATTGCTGGCGCACGATTCTTCGGTAGGTCAGGCGCCACGTTTGATGCCGGAAAAATCGTATTACGCGGTTCTTCAGACTTTACTTCACCGGAAGGTTCAGAACCCATTTACGTTATTGATGGAACGATTGCCGACAAAAATTCCATCAACATGGACGATGTGGAAAGCATCAATGTCCTGAAAGGAGCTGCAGCTACAGCACTATATGGCTCACAAGGCGGAAATGGTGCAGTAATCATTACAACAAAGTCTTCGAACGATGAAAACGGAAAGGGGCACATCGAGGTAAGCCATACTCTCACTATTGATAAATATTACAACCATTTCAATTTGCAGAAGATGTATGGAGGTGGTAGCTATGGTGCCGATGCAGAATATTATGCACAAGACTATATCAACCAATATGGCAATGTTGACGTAATGAGTCCACAATTTTTATACGGAACACTTAATAATATGCAGAATGCCGATGGTTCTTTCTATTTGGACTATGGTTCAGATGAAAGTTGGGGCGCACGTTTTGATGAAAATGTCATGATGGCAAATGCCAATTACTTCGACCCGACCAGCTCTCAATATCAGCAGGCACAACCTTTCGTTCATCGACTGAACTTAGGAGACTTGTTCCAAACCGCTTTGGCCAACACAACAAATATCTCTTTCTCAAAGAGTGCTAAAGACATCAGCACCCGCATATCATTCACAAATAGCCAACGCGATGGTATCCAGCAGAATTCTGACGCTGTACGTCGGTTCTTAAGTGCCAAAATGATGTACAAACCAGCCTCTTGGCTGAATGTATCCTTGGATTACAAATATACTTACCGCCGCGATCACAATGGAGCCACTGAAGGATATGGCACACAGGGTAACGTATTCTATGACTTCGTACAATGGGGGCATACGGAAGTCAACCTGAATGACTTCAAGGATTACAGACGCCCGGACGGAAGTTGGAGAACATGGAATATCATTTCTCCTACCAACTTATCTGCAAATTTCCATGACAACCCGTATGCAACGATGGACAACATCAACCATTATACAACAGACCGCTTCAATGTATTTACAGCAGATGTTGAAGCTTCTTTGCCGTGGAATTTGAAATTAGGTATGCGTGTGATGGGTAACTTCCAGAACCGGAATGACGAAGAAGAACGTAGCGAAGGGTCGATCAACTGGACTTCTTACTACGGCGAAGAGCAGTACCATCGGAGCGACCTGACCTTACAGGGACGTTTAACATGGAGCGACCTGTTTATCAATGATCGTTTGACCGTAGATGCAGCCGCATTTCTTGAGCAACGCCAGAATCATTATGGAATGCTTCACGCTAACACAAGTGATGGTTTGATTATGGACAATTACTTCAATTTAGCTGCATCCAATGGATATGTATCTGCATTGAATGAAGAACAGCATTACAAGACCCAGAGTGTATTTGCTACTGCTACAATAGGCTTCGATGACACATACTTCCTTGACGGTTCTATCCGCAACGACTGGGATTCACGTTTGCCGGATTCAGAGAACCACTACCTCTATGGAGGTCTTTCTGCCAGTGTGATGCTGAATCAATTCATCCAAGATAAAGCACCTTGGCTGAACTACTGGAAAATACGAGGATCGTTGGCACAAGTAGGTTCAACTCTGGATGTGTACAGAACTATCATGCAGTATCAGTACACAAATAGTGATAATGCCAACTACAAGTACAATTCATTAACTTCGCTATACCCAAGTTCGACACAATTGAATCAGAATATCAAGCCTACCATCTCCACTTCGTACGAAGTTGGTACAGAAGTCCGGGCATTGAATAACCGAGCATGGGCAGATATTAACTTTTATCGTCGCGACACGAAAAACCAGATTCTGAACATGACGGTAGCACCACAATCCGGATATTCTTCTCGTCAGTTGAATTCCGGTCTGGTACGTAATCAAGGTGTAGAATTAAGCTTCGGTGCGACACCGGTTATGACAAAAGATTTCCAATGGGACATCAGTGCCAACTTTGCGAAGAACGACAACAAATTAGTTCGCTTGAACGAGAATATCAAGAGCTATATGCTGGAAGGAAATAGCTTCTACTACTATTGGTATTACAAAGCAGAAGAAGGAAAGCCGTTAGGTGTATTGACTACAATGGCGCGTTGGGCACGCAACGATAACGGACAATTAATTCTAAGCCCGACTACTTCGACATCTTGGGGCGGCGGATATGCTCCAACCTATGAGTTTAATGAGGAAAAAGAGGTTGCTAATTATCAGCCTGATTGGACAGGAGGTTTCTCGACCAACTTCCGTTTCAAGAACCTGAGTGTAGCAGCCAACTTCGACTTCATGATCGGCGGTCACATGGTATCATGGACAAATCTATGGGGTGTAGCTTCCGGTATGTTGGAAGAAACGACTCAATTGAATGACAACGGCGTAAATGAGCGTGAACCGATTATCAACGGTGGAGGTGTAAAAGTAGAAGGAGTAGACGAACAAGGAAATCCGGTTTCTTGCTATATGAACGCTTATACTTATTATCATTACAAAGCTTACTACGATCTTGATGCTTGGGTATTTAGTCGTTCTTATTTAAAGATGCGTGAACTTTCAGTGACGTATGATTTCCCAAAATCGCTTTTGGCCAAAGCAAACATCGGCTTGACCAGTGCCAGCCTCTCATTTGTAGCCAGCAATCCTTGGCTAATTTACTCGGCTTGTCCGAACGTAGATCCATCTGAAACAGGTGATGAATGGTTGGAGGGCGGACAGGCTGCTTCTACGCGCTCTTTTGGTTTCACAGTTAAATTAGGTTTCTAATCCCATAAAATGAATAAGGAGACAATACAATGAATTATAAGAAAATAATAGCAATTGCATCTGCGGCTTTTCTGACATTGACAACCAGTTGCGGGGATTTTGACGATATAAACGTCAATCCCAACCAGCCAAACGATGCTTATACGTCCATGATGTTCACCTACTCCGCACGTTATGTGCGCAACTTCACGATGAATAGTTACGAATATGACCCCTGGATGCAATTAAGAACAGGCTATCTGTCGGAAGTCAAGAACAATCAGTTCGGTTCTTTTACAACAACTACCACGTTCGGTACAGGTACCTATTACACCTCAGTCATCAAAAATATGAACACCATCATTGAGATGAACGAGGATCCGGAAACAATGAACGAATCCTACGTTACGGAATTCGGGAGCAGTGAAAATCAGATTGCTACAGCAAAAACGTTGAGAGCCTTCTTCTTCATGATGCTTACAGACATCCTTGGCCCGATACCCTACTCGGAAGCTTTCAAAGGGGAAAGCGATGATATTTGGGAACCAAAGTTTGACTCGCAAGAGGAAATTTATGCAGCTCTCGATGAAGATTTACGCGATGCATACAACCGTTTTGACGAATCCGGATCACTGAGTAGTGCAGATATATTATATAATGGCAATATTTCCAGATGGAAGAAGTTTAATGCAACGTTGCGTATGATGATGGCAATTAAGCTGGCAGATGCAGACCCGACGAATGGTCAGTCCCGATTTGCACAAGCCTACAACGATGGTGGCATCACAGAGGTAGCTGATGGTTTTCATTACACTTTTGACAGTAATAGCGAGGCCTATGCATGGATGTACTACGTTGGTAACATGAATTATTCCGGAGCAGGCTTGGGCTTTGCACCAAACAAAGTTATCGTAGATGCTCTAAAAGAGTATCAGGACCCTCGTATGTTCTCTTATTTTACGTTAGATGGTTATATGGGGACTGTGGAAGGAGATCCTACCGACTTTAACGCTTATGTTGGAGTTCCATTAGGATTGGCTACAAACGGAGAAGTGACTGCTGCGGCTCAAGGCTGTTGTAGCGTTGCTGCCAGTTATTGCGAACCACAAGCCACTTATGGTGTCATCACAGCAGCACGTTCCTTGCTTGTTCAGGCAGAGGCTGCAGAGCGCGGTTGGATCAATGCTGATCCGAAGCAGTTGTATGAAGCCGGAATTCGTGCATCTTTCGATTTTCAAGCGACTTACCATACAGCCGTTGATGGTGTAGATGAATATATTGCATCTGAAAAAGTAGCCCTGTCGGATAATCCACAAACAGCTATCGAACAGATTGCTACGCAGCGTTTCTTAGCTGGATTCATGACGTGTGGTGTAGAGAGCTGGTCAGATTGGCGTCGTTTCAATATTCCGACATTACCTATCTACCAAGGGCATATAGATAATGGTGTAGAGGTTTATCCATATCGACTTACTTATGCAAATACCGATATACAATATAATGAGCGCAACGCAACAGAAGCGATCAACACTTATTTGAACGGTAGTGACGATATGTGGCAGCGCGTTTGGTGGGACGTAGCTGACAATTTGTAAACCTTTTCAGGCTAACTTAAATCGATACTGTATTAAAAGCTACATGAATGCAGTCTGTTAGAGTTCACTCTACACAGACTGCATTTTCTATTTTTCCTGACTTCGTCAATGCGTACCCCAAAATCAGGGTACGTAAAACTACAAAATAAGGACACTTACTGTTTGAGTTTGCCTAAAAACAGCAGATTATTATCGTTGTCGTGCAAAGTTTGCATAAATGCTTTCAGTTTCTCTTTTTGATCGTCCGGGCAATTCCCCGAAGCTAAAGCCTCTTCCAGGGCCTCCCGTAGTTCTGCCGGCTCCCAATTCTGAAAGAAATAGCCGTCTTGGGTTTGCGGATAAAACTCCAGATTTCCCATAAAGTCATTGACAAATTCCACTTCATATCCTATGGGCTATTCTTTGTCCACTAAAATACTTCGTCCCCCTTCTCCGAAAATCGTGACAAAGTAATGATGCGGCCATTCTTTGAAGATAAAATAAGAGTCTCCTTTTTTGTCCGGATCCATTGACATGGTAAATGCGGCTTGTATTTTATTGGTCTGGCTGTTATAATGATAGAGCGTATCCGTATGCGTCATCATAAACGGGAAATCAGCGGAATTACGGTATGACCATATTTCGTCATTAAAGCCTACTCGAATGCCCTCCTGGTTTTTCATATTGGAAGCGATCTCTTCTACATAAACGTACTGGACACTGTCCGGATTTTGAAGTTGTACATTGGCTCCGGTAAACTTGTCTCCCGCATCCCGGAAACAGAGATGCACTAAAGATAAGGTTGAAGCATCCGGTGAAAGAAATATACGGCCCTTATTGATCTTTTCCCCAAAACGGAGTTTGTCTATATATTTCCCGGTCAAATCATAATGCAGTACATTATCGCTTACAATCGGTGTAACATAAATACTTTGTCCCTTTTCATCCAGCAGAATGTCATAAATGTGGTTATACTCGCCGGGACCTTGCCCAATATTGCCTACGTTTCCTAAGTATCTGCCGGATTTATCAAATAATTTTATAGGATTTCCACTTTGTCTGATACAGATATAATTATCAGAAAAATACATCCAAAAAGCTTTGAAAAAAGCCTCGTCTTTATTGTCAAAGCGAACGACTTGGAAATCCTCTACCAGATCACTCAACTTTACGGTCTTTTTCTCCGTTACCTTGGCTTCATCCAACACTACGATTTGGGCATCATCCAGTTTCACGGTAGTTACATTCTGGACGGATGAACTACAGGAATATAGAAGTAGGCTTATACTTATTATATATATTACATTTCTCATTGTCAAATAAATTTTATAAAGAGGTGGCAGGAATTGCGCCACCTCTTCTTAAATAACAAAATTTATAATTACCAAAACCAACCACCGTCCGTGGCAGAATCGTTATCGGAAGTTGAGGAACCTCCATAGTAACTATCATTGGGGCCACTTTGTGCCCCATAATACTTACATCCACAGGAACACCACAAACAGCCACCGCCTTTTAATGCAGCTTGCTCTTTTTTATTCAACTCGTTTTCGTAAACAGATACTAATTTTAAGTCTTTTAGTTTTTTCATCTTATTTATTTTTTTAATTATACATGAAACATGAAATTTGTTATTTAGAATAGAAGCATCTCTATTCTGATTTTCCAGTTAGCTATTTTTCTTCTTTTCCGCTATAAGACACATTAGTTATTACTCATAGTATATTGATGTTTACAACAGCTAGCGAGACTGTTTGTCAGAATCAATCATACAGTTTCTCCAGAAGTTTTTATTGATTCTACGGATTTCCTGAATATACAGCAAGCATTTGTTCCCGGAATATTGAATCGTTATACTCACTTAAATAACGTTTCCTTCCCCATCTCGCATATTCTTGACTTCGTTCCGGGTTTTCTATGAACCATGCTATGGCTTCTGTCAAATGATTTATATTTTTGCTTTCCTCTTCTTCCCATTTCACCAAAAAGCCGGTTTCATTAGGCACAACCAATTCGGCTAATCCGGTAGTTTCTCCGGCTATCAACGGCACTTCCATCATCATCATTTCCAAAGCTACAAATCCAAACTCTTCGTGTAAAGAGGGCAATACGCCTATATCACTGATAGCATACAATTCATAGAGGGTGGGCTTATCCACAAATCCGGTAAATGTAACATAAGCCCATTCCGGCTGGCAATTTGCAAACGCTTCTTTGTAGTTTCCGTCCCCCGCAATTATCAACCGTAATTCCGGGTATTGCTGCTTTAAAACATGGAATGCTTTGATCAGCAGAAAAATTCCTTTTACCGCATCCAGTCTTCCGGCAAAAATCAGGATTTTGTCTGTAGCGGTAAAACCGAATTTTTGTCTTAACCGATTACGTTCAACCGGTGATAGTCCGGGATATTTATCTTCCAGTCCATGCGGGATACAGGTCAGTTTCTCTTCCGGGACTTGATAGATATCCATTAAATCCTGACAGGAATGCTTGGCAATGGCAATAATCCGGTCAAAATGCTTCAAGTCCTTTCTCCAGTTTTCAATACTTTCAACAATAGATTTGGAATTATCATCCTGCAAAGGCGCGTCCAATATTTCTTGAAGCCGGGCATGATTCCCTAATAATGAAAAACTCCAATCCGTATAATGCACGGTCAAGATGGTTTGTGAATGCGGACACATTTCTTTCAGGCAATCAGCCAAAGAGGCCATCTGTACATAATTCATGTGGAATAATGAATGACCCGCTTTTAAGAAAGGAGACAACACCAGAGATACACTCCGATAGTATTGCCGATGTATCACATTCCAATCCTTTTTATAACATTTTCGATGCACGTCTCCTATATAAATATGGGTAGCTGTTTTCCCTTCTTGAATTTCCAAAGCATGCGTTCTGCCGGATTTCAAATGTACAGAAATAACGGAGTATCGGGTATCCTTTAAAGTTTCTATGAGTTGGTTTACATAAGTCCCTATCCCATAATTCTGACCTCGGCATTCCTCATCAAATAGGAAAATGGACGGGCTTTCTTCTGAAGTTTCCGGCTGCGGATAGTTAGCGGAATCAAAAGCACGCAATAAAACTCCGGCTAAACCTTTAGACAGGCCTAAATTGTCTATTTTAGTAAAGTCGATTTCCGATAAATCGGGAATATCCTCTGTCAAACAGAAAGACAAGTCCATACATTTTTCCGGTGTTCCTTCCAATATATGGAACAGCGCCTCCTTTATTCGCTGCGATATATATGTGTCCTTTGTAAATTGCGCTTTTTGAACAGCTTGTTGTAAAGCGTGCAAATAGGCATTGTCTAAAGGCAATACAGCTGTCTCTCTATGGGCATTCAACCGGGCAATCACATAAAAAGCGATTCCCGTCAAGCCGCGCCGGAAGCTTAAATCCGTCATCCGTAACGGGTCAAGTTCCATGACTTTACGGTCAATGTCGGCTAAGATTTCATCCGTATTTCCTTTCATAAATCCTTGCTGCACCAAATATTCGATGCCCCAGCCGATACCGCATAAACCGTTTTCCAGATTTACGGGCATGTCCCAATGGATTTCTTCGTATATCTCATCCAGCAAATCACCTGCAAAGTCCTCATAGCGTTTATCCTGCACGGCACGTCCATACTGGGCGAAAAACAGTACGATTCCCATTCTCCCGTGAAACAGCCCCAGATTTTCTATAAAACTGCTATTTATTGCCAAATAAGCTAACGCTTGTTGATATTGATTTTGAAAAATGTTTGCCATCTGTCATTTAATTTGTGCTTGCCAATTACTAAAGAAATAATGAACAGCATATGCCTCTTTTAAGCAATTCTCCATCTCTTCGCTTTTTTGCCGTTTTAGGATGATACAACGTGCTTGATTAAAATCAAATGGAGTTACATATTCTTTAGGAATTAAATAAACTTCTTGCTTTTCAGTCTCATCCAAAGAAGCATACAATTGCATTAACTTCCATGGTCCAGTGGTTCGCAATACATAATCAAATCGGTGAATATTATAATCATTCTCTTTTTCGCAGAAAATCGACTTGATAATCTTTTTCATAAAGGGATGATTCGGAACACTTAACATCATAGCATTATTGAAACAAGGAACTGTCTTTAATTCAAATCCAAGGCGATGAGTTTCCGGCTCTGCTGAAAAACAGCAACTTTTTCCTTCAATCAACGGTTCTATAGAATATAAAGATTCATAATCAAAATCAACATACATGCCTCCTATTTTATCCAATATCAAGTAACGGATAGCATCCCACCGTTGTATGTTGTAAGGGAACTGTAGATATGCTTCCCAATACTGAGGATAATATTGCTGGACAAAATAGGTCATCATCTGATTATCCCAAACTCGATATTCCCAATCAGGATAATCTTGTTGCCATGTCTCTCCCAATATCTTGAAAATTTTTGGTAAAGGGCCATCTATGCCAGACCAGATCTGATGTATGATTTTAGGTATAGCCATATCGCACATTAAATATTATTCCACAAAAAACTCCCCGACCAGCCGGTTGCCCCACGAATTGGTCAGTTCCAACTGATAAACGATTCCTTTTTGCAAGTTGAAGATAGGAATTGTAACGGGCAGTGTCCCTATCGGAGCCTCTTCTTCCAATACCGTTTCGGAACCGTTGAAAATCCGGATAGTGATATCCGAATACGAAGTACCTTCTAAATAAAGGTTCAATGCATCGTAATAAGCTCTAATCGGACAGTCAAAGGAAATGGAACGGTCTTCACTATTATCCCAACTACTATTGAGATATATTTGTTTTTTCTCTCCTTCCGCTTCTATGCACAAAGAAATAAAAAGAAATACCATTAAATATCCGCCAAAAGAAATCGGAATCCACTTGTAGTTTGATTTTGTATGTTTCATTTGTTCTCTAATTTTGATTTGTTTTGTGTGCAAAATTAGAGAGACAACTACTAAATTAGGTGGACACTTCGTGTTTTTTTATAAAATAGTTATTTCTAATGAGTTAGTGTAAAAATGGAAGAGATAAACTGGACACATCTCTAAAAATATGCGTGGATAAGCCCTTAAAAATGTTGTATAAACTGTTCCAATTCTCCTTTTTCCCATTTTTTGTTATTGTCAATACGGACTCTTATTCGTTGGTGACGTTTGAAATAATTATCTTCCGAAATATCCATTAATTCGATAATAGATTTTTTCGTATATCTTAATTTCCAAAGGATGCAATAACGAATATCCGTTTTCTGCAATTGGGGATAAGCGGCTTGCAACCGTTTCGTAAACTGCCGGTGGGTCACATCCATCTTGTCGATCAGTTCCGGCCACACCATTTCATCAATCTTTTTCGTCTCCGCAATACGGGCAAAGAGGTCCGGCGCTTTTTTAATCTGTTCCAACTGGTTTTCCAAGCGTTCCATCTCCTCTTTTTTGAGATTCAGTTGAATCAGGATTTGGGTTTTCTGTTCTTTCAGCTTCTCTACTTGTTGAGCCAGTTTATCTATCTCAGTTTCTACCTGTTGCTGGGATTGCTGCCAACCCTCATAATCCGATAGCTGTTGCGACAAAGCTGCTATCTCCTGTTGGCATTGGACTAACTGATGTTCTTTTTCCTCGATTTCGCCTTTGATTTTGTTTAAAGCCTTCAGTAGGGAGACAATGAGATGTTGTTTCCTCGCATAAATGAATAAAAAGAAGCCGATTATCAAAAAGAAAAGTGTACTCCCGATCATCAGATATTTAGTATTTCTCAATTTGAGTTGCTGTTTTTCGAATATCAACTTTTCATTGTTGTATTTTCGTTCTACCGCAATAATCGCTTTCCTCTGTTCTATTTCTTGAATCGAATCGTTGTATTGCCAGAAAAGTTCATTATATTTCACACTTTTTTCATACTCCTCTTTCTCTTCATACAAATAGGAAAGGCATTGATAAATACCACGTTTCGTGTAAAGATTCGCAGCTTCTTGCGCTTTTTCCAAATAGGTAACCGCCAAATCATAATTTCCCATCAGGCGAAGCAAATCCCCCATGCTCAGATAGGTCGCGGCTTGATCGTTAGGCGACGGAGAATCCGGCAAATCCAATACCCGTTGCAGGCAATCGAACGCATCTTGATATCTGTTGGCATGACTATAAATTGCAGACAATTCATTCAATCCTAAACTTAAAGCAGGTATAGAAGAAATCTTTTCGGAAATTTCTATGGAGTGTGCATAGGCATCCGTTGCCTTATCCCATTCTTCCCGCAATCCGTATACCCGTCCTAAATAAGCATAGGCATAGGCCAAGTTAATGCTGTCGCCAGACAATTCTGCAAAATGCAAAGCTTGTTCGTAGGCGGAAAAAGCCAAGCTGTCCAAGTGGGAATAGGCATAAAGAGTCCCTAAGTGCGAGCTGGCTAAGAATTGCAGTTTGTAATCTTCTCCTCCTTTTGCTACATCCAGCGCTTTTACAAATGATTGGGCAGCCTCTTCATTTTTCCCCAACTCCTTTTCTACCCGGCCTTGTGTGTACAGCGCGGTGGCGAGCCGGTCGGGGTTATGCTGACGGGAGAAATAGCGTACCGCCACCTGAATTAGTGAGTCGGAGGTATGCTCCCGATAGCTCTTGTCGGCAGCCTGCGTTGTCAGCAAGCACCACGTGGCGTACTCCGCCTTAGAATGCCGTTCCGGCTGTTCGATGGTTTGCAAAAGCTGATAGGCACTGTCGGGACTTTTCGTCAACAGCGCTTCCGCCTCCTCCAGTTGCGGTTTTATGCTGGGATAGCAGCCGGTCAGCAGGCATAAGGATAATATCCAATAAGCTATGTGTCTCATTTGCATTTTGATTAATTGGCTTTGCAAACACAAATATAGATATAATCTGCGGGATTCTACACCCACAAAATAAAGAAAACGTTTTTCTCTTTTCTGTTTTTATGCTTAAATTTGTCGTGAGACTTTTTTATTTTTGCATACAAAACGCGTAAGATTATGGCAAAGTGTTATCCTATCGGCATTCAGAACTTTGAGAAGATCCGGAAAGACGGATGTCTTTATATAGATAAAACGGCAATCATTTACAGATTGGTAAATGAGGGCTCTTACTATTTTCTTAGTCGTCCGCGCCGGTTTGGAAAGAGCTTGTTGATTTCTACTTTAGAAGCCTATTTCGAAGGAAAGAAAGAATTGTTTGATGGTTTAGCTATCGGTCAATTGGAAAAGGACTGGATAGCCTATCCTGTATTGCATTTGGATTTGAATATTGCCCAATACGATAGCACGGATAGTCTATATAAAATAGTGAATGACGCCCTTGCCCGTTGGGAGGAAGTATATGGCACACGCCCTTCGGAAAAGAGTCTGCCGTTACGTTTTGCCGGGGTGGTAGAGCGTGCTTATCTGAAAACAGGACAACGTGTTGTAATTTTGATAGACGAATATGACAAGCCTTTGTTGCAAACGCTTCAACAAGAGGAGTTGCAGACACAATTGCGGAATATGCTGAAGCCTTTTTATGGCGTATTGAAGTCAATGGACAAATATATCCGTTTTGCGCTTCTGACCGGTGTGACAAAAGTGGGTAAGGTCAGTGTGTTCAGTGATTTGAATAACTTGATGGATATTTCGATGGACTATCGGTATGCAGATATCTGTGGCATTACGGAGAATGAAATTCATGCCAATCTGGAAGAGGAACTGCATATATTGGCTTCAACACAGAAGATGACTTATGATGAGGTCTGTGAGGAACTTGAGAAACGCTACGATGGATATCATTTTGTGCCGGATTCGGTCGGAATTTATAACCCGTTCAGTCTGTTGAACACGTTTGCCAAAATGGAGCTCGGCAATTATTGGTTTGAAACAGGGACCCCAACTTATCTGGTCGAACTTTTGAAGCATACGGATTATAATTTGTATAAAATGGCGCATACGGAAACCGATGCCGATGTGCTGAATAGCATAGATGCATCTTCCTATAATCCGATTCCGGTTATTTACCAAAGCGGATATCTCACCATCAAAGATTATGATAAAGAATTTAAGTTATATAAATTAGGATTTCCCAATAAGGAGGTAGAAGAGGGGTTTATGCGTTTCCTTATTCCTTATTATACGTCGGTTAATGCTGTAGATTCCGGTTTTGAAATCCAGCGTTTTGTCAAAGAAGTACGGAATGGGGAGATTGATGCCTTTCTTTGTCGTTTGCAAAGTTTTTTTGCCGATACGCCTTATGAGTTAATCCGTGACTTGGAAGTGCATTACCAAAACGTGCTGTTTATTGTTTTCAAATTAGTTGGCTTCTATGTGAAGGCGGAATATCACACTTCGCGTGGACGGATTGATTTGCTTCTGCAGACTTCGCGGTATATTTATATTATGGAATTCAAATTGGACGGATCGGCAGAAGAGGCTTTGCAGCAGATTGAACAATCTGATTATGCACTTCCGTTTGCTTCAGACTCCCGCAAAACGTTTAAGGTTGGTGTAAATTTCAATCGGGAAAAACGAAATATTGATCATTGGATAATAGCCGAATGACACTTTCTCTCTTGGGTCAGCCGGTCGAAGCGTCGCCAGAGGAGCACTCCCAGGGTGGTCAGGCTGACCGGGAATCCGCACCATACGCCGAGTGCTCCCCATCCCAGCATAAATCCGCAGAGATAACCTATCGGGAGTGCCAGCCCGAAATGGCAGACCAGTGCCATCTTGGCCATGTAGTGTACGTCGGTCAGGCCGCGCAGGGCATTGGCAAACAGGATTTGCAACGCATCGCCGAACTGATAAAGCATCATGGGCCAGCAGAAGATGGCAACCAAATGCACTACGTCCGGCTCCGGTGTGAACAGGTACCCGATTTGTGTCCGGAACAGCAGGAGGAAAATGATAAACAATGACATACTGCAAAGCATAATCAGGAATCCGGCTTTCACAGCCCGACGGATCTCCCGGAGGTTATGGCTTCCGTGGAAATTGCTTACCCGGATGGAAACCGCTGCTCCGATACCATAATAAAGCATGAAGCCGAGTGTCGTTATTACGCCTGCTATCTGATAAGCCGCCAGCGCCATGCTTCCGATCCACCCCATCATAATTACGCTCAGGCTGAACGATGCGGTTTCTACTCCCATCTGGAAGCCTACCGGCAGTCCTAAGCGTGTCAGGCTTGCGATTTTCTCTTTGCTGACAGAAGCCGAGCGGAATCCTTTCAGATAAGCCGCATATTTCTTCCGTTTGAGAAACAAAAGGAAAAAGAGGGCAAAGGTCAGGATGCGGCTGAAAAGGGTAGAGATGCCGGCGCCGGTCAGTCCCATCTCCGGGAATCCTCCGTGTCCGTAGATGAGGAAGTAGTTCCCGATGATGTTGATGATATTGGCGGAAAGCATGATATACATGGGGGTGAGCGTGTCGGTTGTCCCGTCGCTGAACTGCTTGAAGGCGTTGAACAACATGGCGAAGATAACCGAGAACAATTGCAAGATGTAGTAAGGCCGTATATAAGGGTATAGCTCTTTCGGCTGGTCGAGCCAATCTATGTTCAGCAAAAGGAATAGCATACAGAGGCTAAGCAGAATGCCTATGACCAGATTGATGACGAGACTGTTCTTGAGGGTTGCTCCGGCCTCTTCCCGGTTCCCCTGCGCGAAGAGTCGGCCGATAATCGGGGTCAGTCCATACGAGAATCCCATCCCGAAAATAAATGCCAGATTGAAGAAGTTGTTGACAAACGAGGCGGCTGCCAGTTCTTGGGTGTTATGATGGCCTACCATGATATTGTCGGCAAAATTTACCACAATAATCCCCAATTGTCCCAACATGATCGGGACACCTAAGCGAATCGTCTCTTTGTAATGGCTCATTTATTTCTCAACAATCTTCATCGACTTGATTTTGATATTCTTCAGCGGGCGGTCCTCGGCGTTGGTCTCTGTCATTTGTATTTTGAATACCGTTTTCATGCCGCTGATTACCTCTCCGAACACCGTATATTGATTATCCAGGTCCGGGCGTCCTCCTTCCATCATATAGGCTTCACGTTGTTCGGGCGTGAACTTGACGTTCTTCTCTTTCTCCCATTTGTCCAGCTCCATAGCGGTATAAAAAGAACCGGTGACAATATAGAATTGCGATGCGGATGACTCCCGTTTGGGATTGACATCATCGCTGGTGCGTGCCGCGCATAAGGCTCCTGCTTTGTGGAAATGCTTCGGGTAGACAATCTCGGCGGGAATGCGGTATTCCGGGTCTCCGTCCCCCAAATGTTGTTCGATGGGCGCATCTTTCGAATGGATATCGCCGGCCTGAATCACGAACTGCCGGATGACGCGATGGAATAATAATCCGTCATACAGATGTTCATTTACGTTTTTGATGAAATTATCCCGGTGCAAGGGGGTATCGTTGTATAGTTTTACTTTGATTTTCCCCATGTCCGTATCAATTAATACGATGGTTTCTTTCTCATCTTGTGCCTGAGCCTGCGCAAAAGGGACAGACAGAGTCATAAAGACTATCAGCAAACTGGTCAATAGGCGTGTCATCATCATCTTCTTTAATTATATTTCGGAAGCAAATGTACAAAATAATAGGAAACAAAACAAATAGAGGAAAAACTGTGCTTGGCACGGCTTTTCCTCTATGGCGTATTCGGTTAAAGCCCGAAAGTGGCTTTTATCTTGTCAACATAGTCTAACTTCTCCCACGTGAAGAGTTCCACATCGCAAACAACCGGTTCCGGAATATAACGCGAGTTGAAAACTTTGCGGACAACTTGCGGCTGGCGTCCCATGTGGCCATAAGATGCCGTTTCGAAATAAATCGGATTGCGGAGCTTCAGCCGTTCCTCAATGGCTTTCGGACGCATATCAAAGATTTCACCGACCTTTTCTGCGATTTCCCCATCGGTCATGTTGACCTTGGAGCGACCGTAGGTGTTTACAAAGATATTCATCGGCTTTGCCACGCCTATTGCGTAAGAAACTTGCACTAAGATTTCATCGGCTACACCTGCCGCTACCAGATTCTTGGCAATATGCCGTGCGGCATAAGCCGCCGATCGGTCCACTTTTGAAGGGTCTTTGCCTGAGAACGCACCGCCTCCGTGTGCTCCTTTTCCTCCGTAAGTGTCCACAATAATCTTTCTTCCGGTCAATCCCGTATCGCCATGAGGCCCTCCGATGACAAATTTTCCGGTAGGGTTGACGTGGTAAATGATATTGTCGTCAAAAAGAGCCTGTACGTTTTCCGGATATTGGGCTTTTACCCGCGGAACCAGAATAGTCTTTACATCATACTCGATGCGCTTTTGCATGGCGTTGTCGGCCTCTTCTTGTGAGATGCCTTTCGCCTCGATAAATTCGTCATGCTGGGTGGATATTACAATCGTGTGGATATGGAGCGGTTTCCCGTTATCATCATATTCGATGGTTATCTGGCTCTTTGCGTCCGGTCTTAAATAAGGCATGACCTTAGGCTCATTCTTGCGGATAGCAGCCAGCTCCAGCAATAAGCTATGTGCCAGATCAAGAGCCAAAGGCATATAATTGGCTGTTTCGTTGGTTGCATATCCGAACATCATCCCTTGGTCGCCGGCTCCTTGGTTATAGGGATCTTCGCGCTCCACGCCCCGGTTGATGTCTCCACTTTGTTCATGAATAGCAGAAAATACGCCGCACGACTTGGCTTCAAACTGATATTCGCTTTTCGTGTAACCGATTTTTGTAATGACATTACGCGCCACGTCCTGTACATCGACGTAAGCTTTCGACTTAACTTCTCCAGCCAAGACAACCTGCCCGGTTGTAACAAGGGTTTCGCAAGCAACTTTAGAGTTCTTGTCATAAGCCAGGAACTCATCCAGCAAAGCATCCGATAT
>URGO01000022.1 GCA_900547435.1 uncultured Parabacteroides sp.
TTTTTATGTCGCGTTTATTCTCGCGTGTCTATTTGTGTGTTTGTGTGTGTGTGTGTGTGTGTGTGTGTGCGTGTGTGTGTGTGTGTTTACACAAATCTCACACATATCCAAATTTGCAACACACTTTTTTGAATACAGGTATATGCACGATGCAGCGGACAACGGAATGTTGCCTGAACAGATTGCCATATTCCCTGAAATGTGCTGTAAATCAAAATACATTGTCATTCAATTATTAAATTCCGTTTGCAAAGTTAGCGAATTAAAACGGAAAGTGAGAGGACAATCTTAGAAAATTTGAAGGACAATTCAAGGAAAAATGCTCATAATGAGGGACAAATTAGGGAATTTCCTTAAATTGTCCTTCTGTATGGGACAGAAAGCCAGTCTACTATGGGCCGTCAATGCCGGACGCTTTTTCCAAACAGCCGGGCTATTCCTGCTTGGTTTCTTTATCGGCAGGAAGCAATGGTTTGTTGCCTCGGAAAGCAACTTACGCCTATGGGTAAAAATTCTGATTGTTTCAGCTGTTGCATTTGCTCCTTTGTACACGCTGAAAGAGTCAATCATGCAAAGCGATGTTATTATTCAACAAACAGCCGGGACGGCTTTTGACATGTGGCAAAAACTGGCATTTACATGGGTCTTGGTTTCATCGTTCGTGCTGCTTTATCAAAGTAAAAAATTCCGTGCAATGGCTGGGAACCTGCGTTTCTACGGAAAAATGAGTCTTACAAACTATATCACACAATCTATCATCGGCGCTATTATCTATTTCCCTATCGGATTTTACCTGGCTCCTTATTGCGGATATACAATAAGCCTGATTATCGGTATATGCACTTTCCTGATGCAGGTACAATTTTGCAAATGGTGGTTGGGCAAGCATAAACAAGGCCCTTTGGAGCATATATGGCATAAATGGACATGGATAGGAACTGGCAAATAAGCCCGATAAAGTTAGTAGACGAAGCTAAAAAGGGACGCACATATTTGCTATTGCGTCCCTTTTGTCTTATAGTATTTATTGTATCGTCTGAGCTTCTACGCCTTCAAATGTTATCTTCACCGGATTAATATGGCCATTTTCATCGAACGTCATCCGATCAATACACGTTACGCGATGATTTCCGTCCTTATCTCCTAAAGGATGGCGATGATATACGATATAATAATCTTCCGTATTAGGCACATGAATCACAGAATGGCGACCGGCTCCGGTTCCCACCTCAGGATCCTGTTGCAGAATCTTGCCAATGCGCTCGAATGGTCCGAAAGGCGAATCAGAGATCGCGTATGCCACACAATAATCCGGGCCGGTCCATCCGCCTTCGCTCCACATGAAATAATACTTTCCGTCTTTCTTAAACATAAACGGACCTTCCACATAGTTTTCAGGAGTTACCTCTTTATAAATTTCCCCATCTTCGAACGGAACAAAGCCGGTAAAATCATCATTCAACTTGACTACGTTACAATGTCCCCATCCTCCGTAATACATATAATAGGTTCCGTCGTCATTATATACGAACTGGTCGATCGGCTGAGCTCCGTTTATAATGTCATTAATCAACGGTTTGCCCAAAAGATCCCGATAAGGGCCTTCCGGTTTATCGGCAACGGCAACACCGATACCACCTATTTCTCCTTCATGCACATCATTGGCGCCAAAGAAGAAATAATACTTTCCGTCTTTCGAAATAACCGAAGGAGCCCACATGGCCCGTTTGGCCCATTTTACTTCAGCCGTATCCAAGATTGCCTCATGCTTCGTCCAATTCACCAGATCTTTCGAAGAAAAGCAATCAAAATGAACCTGCTCGTCAAACGGATAGCTATAAGTAGGATAAATCCAATACGTATCTCCATAAACAATAGCTTCCGGATCGGCATACCAACCCTCGAACACCGGATTACCGCTCTTGGCAACCTCTACGGTCTGCTCTTTTTGTTGTTTGGGCTGACCGCAACCCGCCAACATCGCTGCCGCCAACATACACCAGGCGGCCGTTTTCATCTTTAGATTCTTCATACTTTTTGATATAAGAAAATTAATACTCATACAAACTTCATGTAGGGAGATTCAATCTACCCGGCACTCCCCGATTTGTTTGAATCCATTCAGGAAATCATGGACCGGCATCCGCTTTTTACCGGCCAATTGCAAGGATAGCAACCGGATGTATCCGCCTTCTACCGCAATATCTACGTATGATTTTCCATCGGAATGAATTGAACCGACCCGGAACGAATGCTCGGCCGGACGTTTTTCCGTCTGATAGACTTTCAATGCCAAGTGTTTGCCATCCGGAGCGACCAGTTCCGTCCATGCAGCCGGATAAGGAGAAAGTCCCCTTACAAAATCATATATACGTTTCATCGGTTGGTTCCAATCGATACGGCACGTATCCTTGAATATCTTCGGAGCCGGACGCAACACCTCTCCATCCCGGCAAAACTGCTCTTGCGGGATGGCATCCGCCTTATCTTCCAAAATCAGGTCGACCGTTTCCAAGACCAGATCCGCCCCCATAGCCATCAACGAATCATGCACTTTGCCGACATCGTCCGTATCCGCGATAGGCAAACGCTTTTGACGGATGATTTTCCCGGTATCAATCTCATGTGTCAGGAAAAAAGTCGTAACTCCCGTTTCGGTATCTCCATGAATGACAGACCAATTTATCGGAGCTGCTCCCCGATATTGAGGAAGAAGCGAGGCGTGCAGATTAAATGTTCCCAAACGAGGCATATTCCAAACGACTTCCGGAAGCATCCGGAAAGCCACAACAATCTGCAAATCGGCATTCCAGGCCCGCAACTCCTGCAAAAACTCTTCATTCTTCAGTTTTTCAGGCTGTAAAACCGGCAGACCTACCGATTCCGCATATTGCTTGACCGGACTGGATTGCAAAACACTCCCATGACGCCCCATCGGTTTGTCCGGCATCGTTATTACCCCGACTACATTATATCCGCCTTCCACCAAAGCCCGTAAACTGGCTACCGCAAATTCCGGCGTACCCATATATACAATGCGTAAATCTTCTTTCTTCATCTCTATTATTCGCTATTCTATCAAAAAAGGTTTCAAATATACAGATTAAAAATAGACAAAACAAGCATCAATCTCCGGCAAAGTTCTCAACCAGAACCTCCCGATAGGAATTAAATATCTTAGACTTCGACATGAATCCCATATAACGTCCGGTTTCATCCACAACTGGCAGGTTCCAAGCCTTGGTATCATCGAATGTTTTCATGATTTGGTCCATGGGCGTATTGATTACAATCTTTGCCGGGGCCGATACCATGAACTTCGATACCCGGAAACGGGTATAAAGCTCCGGACGGAACATGATATTCCGTATATTATCCAGCAATACAATGCCCAACAATACACCCCGTTCATCCACAACCGGAAAAACATTACGGCTGCTCCGCGCAATCACCTTCACCATATCGCCCAACGTCATACCGGGCGAAACGGGCTGGAAATCCCGCTCGATGATACTATCCGCGCTCAGCAGAGTCAAGACCGCTTTATCCTTATGGTGGGTCAGCAACTCCCCTTTTTGGGCAAGACGCATCGAATAGATACTGTGCGGCTCGAACATCAGAATCGTAATATAGGAACCTATCGAGACAATCATCAACGGAAGAAACAAATCATACCCACCGGTCAATTCGGCAATCAGAAACACACCCGTCAAAGGGGCATGCATCACTCCCGCCATCACTCCCGCCATACCCATAAGCGCGAAATTTTTTTCCGACAGATACATGGTAAACGCGAAATAATTGGACACATGGGCAAAAATAAAACCGGCTATACACCCCAGATACAAACTCGGAGCAAAGATACCTCCACACCCCCCGCCCCCATTGGTGGCACTCGAGGCAAACACCTTTGTAAGCAAAATCAATCCCAAGAAGATAATAATGCCGAAATAGGAATCATTCAGCGAATAGAACATACTGTTGTCCAAAAGCCCGATAAACTGGCCATTCAGCAAAGAACCGATGGTATCATACCCTTCGCCATACAACGGAGGGAAAAGAAAGATAAGCAAACTCAGCGTCACGCCTCCCATAGCAAATTTCTTCCAGTACGAGGCGGCATATTTCCGGTAAAATCCCTCAATCCAGTTCATGACCCGTGTAAAATACAAAGAGACCAATCCGCAAAAGATACCCAGCAAAAGCACATACGGAATACGCTCTATGATAAACGGTTCGGTTTGCGAGAAACTGAACATCGCTTCCATGCCCGTAAAAACATAAGAAACGGTAGCTGCCGTAACCGAGGTAATCAGCAGGGGCAATACCGAGGTCATTGTCAGGTCAAGCATCAGCACTTCAATCACAAAGACAAGTCCGGCGATGGGCGCCTTGAAGATTCCCGCTATCGCACCCGCGGCACCACATCCTACCAGCAACATCAGCGTCTTTTGCTCCATCCGGAACAACCGGCCCAGGTTTGAACCGATAGCCGCTCCGGTCAGCACGATAGGCGCTTCGGCTCCTACCGAACCGCCAAACCCGATTGTCACCGAACTGGCCATGATAGAACTCCACATATTGTGCGGCTTGATCCGGCTCTTGCGTTGGGAAATCGCATAAAGGATTTTCGTGACGCCATGGCTGATGTCATCCCGTATGACATACTTTACCAGCAATCCAGAAACCAATATACCGATAACCGGATACAGCAGATACAAGTAATTGACCTGGTCGGCGGCAAAATTAACCGAAAGCAGATGCTGTATGAAATGAATCAGATTCTTCAGAATAATAGCCGAGGCCGCGGTACAGATTCCAACCAGGAAACTGACTATAAGTACAAAGTGTTTCTCCTTGATGTTGTTGCTCCTCCACAAGAGGAACTTGTAAAATAAGTCTCTAATACGTATCATATCATACTCCTTTACCCGTAAGCACTGTCTTGACGGTATAAGCCAAAATAGCTATATCCAAAGCCAGCGACATATTTTCATAATATATAATATCATAATCCAGACGCTCCAGCATCTGCTCCACACTTCCGGCATATCCGTACTTCACCATTCCCAATGAGGTGATGCCCGGCTTTACGTTGTGCAACAGATAATAATAAGGAGCCTGTTGTACGATTTTATCTATGAAATACTTCCGTTCGGGGCGCGGTCCTACCAGCGACATATCCCCTTTCAGGACATTCCAGAATTGCGGAAGCTCGTCCAGACGGTATTTCCGGAGTACCGCCCCGAACGGAGTGATTCGCTTGTCGTCCTCACGCGCCAGCATCGGGCCGTTTTCCTCCGAACTCACATACATCGTGCGGAACTTGTAAATCATAAACGGGCACCCCCGTTAACCGATGCGCTCTTGCTTGTAAATGACCGGTCCGGGAGAATCACGACGCACCCGCCAGGCGATATACAGATACAAAGGCGAAAGCAACACCAGGGCACAGGCGGAAAGCAACTTGTCGGCCACCCATTTCAGGTTCTTCCCCGCAGGCGAGAAATTGTTTTCCGTAATATCCGCCAAAGGCACTCCGCTGATTGTCCGCAAACGTATTTTCGAAAACGGAATAGTTTGCTTGTCCATCCACACCTTTATCGGCATCTTATACCGATAAAGCGTATACAGGAACCGGGATAATCCTACCCCTTCCAGCGCTTCCGTGGCTACGACCAGTTCATCCACCGGATGAAGGCGCAACAAACGGGGCAAATCAGAGGCATCTCCCCACACCTTACCGCTATCTGCCTCCACCACTTCGGTCGGAGCCGCCTGCACAAAACCGGAAACATGATACCCGATTTGTTCCAATTGGCCGGCAATCTGCAAAGCCTTACTTCCGGTACCTATCAATAAAACTTTCCGCGCATATTTTCCGCCCTTCAATTCCTTCAAATAGCGCGATGTAAGCCACAAACGGGCCAAATAGGTCAGTCCGAAATGCAATCCGAAAAGTTCGAACAGGAAATAATAATAGATTTCATACGAACGCGGAATCTCGTCCAATACCAACACAAAGAACACAAAAAGCACCCCGACGAACGAAGAGACCAAAGTCTGCCACAACTCGCTGAGCCGGTTGCGCTCCAAAGGCCAGTTGTAATATCCGGAGAAAGCATAAACCGCCAGCCAGAAGAAAGGAATACACACCTGTCCCGCCAATACCTGAGAATATGACAAAAACTCGCCCAGCGAGCTGGTAGTCTGGTAAGTAACCAGGTCATAATACCTGCAAACATTGAATATAAACCAAGCTATCGCGGAGGTCAGAAAGTCTGAAACAATATACCTTCCTATTTGCCAGTATTTGCTCATGCCCTCTTTATCGGATTATTTGGAACAGTCCTCCGCTTCCCAACTTGATTATGCTGGACGGAGCCGCCTTGCTCCGGTCATCCTGTCTGTATTCCACAATATAGTCCACACCTTTTTTTATCGCCTCCGAGATTTCTCCGAAATTGGCCGGCGAAGGCTCGCCGCTCAGGTTGGCGGATGTTGATACCAGAGGCTTGCGGAACTGGAAACAGAGCTTTTTGGAAAACTCCTCCTGAGAAACACGAATACCGATACTTCCGTCCTCGCCCAACAGGTTTGGAGCCAGATTCTTCCCCTGCGAATAAATAATCGTAAGCGGTTTGTCTGCCACATCTATCAGGTCCCAAGCCATACCGGGCACCTCTTCCACGTAGGTTTCCAGCTTGGCCGCATTATCTATCAATACCAACATTGCCTTATTGTCCGCGCGTTGCTTCAGTTCATAGACGCGTTGCACCGCCTTCTCGTTGGTCGCATCGCAACCGATTCCCCAAATCGTATCGGTAGGGTATAAAATCAAGCCCCCGTCACGCAGCACCTCGCAAGCATTCTTTATGTCCTCTTGTATTGTCATAACCTGTATTTTTTAATAGGACAAATGTACAAACTTTTGTTTAGTTTCTAAAATTTTTCCGTACGAAGTTGAGCACCGATAGCTGCATTCCCGGAAAAACGAGGAAAGAACTTTACGCGAATAAGGTAAGTATAAGTCAACCACCATAATAAATAATCCATAACAAGGGCAACTTTCTTACGAAGATACGCCATTTTATGTTTTTCACCTATAAGATAAGCTCTTTTCATATATGTGATAAGCACTTATCACCTATATGATAAAATCTTTTCACATTCATGAAAAGCATAATATGACCCACATTTTCCACAAAATATTTCGACCTTTTTATTTGTTTATAAAATAAACTTATCTATCTTTGCCACAGAATAGCCGAAGAGTGCGCGCCTCCCGGCTTTTTTAAGCCTTATTTGGTTTATAAAATAAACTTATTTGTCTAACAAGAAAAGTAGGAAAAAGTATGAAAGTATTAGGTTTTGGAAAAGAGTTTATGAAATGTACCTATATAATAGGTATAGTCGTTTTGGGAGCTATGGGTGTACAGGCACAAACACACGATGTTGAGGTAAAAATCAAAGGCATCCGGAGCGAAACGGGCAATATATTGATTATGGCCCTGACGGATAAAGAAAGCCAGCCTATTTATGGTTCGGCCAAAGCGAAACGGGGCCAAGTGACGATTACCCTGAAAGGTCTGACCGATGAGAAGTACATGCTCTCGGCATTCCATGATGAGAATAGCAATTGGGAATTGGACATGGACGAGCAGAAACGTCCTCTTGAAGGTGTGGCGCAAAGCTATTACCAATTTGAACCGGGGAAAACCGGATGTAAGATGACTTTATATTATTTACCTAATCCGGAATGATATGAAACAGATTTTCTTACTTCTGATTTGCCTGTTCGGGAGCTGGATAGGCATGGCGCAATCGGAACGGAGCGGCCCAGAAACTTGGGAGTCCTTTAGCGATACCGCCCGGCTTCAGAATTCTGAAGTATTGCTGGATGAGATTCACGTATCGGCAAGCCGGATACAACGGAAGGCAGACCGCTATGTCATGCAAGTTTCTCCAGACGTAAACCAAGACGGGATGGAATTATTACGACAAGCTCCGGGGGTATGGATTTCGGAAGGGCAAATCTCAATCAATGGGAGCACGGGGACGAAAATCTATGTCAACGGACGGGAGATTCGGCTGGAAGGCGAATTGCTTACCTCCTACCTGCAATCTTTACGCTCGGAAGATATCCGTAGCATTGAGGTGGAACCCTTTGCCGGAGCCGAACAAGACGCGCAATCGAAAGGTGGGGCTATCCATATCCGATTGCGTCAACCCAAGGATAAAGGCCGGCGGGGAAATGCCTCCCTCAATACGTATGCAACCCGGGGATTTTTCCGGTATCAACCTCACTTTAGCTGGAACGGACATCAAGGGAAATGGGATACCTATGGTTCTTTTACCTGGAATCAGGCACCGCGTTCGGATGGAGCCTTGGAAGAGAACCGGGATTATCCGATTTCCGACAAGCAATTCCGGAACGAAGCATCGTATGACCGGCCGAACCATTACGGGGCATTTCGGACAGGATTGCTTTTCCGGCCGGATTCTTCTCATTCGTTCGGAGGAGAATGGGAATACCTGCATCATCAAGCCGACCGGACCTTAGAGAATCACTCCCGATTCAACTATCCGGAGTATACCTTATATAATAAAGGAGATTATCTCCAACAAGAGAAATACCGGATGATGGCGGGGAGCTTCAATTATCGTTATACGCAGGAGCATTCAGCCTTCAAAGTACTTGCGGATTATGTCTCCCAAAAATCGGAAGGGAACAATCGGTATGATATCCAACAAAGTGTAATGAATCATACATCAGATACACTCTACCGGATGAAGAGCCTGGCGGATTATCAAATAACCAGCGCGGAAACGCATTGGTCATATTCTCCGGATAAGGAGACAAACATGCCAATCACCACCGGGAGAATCATTGGTTCGTTGCACTCAATATTCCCTGGCAACCGATCTATTGGTTCGGGCTGAACGCGAATATCATCGGAGTAAAACAAGATATACAATTCGACAAGTCTGACGGATTCACACCCCATTACCTGTACTTCGGCAATGCAACCGCTACGTTCTATCTGCCTATGGACTTCCGGATAGAAACCCAATACAACGGAGCTTCACGCCTATATTCCGGGAATAGCGAGGTGAATCCGGTGCACCGAGTCAGCCTGCATCTGCGCAAGAAATGGCAGGAAGGGAAATGGTCTGTCAGGCTTAGCCTGAACAATATCTTTAATCAGCAAACAGGCTATGTAAGCCGGGTATCTGACTATACTACTCATCTCCAAACAAACGATTCGTCGGCCGGACGCACCCTGCAAGTCGGCATCACGTGGAATTTCGCGGTAGGCAAAAGCATAAAATCCGTCTCCGTAGAAAAGAATTCCGCCGGAGAACGTGCACGTTTGGACAATAAAATGTAATTTTGACCAGTTTATAAAATAAATCGCATCTCGTATGGAAAATAAACAATTATCCGAAAAGGAAAGCTTGCAACTCATTGCACAAATGATTCAACAATCGCAATATCGTCTGGCAAAGAATGCCGGAACCCCTTTTCTGATTTGGGGGTATATGACCGCTATTCTCTCGCTCGTCATCTGGATGCTCATCCGGGAAACCGCCAACCCGCAGTGGAATTTCCTTTGGCTTCTTCTACCGGCAGTTTGCTATCCCTTAATGACTTATCTGAACCGACGCAACGAACAGATGGTCAAGACTTATATAGACCGCATTATCGGGCAGGTATGGACCGTATTCGGAATTGCCGGGATTCTCATCTCCGGGGTCGCCATGTTTTTATGGCATATCCCTATCCTATTCATCATTCTCCTGCTGATGGGAATGGGCACGGCCCTGTCCGGAATGATTATCAAGGTCCGCGTCCTGACTATCTGTGGCGCTTTAGGCGCATTGCTCTCGGTTGGCTGCCTGATGATAGGTGGAGCTGATCAATTGATTTTCTTCGCGACCGCATTTCTGATTATGATGGTTATTCCCGGCCATGCACTAAACCGTATGGCCGCCCAAATATCTGCTGTATGAAAGAGTTAGACCCTTTATTGCATTCGCAACTCCGCCTGGCGGTAATGTCTATCCTGCTTAGTGTGGAAGAGGCTGATTTCGTCTATCTGCGGGAAAAGACCGAGTCTACCGGAGGCAACCTAAGTGTGCAGTTGGACAAGCTATGCACGGCGGGGTATATTCATATCGAGAAGAGCTTCATCGGGAAAAAACCGCATACCGCTTGTCGTATTACCGACAAAGGTCGCGAAGCCATGGCGGCTTATGTAGAAGCGTTAAAGAGTTATCTGACAGGATTATAGCAAGATTTCATCAGAAGTCAGACAAGGGACGGAAAACAGCTGCCCGAGAGGGGGTCCGACATCTGCGGCAGATCACCTTCATGGTCTGCGGCAGACCCCTATAGACATCTGCGGCAGATGTCTTACCTGGTCTGCGGCAGATGTTGGAGGACATCTCGGGCAGGTTATCCGGACAGGTCTCGTTTAACGTTTTCGCTTCTCTGTAAGATAGGGCCAAAAGCGGGCAGGCAGCTCCCGCCGGTGAAGCCGCGGATTGAGTCTTTCCTTGATAGCAATCGAGCGGAAATAGGTCTGCCAGAATGCCTGGTACAGCAGTTCGTCCTTGTCCAGCAACTCGTCCGGAAGGATTCCCGACGTAAGGAATTCCGAATCCTGCTCAAAGCGGACCTCCTCCGCCTACTGCCCGTCATAATATTAACCGTATTGCCGCTTTACATCATATACCATCCAATGCTGATCGGCAAAACGGTCGGTAAAGTAGCCCATCGTAAGCGGCAATACATTATATATAGGTGCTGTGGCGGCAAAATAGATATCGTCTGCAGTCTTCTGAAAACGGACGAACTGAATGACGCGTGTCGCCTCATTGTTCACCTTTTTCCATAAGCGGCTCACTTCAGCTACATCGGCATCCGTCAGGTTGAAAACGCTTTTTCCTTTCGAATCAAATGCCTTACGGAGATAGCGGAACAGCAGTTCGTCGACAGCCGGCTGTTCGGAAAGCCAGCAAGCAGTAATACCGGAAAGGAAATGCGCCGGCAGCAGACGCCCGGCACCTCGCCACACGCGGTCTGCCAACGAAGACTCGGTTACAACCCGGAAAACCTCCTCGCAAAAAAGCGGCAAAGGCTCGGCTTCCTGGAGCAACCGGTCGGGAAACACACGACGGTTATACGCATGAAACAAGGCGGTCAGCAGCCCTTCGAAAGTTTTATCATATTGGAAAACTATCATAATCAATCATCAAAAGGAAGGATAAGTTGGCGGCTATTGTCGATCGGCTTCTTGACCAGCAAACGACGGACAGCCTCCGGAGTCAGCTCCTGAACAGTATGCAAGGGAAGCTCACGGCATACAACAAAATATTGCGCCTTCTTCCAGACAACCCCCATCTTCTTCAATTGCTCTGAAGTAAGCAAGCCATAGCGACGCGAAAGGAGAATCAACTTAGCCGACTTCACACCTATTCCGGGAACACGCAACAACATCTCATACTCGGCTTTATTGACATCTACCGGGAAAACCTCCGGATGCCGCAAAGCCCACGACAGCTTCGGGTCTACCTCCAAGTCCAGATTCGGATAGGCATCATCCACAATCTCATCTACCTTAAACTGATAAAAGCGCAATAGCCAATCCGCCTGATAGAGACGGTTCTCGCGCACCAAAGGCGCCTTGGGCAAGGCTGGAAGGCGGGTATCGTAGGTATTCACATGGATATATCCCGAATAATAGACGCGCTTCATGGTGGGACGTTGATAGAGAGCCGATGAAAGACGAAGGATATCCCGGTCGCTATCCGGTGTGGCGCCGACTATCATCTGCGTACTTTGCCCGGCAGGAGCAAAGCGAGGGGCAAACCGGAAGTGCTTCCGCTCCTCAGCTGCCTGTAAAGCTCCCTGCTGGATATATCGCATCGGAGTAAAGACGCTCTGAAAATCTTTATCCGGAGCCAATCGCTTCAGGCTTTGTTCGTTGGGTATCTCAATATTGACACTCATACGATCGGCATACCGCCCTGCTTCATTCACCAGTTCCAGACTGGCACCGGGAATGCTTTTCAAATGAATATAGCCATTGAAGCGATGCACGGTGCGAAGGTCTTTCACCACACGTACCAAACGCTCCATAGTATAGTCGGCACTCCGCACCACCCCCGAACTCAAAAAGAGCCCTTCAATATAATTGCGCCGGTAAAACTCCATTGTCAATTCGACCAGCTCAGATACCGAAAGCGTAGCACGAGGTATATCATTGCTCACCCGATTGATGCAATAGGCGCAATCGAACATACAATAGTTGGTCAGCATAATCTTGAGCAAAGAGATACAACGGCCATCCTCGGCAAAGCTATGGCAAATGCCCCAGCCTGCCGCACTCCCGACCGCCCCTTTCCGATGGCTCCGCCCTACTCCGCTGGAAGCACACGAGACATCATACTTGGCCGACTCGGCAAGGATTTGCAATTTCTTCAATACCTCTTCTCTCATATCCTGCTAAAACCAAACACGAGCCAAGCAGATAGTTCCGCCCGACTCGTGCCCAAATAACTATGAAACAATTAAACTATTGATCATATTGACTCGTCAGAACAACAATCTTGCGGGATTCCTCATCCTTCTTCAGCTTCACCGCCGAAGGCAGCAGATAGTTGCTGATAGAGGTTGTATTTACTGGCTTTCCGTACTGGTCCGTATCATACGTCCGGTTCACCGGCACCACCAACAACCTCAAATCCTCGTCCGGATTATTCTCCAAATGCAATTGCAAAATATTGGAGATGTTTCCAAAGGAATAAACGCGCGTGCTGGTGCTATAATCTCCACGGAACGCCGTAATGTTATCTTCTATTTTGTTGCTTTCAAAGAAATTCTTTACCGAATCTTCCGGCATGAGCATAAGATAACTCGGCGCTTCAAGTGCATAAAGCCAATCTTCCTGCGCCATAGCCTGCAAAGAGAACTCCAGATTGTTGAGAATACGGTCTCCGATACGATGACCTATCTCAGCCGCCGGGATAACGACCCGCGTACAAACCCCGGAAGGAGTCTTCATATAGGTATATTCTTCGTTGGGTTCCAAGAGATGTTCTATATTCGCATTCTCCATCCGGTTCATCTGAATAACCTCTTTGGTTACATTAAACTGCTCACGCGTATGGATTATCGTATCTCTTCCCGCATCGTTCTTCGTCTGATACTTATAATAAATAAAGAAAGAAGACTGGGCCACCTTGAGGATATTGCCCGTTCCGAAGCTGGTCGTTACGTAAAAGCCGGGAAAAAAGCGGTTGAAAGAATCCTGGCTTTGGAATGTTCCGGGATTATTCACCGTCTCATCATAGAGCCGCTGCGCCACATCGGTTGAAATACGAATCCGCACATTAGGCGTATAATAATTCGGATCGGAAGTATCTGTGATATTGCGTATCGAATCCGAGATACTCATATCATAAGCCGTATAAGTTTTCTGGCCAAGCAAAGTCTGCATATCGCAATATTGCTTCGGATCCATATTGGTATAGTAATTTCTCTCCAAAGGCTTCGTTACCTGATAAACCTGAGCAGTCATAGGCGCCAACGAGTCGCCCATATACCCCTGTTCACCCCGATTATACATAATAAAGAAAGCCATCGAGTCTACTTTCCCATCAAGCGGCTCATGCGCGAACTTATAATCCTCCGGACAATAGAACTGGCAGATATAGTCTGTCGTCAGATGTCCATACAAAGGGTCATAAATATCCCCTAACAATCCACTTACCGTACGCGCATACACAGAATCCAATTTCACCGTCGAAGATTCCACATAGAACGTATCGGCATATACATAAGAACGGTCAGCATCCGGCTGAATACTTGGACCAACCTGACTCAATTCATCATTACATCCGCTCAGCAAAATGCCTCCGAGAGCGAACCCAAGTATAAGATTTTTAATCTCCATCTTTATTACATTATATTAATTAGACGCCAAAACTACATCATAGAACTTATTATATTCATCAATGTATGTTTCGGGCGATTGATAAGGCAAGAACGGTACTTGCTTGGTGGCTATATACTCGGCAATTGCCGGATTGATAGTTTCGCTTCCTTGAATGATTCCGTCAGCAAAGTCTACGGCCAACTTCGTCAATCCGACAAAACTTGTATCCTCCTTAATGAGCGCCAGATCCGCATCTTCCGCGCCATCTTCCTTTAATTTAGCGGCAAAGCTGCTGCTCATCGGACTTTTGAACTCATCATCATACACCGAATAAACCACTTTTGCATTACGCAGACAAGGATCATCGGCATACATTCGCTTGATATACAAACCGGTCAGGGCCGCCATCCATCCGTGACAATGAATCACATCCGGTATCCAACGCAGCTTCTTTACGGTTTCCATCACGCCGCGTACATAAAAAATACAGCGTTCATCATTATCTTCAAACTCTTTCCCGTCTTCATCGGCTACAGTCGACTTGCGCAGGAAATAATCATCGTTATCAATAAAGTAAACCTGCATACGGGCAGCCTGAATAGAAGCTACCTTTATGATTAATGGATGATCAGTATCATCAATAATCAGATTCATACCCGACAGGCGGATTACTTCATGTAGTTGATTACGGCGTTCATTGATATTACCAAACTTTGGCATGAATGTTCTGATTTCGCGACCACGTTCTTGGATTCCTTGAGGTAAGTTCCGACAAACCGTCGCTATTTCAGATTCCGGCAAGTAAGGGGCGATTTCCTGAGCTATAAACAAAACTTTTTTTGCATCCATCCTACAAATTCCTTTTATAATACGCTACAAAGGTAGTAAAAATCTTTCATTTCTGATAATTATTTTGTTGCTTTGCATAAATTTTAGCGATTTACAAGATGAAACACTCCATTTGTTATAGTTTGATAATTGCAGCTTTATGCACATCAAACGCAGCATTTCCGGATAATATTTTTTTTGATTATCCGACGTCAGTACTTGAAAAACAAAGTCAATCGGCCGATAAAAGTCTGCCAAGAGGCGAAGTGCCCGCATCCATGAAGAAGCATTTGCCCGAATATGTGAAGGCCATCAAAGAGGCAAATGTAAATATGCATAGTATTATGGTAGTACAGCACGGAAAAGTCATCGCCGAACAATGGTTTGGCGATGGGAAACCGGACGTGCCACATGTACTGAACTCCGTCAGCAAGTCTTTTACCTCCACAGCCATAGGTTTTGCCGTTGCGGAAGGCAAGCTGAAAGTTACCGACAAGGTTATCTCTTTCTTCCCCAACAAACTTCCTGCCCAAGTGAGCGATAATCTGAAAGAAATGGAAATCCGCCATCTATTGACCATGACTTGCGGACACGATACTGACCCAAGTTCTTCCATCCGTGAAGTTGAGGGAGCTGATTGGGTGAAGGAATTTCTGGCATTTCCGGTATTGCATACGCCCGGCGAATATTTCCAATACAATAGCCTGGGCACTTATATGCTTTCGGCCATTGTCCAAAAGGTTACGGGGCAAAAAGTGATTGATTACCTCACACCTCGCCTGTTCCAACCGTTGGGCATTGAGGATGCCCGGTGGCAGGAGAGCCCGCAAGGTATCAATTGCGGAGGCTGGGGCTTGTATTTAAAGACCGAGGACTTGGCCAAGATGGGACAATTCCTCTTGCAAAAAGGTCAATGGGAAGGGAAACAACTACTTCCGGCGGAATGGGTTGAAAAGGCTACATCAGCCGTAGTTCCCTCTACCCCATCCTGGGTCCGTTTTGAAGACGCGCCCAAGAAGTTAGACCCGAAAACATGCGACTGGGTACATGGATATGGCTATCAGTTCTGGCAATGCCGGCACAATTGCTACCGGGCAGACGGAGCCAACGGGCAATATATTATTGTAGCTCCGGAGAAAGAAGCCGTCATTGTAACTACCGCTGACCTGCAAGACATGCAACAAGAAATAGACTTGATTTGGGAATATATTTTACCGGCATTGGAATAAAACAGAGAAACGATGGGATATTTCCAAATGTTCCAAGGCATGAAACCAAAGTTTCATAGGACGAAACTGAAGTTTCATGCCTTGAAACTTTTCGGACGTACCGCCATTTAAGCAGCTTCATATACCTATTATATATATAAAGCAAGCAGAAATCGGCCGATACACTTGTATAATTCATCGGCTTTACCTAATTTAGCCCTGTAAAAACAAATAAAAGTAGAAATATGACAGTTGTAGAAAGATTTTTGAAATATGTAACCTTCGGTACCCAGTCCAGCGAAACAAGCGGTACCACTCCAAGCACACCGGGACAACGGGTATTTGCGGAAGCATTGGTAAAAGAACTGAAAGATTTGGGATTGGAGGAAATCTCCATCGACGAGCATTCGTATGTAATGGCTTCCTTGCCGGCCAATACGGATGATAACTCAATACCTACTATCGGTTTCATCTCTCATTTGGATACCAGTCCGGACATGGCGGGCGATCATGTTAAGCCACGTATCGTTCATTACGAAGGAGGTGACATTTGCCTGAATGCAGACCAAAATATTGTACTTTCACCGGCTATGTTCCCGGAAATGTTGGAATATACCGGTCAGGATATAATTGTTACCGATGGTACCACGCTATTAGGTGCTGATGACAAAGCGGGAATAGCCGCGATTATCTCGGCTATGGCTTATCTGAAAGAACATCCAGAAATCAAACACGGGAAAGTGCGCATCGGCTTCACACCGGACGAGGAAATAGGCCAAGGTGCCGATCACTTTGATGTGCAGAAGTTCGGATGCGATTGGGCTTATACGGTAGACGGAGGGCAAATCGGCGAACTGGAATACGAGAACTTCAACGCTGCTTCAGCCAAAGTCTGCTTCAAAGGGCTCAACGTACATCCGGGAACGGCCAAAGACAAAATGATAAACGCCGCTTTGCTGGCCACCCAGTTCGCTTCATGGCTTCCGGCGGAACAACGTCCGGAGCATACAGACGGGTATGAAGGATTTTTCCATCTGATTGGCATGGAGGGCACAGTAGAAGAAGCAAGCTTGAGCTATATCATCCGCGATCATTCCCGCGAATTGTTCGAACAAAAGAAAGATTTACTAAAACAGTTGGTTACACGGATGAATGAGACCTATGCCGGAAGCACAACACTGGTATTAAAAGACCAATATTACAATATGCGCGAAATCGTAGAGCCGAAAAAACATATCGTTGATTTGGCATTCCAGGCCATGAAAGCTATTGGAATAACACCGAAAGTACAGCCTATCCGTGGCGGAACCGATGGCGCACGCCTCTCTTTCATGGGACTGCCTTGTCCGAACTTGTTTACAGGCGGACATAATTTCCATGGACGCTATGAATACTTGCCGATTCCATCTCTCCAAAAAGGTATGGAAACCGTCATCAAGATTGTTGAACTATCAGCTAAGAAATAATCAAAAACATATCAATCTAAATCGTGAAAAGATGAAGACAACTCCTTTTACAGATTTGCATATCGCGCTGGGCGCCAAGATGCATGAATTTGCAGGATATAACATGCCGATTGAATATTCCGGCATCATTGACGAACACATGACCGTAGTCAACGGAGTCGGTGTATTCGATGTTTCCCACATGGGGGAGTTTTGGGTAAAAGGACCTAAAGCTTTGGAATTCATTCAGTCGGTTACCTCAAACGATGCTTCAACTTTGACTATCGGAAAGGCTCAATATACTTGCTTCCCGAACGAGCAGGGCGGCATCGTGGATGATTTAATCGTATATTATTACGAACCGGAAAAATATATGCTGGTCGTAAATGCCGCCAATATCGAGAAAGACTGGAACTGGTGCGTTAGCCACAACTCGGTCGGTGCAGAACTGGAAAACGCTTCAGACAACATGGCGCAACTGGCCATACAAGGGCCGAAGGCTAAAGAGGTCTTGCAACGCTTGACGCCGATAGACCTCTCTGCTATCCCCTACTATTGTTTCACCACGGGCGAATTTGCCGGATGCAAAAACGTTATCATCTCGAATACAGGCTATACAGGTGCCGGAGGATTCGAACTTTATTTCTATCCGAGTGACGCATTAACTATTTGGAACGCTGTTTTCGAAGCAGGAAAACCGGAAGGCATCAAGCCTATCGGATTAGGTGCGCGTGATACTTTACGCCTTGAGATGGGATATTGTCTATATGGCAATGATCTGGATGACACTACTTCGCCAATCGAAGCCGGTTTGGGATGGATTACAAAATTTGCAGAAGGGAAGAACTTCACCAATCGCGCCGAATTGGAGCGCCAGAAGAAAGAGGGCGTAACCCGCAAACTCTGTGCATTTGAACTCATAGACAAGGGTATTCCCCGTCACGGCTATGAAATAGTCGATGCAGAAGGCAATCTTATCGGAACGGTAACGTCAGGCACCATGTCTCCCGTATTAAAGAAAGGTATCGGATTAGGCTACGTACAAACAGCTTTCTCTAAAGTAGGCTCAGAAATATATATCAAAGTACGCAACCGAAACCTGAAAGCTCAAGTAGTTAAAGCTCCGTTTAGAAAGTAAAGGATATTTTATTAGAGGTTGGAAGTTAGAAGTTGAATTTTCATATTTCATATCTAACTTCTAACTTCTATATTTCAACGTCTATATCCTTCTAAATTCAAAATTTAAAAATTCCACCATGACAAAAAAGATTCGTTTCGGAATAGTCGGGACCAACTTCATCACCGATTGGGTAATAGCCGGAGCCCAACAAGACGAACGGTTCGAACTAACCGCAGTATATTCTCGAACACAAGAAAGAGCGGATGAATTTGCAGAGAAATATCAGATTCCATATCAGTTCACCTCCTTGGAGGAAATGGCAAAAAGCGATGTCATTGATGCGGTTTATATTGCTTCACCCAATTTTATGCATGCCCGGCAAAGTATTCTTTGCATGAAACATGGAAAGCATGTGCTTTGCGAAAAACCAATGGCCTCAAACGCCCGGGAGGTTCAAGCAATGATTTCAGCCTCTCAACAATATGGCGTAACACTCATGGAAGCCATGAAACCAACGCTTACCCCTAATTTCAAAGCTCTGCAAGCAGCCCTGCCTAAGGCGGGAGTTATCCGGCGTTATTTCTCGGCCTATTGCCAATATTCTTCACGTTACGACAAATTCAAGGAGGGAATTGTCTTGAATGCCTTCAACCCGGAACTTTCCAACGGAGCCATGATGGATATCGGTATCTATACAATTTATCCTATGGTTGTCCTATTCGGTCGCCCGAAAAAAATATCAGCTTCCGGAATCGTTCTGAGTAGCGGGGTAGATGGGCAAGGAGCCGTTAATTTTGACTATGAAGGGATGAATGCAACAATCCTCTATTCCAAAATTGCAAATTCATCTTTACCGACCGAAATCGAAGGTGAAGAAGGAAATCTAATTGTGAATAAAATAAACCAAATCGGGCAAGTGACCTGGCAACCTCGTCCGGCCGCTGCTTCCGGAAAAGGCATTGCTCCACAACCCGTTGATTTAACCGTTCCAACTCCAAACGATGAATACTTTTATGAAATAGAAGAATTCATCCATTTAATAGAAACCGGGAAAAGGGAATCAGCAATTAACAGCCATGCCAATTCATTGATTACGATAGAAATCATTGATGAAATCCGCCGACAATTAGGTGTCGTTTATCCGGCTGACTCTATCGGGTAACGGGAGCTCTCATAATGGAGAAGGCTATAAAAAGCGAAAGGAAGCGACTCTCAACGAGCAACTTCCTTTCTTAACCAAAACCTTAACTATGAAAAAAAGGATTTATAGATCTTTATCTCTTTTCTTGTTTCCTGCTACAAAGGTAAGTATTCTTTTCTTATCTGCAATACTTTTCCCCATTTTTTTCTCAAAAAAGATGTTTTTTCATCGAATTTCATCCAATCAAACCACAAACAGTCCTTCCGGACATCAAGTGGCATCGGGATATTGTCTGTAAACAAAGCTCCTGTCCCTAATCCCTGCGGACAAGGATTATTGAACGTCGCGCACCATTGGGCAATGGCATTCAATCCGATGTTTGATTCAAGGGCCGACGTTATCCACCACCCTATATGAAGCTGCTCCGCTTCCCGAATCCATTCTTCCGAACCACAAAGAGCACCATGCAAAGATGGCTTCAGTATGATATATTGCGGACGAATATATTCCAGCATCTGTCTTTTTTCTTTTAGGGAATGTATTCCTATCAACTCTTCATCCAATGCTATCGGGAGCGGAGTTTCGGCTACAAGCTTTGCCATCTCCTCCCATTGTCCGGCACGAATAGGCTGCTCAATGGAATGAAGGTCCAGTTCTGCCAAGCGCTTTAATTTATCAAGCGCATCTGTCGGAGAAAATGCACCATTGGCATCTACGCGGAGTTCAACTTCCTTGGAAGAGAAATGGTGACGGATGAATTTCAATAAAGCCAACTCTTCTTCAAAATGAATCGCCCCTATCTTCAATTTAATGCACCGGAACCCCGTCTGCATTTTGGATTCTATTTGCTTCAGCATCATCTCATAACTTCCCATCCAAATCAACCCGTTAATGGGAATGCCTTGTTCTCCGCGAGAGAAGGAAGTATCCCAAAGGCGGATATCCCCACGCTCGAAATGGCGAAACGCTGTTTCCAGGCCGAACAGAACAGACGGATAAGGGCGCAGTGCCTCCTTATCAATCCAGCCTTTCTGCTCAAAGTCCCGGCAGGCACGGAAAAGGATTTCTTCGTAATCGGGAAGGTCGTCACAACTTAGCTTCGGAAGCGGAGCACACTCGCCGATGCCTTCCCTTCCCGGCTGTTCTTCCGAGGTAAGATGCAAGTACCATACCTGCCGTGCCGTATAAACACCGCGCGAGGTCCCTGCCGGTTGTTTGAAATGCAATGTCTTAGGCTCTATTTCTATTTTATACATAAAGCTTGCGTTTAAGATTACGGGAATTTCGGGTAATCCTCAAAGCGGGGACGGCGTTTTTCGAGGAACGCTTTGCCTCCCTCCTGGGCTTCGTCGGTCATGTAATAAAGCATGGTGGCATCGCCCGCCAATTCCTGAATACCGATTTGCCCGTCCAGTTCCGCGTTCAGTCCGGCCTTAATCATACGGAGCGCAAGCGGACTGTGTTGCATCATGGTTTCTGCCCATTCCACGACTTCATCTTCCAGCTTATCCAAAGGAACGACTTTATTCACCATACCCATTTCATACGCCTCTTGCGCGGTGTAATGTCGGCAAAGAAACCAAATCTCGCGTGCCCGCTTCTGCCCGAAGCAACGCGCCAGATAGGAAGAGCCCAAACCGGCATCGAAGCTGCCCACGCGCGGACCTGTCTGTCCGAACCGGGCATTCTCGGAAGCGATGGTCAAATCGCATACCACATGCAACACATGCCCGCCCCCTATCGCATAGCCGTTCACCATCGCGATGACCGGCTTCGGGAGCGAACGGATTTGTTTCTGCACATCGAGGATATTCAATCGAGGTACACCGTCCGTACCCACAAAGCCACCACGGCCTTACACGTGAATATCGCCTCCCGCACAGAACGCTTTATCGCCCGCGCCGGTCAGAACTACCACGTTGATGTCTTGCCGCTCGCGACAGATATAAAAAGCATCGCTCATCTCGCTGACGGTGGTCGGTGTGAAAGCGTTGCGATACCGTTCGCGGTTGATTGTAATCTTGGCAATGCCGTTATACATCTCAAACAAAATTTCTTTGTATTCCTTAATCGTTTTCCATTCTCGTTTTGTTTCCATTTTCGACAATATTTTAAGATGATATTCTTTGTATATATCTATTTTAGCACGTCCTATGTAGGGGCGGAGTCTGCCCGCCCGAATATATCAAAGGATGCATCTGTGACACATTAGGGCAGGCAAACCCTGCCCCTACAAATAACTGACAACATACGGACATGTATATTTTCTTTATTTTTATTATAGAATCAACGATTCCCGAACCGCTATGACCATAGCAATCGTAGAAGCAATGATTCTTGAACCGCTATGACCGCAGCAGCGGTAGAAGCAACGTTGCTGCTACTTATTTCTTCAATCCATGATAATACTCTTTCAACATCCGCACATCTTCCGCCCGGTCGGTAAAGACTTCTATGAATTGCGGATTTCCTTGCTGCTCGGCCTGCATAAAAGCAGGAAGCGCGGCTTCGAGTTCCTCCATCGTACGGACTGCCATATAGTCAAACCCACGCTCTTTGGCCCAGCCCTCGGCTTTCGTCTGATGCGTAGCGGTCACGAAACGGTGCGTACGTTCCTCCATCTTCAAACCGGGTAACGACTGGAAGATTTCCCCTCCTCCGTTATTAAAGAGCATGATACGCAGATTACCCCGCAAATGGTTGCACCAAAGGGCGTTCATATCATAGAAGAAACTCAAGTCACCGATGAGGACAAAGTTCAACTTATCCGATGCCCACGCATAGCCCAATGCGGTAGAGAGCGAACCTTCGATGCCACTCGTTCCGCGGTTGCAGCACACCTCCACACTGTCCGGAATCCGGTAGAGCTGCGCGTAACGGACCGTCGAGCTATTCGCCAAATGCAGTACCGCTTCGGAAGGGAGCGATTGCAAGACCTTACCGATAGCCGCCATTTCCGAAAAGGCAAAATCCGGCTCGGCGATTTGCTTCGAGAGCTGCTCCCAGCGCTTGGGGTATTCGCAAGGCTTGTTCTCCATCAGATAGGCAACCTTCTCCAGAAATTCAAAAGGATCCATCTCGATGACCGTAGTCAGCGAACAGAACGTATCTGCCACGCGCCCGTCCAACGCCACGTGCCAATGCTCCTTGGGTGGATGCTTGCGCAAAAACTCTTTTAATCGTTTGGAAACGACATGCCCGCCATACGTAATCAGCAAATCAGGGACAAGCTTCGCCCGTTCTTCTTCAGGCAAGGAATAAATAATCGCATCGAAGTTCTTCACCGGAATGCCCGGTATGGTTTGATTGCCCGTATGCTCGGTCAGCCAGGCGAAATGCTTGTAAAGGAGCTTACAGATTTTCCGCTCGAAGAGGTAAATCAGATTCATCTGCCCCACCAGCATCATACGCTTCGTATAGCCATTCAAGCGGGCAATCAGGTCATCATACTGACGGTCGTAGACATTCAGCCCTTGGTAACGGGTAATGACGCGGACTTCGGGCAAATCTTCCACCGTGAACTGGAACAATGGTTCGGATATCGGGACATTGATATGCACCGGTCCCTTACCGTGATGGTTCAATTCGAGCAAAGCCTCATTGACAAGCCGATTGCAATGCCACTCCTCCTCCGATGTATGGATTTCCGGCAAATCGACCGAACACTTTACAAACGCTCCGAATACGATCGGTTGCGGAAGCGTCTGTCCGTCCATCTGTCCGATCCACGCCGCCGGACGGTCTGCCGAAATCACCACCAACGGCACTTGCTGGTAAAAGGCTTCCGCCACGGCCGGATGCAGATTCAAGAGCGCCGTCCCCGAAGTACAGCCAACAGCTGCCGGACGTCCGCTGCTCAACTCCAAACCCAGTGCAAAGAAGCCGGCGCTCCGCTCGTCGGTAATGGAATAACACGTGAAGAACGGATGATTCGCCAGCGTATGCACAATAGGTGTATTCCGGCTGCCGGGGCAAAGCACGACATGACGTATCTCGTGAGCCTTCAGTAAAGCAGCCAATTGAAGTATGTTCTTTTTGTCTGAATACATAGTTAGTTCTTTTCTATTATTTTCTTCATTGTTTGCATTTTGTCATTTGTCTCCTGCCATTCTTCTTCCAGGCGGGACGAAGCCAGCAATCCGCCTCCGGCAAAAAGCGTATAGCGATTGTCTTGAAGCGTGGCGCAACGCAGATTCACATACAAGTCAGTCCGTCCCGTCGGAGACAGCCAGCCCACGAAACCGGAATAGTATGCCCGGTCATATCCCTCATGCTCCAAAATAAAGCGATAGGCCACCTCTTTGGGAAGCCCGCAAACGGCAGGAGTCGGATGCAACAGATCCAGCAAATCGCCCAAATGCCGCGTATCGGACAACTCAAACCGGAAATCACTACGAAGGTGTGCCAGTTCGACTGCAAAAGCCGAATAAGGCCCCTGCTCTTCGGGATGAATCCCCAACCGTTCGAGCCGTTCACGAATATAAGTAGCCACCAATTGCTGTTCGCGCATATTCTTCTCGTCCCAAGGTTTAGGGAGCCTGCCATCCACTAAATGTTGCGTCCCCGCCAAGGCAATGGTCTGCCAATGCGCCCCTTCTCCGGCAAGCAGGATTTCGGGAGTCCCGCCCATCCATGTTCCGGTCTGTGGCGTATGGCAAAGATATACATAAGAATAAATATAATGCTTACATGCCCGGAAAAAAGCCTTGCCGGGAGAAAGCCGTTCCGTCCATTCCCAGGTACAGCTCCGTGAAAGCACCAACTTCTCCGCCTTCTTTTCGTGCAAGGCAGGCCAAAATTTCTGAAAAGCCCGGCAATACTTTTCCCATTCCTGATTCTTCTCTCCGGGAGCATAGCCATCCTCCCGCCCAAGCACTTCTACGTCTATTTGCGGATACTCAACTATATCCTCCGACACCTCCAGGCAATCGGGTTGAATCAGCACAATCGGATGCTTTTCAGAAACATGAAACGGAGCGATTACAAAACCGCTCCGCCCGTTTAATGCAGATAAATCATAGATTAAGTCAGGGCTTCCCGTGGTTTGCATCCGGAAATGGATTGTCTCCTCCCCCGGGATGCGCCACAAGGCGAAGCACCTTCCCTGTTGTATCAATTTGTCTATTATCGAATAGGATTCTTCTGTTATCATTTCTTTTTCATCACACTATTTACGACTCGGATGGAGGAAACCAAACGATCGGTCGAGGTGAACACATCTACGTTCCAAACGTGCGACGAGCGTCCTTTATGCACAATTGTACCTACCGCACGCACCGTATCTCCCTCGTGTGCCGACGAGATATGGTTTCCGCTCACCTGCATTCCGACTACGATTTCATCCGGCTTTACCAAGAGCATCGAGCCAAGCCCCGCTACGGTTTCGGCCAAAGCCAACGTAGCACCTCCATGCAGAATTCCGAACGGTTGACGTGTACGTTCATCTACCGGCATCGTAGCTTCCACGCGATCTTCCGAGGCATATGTATATTGGATTCCCAAGTTTCCCATTAGGGCATGTTTCGCACGCGCGTTCATCTGGTCAAGAGGAATTTCCGTCAGGCGAATGGTTGATAATATCGCCATCTCGATAGCCACCGCCACACCGTCCTGTTCATTGGTAAGCGTCGTACGGTCCGTACAAACTTTCACCGAATCCCGGGCATTACCCATCGCTACGGCCAGTCCGGCCAACTGAAGCATCGGGACATCAGCAGCACCATCACCAATAGCCATCACCTCTTCTCTCTCCAATTTCAGCATATCCATCAGAAGAGCGAGGGTATTCCCTTTATCGACCGTAGGCGGAACCACTTCGAGGAAGAAATCTTCAGAACGGAATACTTCAGCAGCACCTGCCAGCCTCCGTTTCCAATGATTTTCCAATCCGACCAGTTCCTCTTCATCATCGCTTGCCAAGATACATTTGCAAGGCGCAAAGTCAATCGCAGCCGGGAAATCAGCAACTTCCCGAATATGCAGATTATTCAAATCCGCCTCCTGACGAATATGGAAATTATCAGGCCGGTCTGTCAGAATCTCATCTCCTTTATAAGTAAAAATAGCAAAATCATTCTTTTTGGCTTTCTTATCCAAGTACGGAATAAGCATCGGGTCAATTCGTTTGTCGAACAAGACCTTGCCACTTGTCATATCAATGATTTGCGCACCGTTGTAGGAAATAATAAATCCCCCATAATTATTCAGCTCCAATTCCTTCGCCAACGGAAGGATACCTCCGGTAGGACGTCCGGACGATAATACAATATGCACGCCCATTTGCTGCGCCTTCATCAAGGCAGAGCGTGTATGCGGAGTTATCTCTTTCTTGTCGTTCAGCAATGTGCCGTCCACATCGACTACCAATAATTTGTACTTCATAGCCTTTAATTTTTTAGAGATTATTTCTACAAAGATAATATTACCCGCTTAGAAAAAAAAGAATTCAAGCAAATAAAACAAGAAAAACAAGAGGCACGGGACTTAATTAACTATTAAAAGTCCCATGCCTCTTTTTCAAGAAAAATTCCGAATCCTATTTGCTATTGGTATTGGTCAACAGTTTTCCTCCCGATAATGAGACTATATAGATAATTCATCCAACACACGGATAAGATTTTTATCTATCGGCTTGTCACGCTTGACCGCCTCAATAAAAGGTACATAAACGATTTCGTTATTATGTATGCCAATCATCACATTGCGCTGCTCCTCCATTATCGCTTGAATAGAAGCCTCTCCTAATCTACTAGCAAGGATTCGGTCCTCGGCACTGGGCGCACCTCCACGTTGCAAATGCCCCAAGATAGAGACCCTCACATCATATTGCGGATATTCCTTGCGTACCCGTTCGGCATAATGCATTGCCCCGCCATCTTTAGGACTTTCCGAAACAATGACGATACTGCTATTCTTTGTCTTACGAAATCCTCGACTGATAAATTTCTCTAACTGATCCACATCAGTCTGGTCTTCCGGAATGATAGCAGCCTCTGCCCCTGAAGCAATCGCACTGTTCTGCGCCAAGAATCCCGCATCACGTCCCATCACCTCTACAAAAAATATACGCTCATGGGAAGTAGCCGTATCCCGAATTTTATCCACACATTCCATAATTGTATTCAACGCCGTACTATAACCGATGGTAACATCCGTTCCCCATAAATCATTGTCTATCGTTCCGGGCAAACCGATACAGACTACATCTTCATATTCATCGGCAAACGTGCGAGCACCTCTCAAAGACCCGTCTCCTCCGATAACCACCAAATAGCCGATATTTTCTTTTTGCATTACCTCATAAGCTTTGCGCCGTCCTTCGGCAATTGCAAATTCTTTTGAACGCGCTGTTTTCAGAATCGTTCCTCCGCGCTGGATGATGTTGCTGACATCTTCCGTCGTAACTTCTTTGACTTCACCGAAAATCAAGCCTTCGTAGCCCCGATATATTCCTTTTACCCTGAATCCATTGTAAATGGCGGCACGCGTAACAGCACGTATGGCAGCGTTCATGCCCGGTGCATCACCTCCAGAAGTCAAAATGCCAATAAACTTACTTTTATCCATATTCAACCTTCAATTACAAAAATCACCTAATAATTAAACTTATCTTATATGATTCCCACTTGTGTAGGATTATTATTTTTCTTTATTCATCTCAATTTACATTCCAAATCTTCTTGAAGAACGCAATTACTCTTTTTGTCGCTATTTATCATCAAAATCTGACTTTTTGTCTACAAATTCCTGCAAATACGACAACAAAATATCTATTTCCTTTTCTATTTCTTCTAATCTTGCCAAAATAGCTTCCAAAGAATTGCCATAGATAGAGACCTTGAAAGACTCGACTTCTCGCGTTAGGGCAAACAGTTCTTCCCATAGCATTTTGTCTTGAGAAAATGATTTTTTATATGAAGAATCCAAATAGAAACGCAACGATTCGTTAGCAAACAGGATAAAAACTCATCGGTCGGGGAACGCCGCGCGG
>URGO01000023.1 GCA_900547435.1 uncultured Parabacteroides sp.
CGCGCGGCGTTCCCCGACCGATGAGTTTTTATCCTGTTTGCTAACGAATCGTTGCGTTTCTATTTGGATTCTTCACGGATGAAGCCCCGTTTTTGTTTAAAAGATGATTTATACACATAAACTCGCCTGACCTCTTGCTAAAAAAAAGAAGAATTGCGAAATTTGCACGTGAATCAGTTAGATGTAGTGTGGATATGAAAAGAATAATATTTGCAACGTTGTTTCTGTTTGCTATGAATATAGAGTTGTATGCGGCGAGCGATAAAGTGTGCCGTACCGGATTTTCTTATGAAATCAGCCAAAGTGTGAATTGGGGATATGGGATGCCGGTTGTTACGGAGATAACTCCTTATTCGGCTGCTGAGCGTGCCGGTATGCAGCTTTATGATATTATTGAGCAGATAGATGGAATCAGTGTATTGGATATTTCACCGGAGGAGATTGACATCTTGTTGAATCCTGCAAACAAGCAGAATGTTACTTTGACGATACGTTCCACATTCGATTCGCAACGTTTGGTTGTGCTTCCTAAAGAATGCAAATCGGTAAATGCTATTTCGGAGTCGCAGTTGGCGCAAGCCTTTAATATGTATAGTTTAGAAACGACTTATGAGCGGGATTTCGTTTGTCCTTTTACCATTACGGTAACTAATGATAGCATTGATTTTTCTCTGTTTCGTACCTATGCTTTTGCTGATGTAGACCCGGCTAACGAAGAGTTGGAGCATAATATCAACCGCATTATTCGTGCGGAGATGCAGAAAAAAGGGTTTTCAGCCGATGCCGATAATCCGGACTTGCTGATTCAGACGTTCTATTATTTTGATAAGAATCCGGACTATGTCGGGCCGAATCCGATAAAGCTGAAACAATCGGTTTATCGTTATGACTTTACTCATAGTAAAATGCGCCAACTTCCCTTTTTAGAGATTACCGCATCCGAGTCGGAAGCTGCTTATTTGTTGCAATTCGGAATACGCATTATCGACCAAAAATTGCAAAAAGGGCGTGTATTGTGGGAGTGCGAGGCCAATGAGTTGCTGGAAGAGGCATTCCATTTGGAAAAATATGCGCAGATACATGTTCCGCTGATGTGTATGCAATTTCCGTATGTAAAGAATCAGAAAAATATTCGTTTCCATGTAAAGACTTGCGTGTATAACTATACGGGAATCAACTATGATATGGAACAATTGAATCGGGTTATTTCTGTGGATACTAATTCGCCGGCGTATGCCGCAGGTATACGTGCCAAAGATGAGATAGAGGATATCGAAGGGCAGAGCTTGGCGTATAGTGTAGACGAGTTTACCGCAGCTTACCGGCAATTCATCATGAATACGATGAAATTCCGCGATGCAAGTACCCGCTTTACGGATTGTAATGGCTTTAAACGCTGCATGTATTGGGACACGTTTCAATATCCGGAAGTAAACAAGGCTATTCATAATCCGAATAATCTGACGGCTTTTGCTTATTTATATTATTTTGCTCCGTATATTAATCCTACAAGCAATAATGCGATTTCGTTTGATATCAAGCGGAAAAAGGAACGCAAACGAATAATAATCCGTCCGACTATTCGAACGGGTATTTCTGTAACTATCCATAATTTTTGAGTTTGTAAGTTTTTGAGTATATAAGTTTTTAAAGAACTTAAAACCTATGTTTTATCCTTTGAATTTCGAACAGAAGACAGGTTTTGATAAAATTCGTCTTCTGGTTTCAGATAAATGTTTAAGTCCGTTGGGCAAAGAGCGTGTTGCGGACATGTATTTCCTGACAGATTATAAAACGATTGGCGATAAGTTGGAGCAGGTGGACGAGTTTGTCCGGATCCAGCAAGAGGAAGAGGATTTCCCGGCTAATTATTTCTTTGATGTACGTTATTCGTTGAAAAGGATTCGTCCGGAAGGAACCTGGCTGGATGAACGGGAACTATTCGACCTGAAGCGTTCGTTGCAGACTATCCATGATATTGTCCGTTTCTTCCGTCCTGCAGAAGAGGAGGAAATAAAGTATCCGGCATTGACCGCTTTGGCGGGGGATATTTTAGTATTCCCTCAACTGATTGGCAAGATTGATGCGATATTGGACAAATTCGGCAAGATTAAGGACAGTGCTTCTCCGGAATTGCAGACCATTCGTCGGGAGATTACGGTAACGATGAGCAATATTTCCCGGAGTCTGCAATCAATTTTGCGGAGTGCGCAGAGCGAAGGGGTGGTAGATAAAGATGTAACTCCTACGATGCGTGACGGACGATTAATGATTCCGGTAGCTCCGGCATTTAAACGTAAGATCAAAGGAATCGTCCATGACGAATCGGCTACAGGCAAAACTGTTTTTATTGAGCCTGAAGTCGTAGTCGAAGCCAATAACCGTATCCGTGAATTGGAAGGAGAAGAGAAACGTGAGATTATCCGTATCCTTACAGAGTTTACTAATCTAATTCGTCCTTTGGCACCGGATATCCTGCAATCTTATGAGTTCTTGGCGGATATTGACTTTATCCGGGCAAAGGCTTTGTTTGCTTTGGAGGTCGGGGGGATTCGTCCGATTGTGGAAGACACGCAACAGGTAGATTGGGTAAAGGCGGTTCATCCATTGCTTTACCTTTCCTTAAAGAAACAACATAAGGAGGTGGTCCCATTGGATATAACCTTGACGCCTGAGAAACGATTGTTGATTATTTCCGGACCGAATGCAGGCGGTAAGTCAGTCTGCTTGAAAACGGTCGGTTTGTTGCAGTACATGATGCAATGCGGATTATTGGTTCCGATGCATGAACGATCGCGGATGGGGATTTTCGAGAATCTCTTTATTGATATAGGGGATGAGCAGAGTATAGAGAACGACCTCAGTACCTATTCTTCGCACCTGACTAACATGAAGTTTTTTGTGAAGAATTGCAATGAAAAGACTATCTTGCTGATTGACGAGTTCGGAAGTGGTACCGAACCGCAGATAGGCGGGGCGATAGCCGAAGCCTTGTTGCATCGTTTCAACGAACGGAATAGTTATGGAGTTATAACGACCCATTATCAGAACTTGAAACATTTTGCGGAGGAGACTCCCGGCGTGGTGAATGGCGCGATGCTTTATGACCGTCATTTGATGCAACCCCTGTTTAAATTGGCTATCGGGAATCCGGGCAGTTCTTTCGCCATCGAGATTGCTCGCAAAATCGGATTGCCGGAGGATGTCATAGCCGAAGCCTCCGAAAAGGTCGGGCAAGACTATATCAATATGGATAAATACCTACAAGACATCGTCCGCGATAAACGCTATTGGGAGAGCAAAAGGCAGAATATCCGCCAGCGTGAAAAGAGGTTGGAGGAGGTTATTGCCCGTTATGAGAAGGAGTTGAACGAGGTGAATAGCCAGCGCAAGGAGATTGTCAAGGAGGCAAAGGCCGAGGCCGCGCAGATTCTTTCTGAAGCCAATGCCAAGATTGAGAATACAATTCGTGAAATCAAGGAGGCCCAGGCGGAAAAAGAACGTACCAAGCAGGCACGGGCCGGTTTGCAGGAGTTTAAGGAGCGTATAGGCGATAAGCAGGAAGAGGATGACCGCATTGCCCGGAAGATGGCGAAGCTGAAGGAACGGAGCGAACGGAAGAAGCAAAAACAGAAAACGTCTGTGTCATTTAACCGTGATGTGATAGAAGTAGGGGATAATGTGCGCCTCAAAGGGCAGACTACGCCGGGTACTGTTTTGGAAGTACAGGAAAAAGATGCAGTTGTCGCTTTCGGGATGATTAAAAGTACGGTGAAATTAGACCGCTTGGAGAAGGTCAGCAAAGGTCAGATTAAAAGGGATATACAGAAGAGTACCTTCATCAGCGAACAGACTTCTGACCAGATGCATGAGAAGCGGCTTCGTTTCAAGCAGGAGATTGATGTCCGCGGAATGCGGGGTGACGAGGCTTTGCAGACCGTAACCTATTTTATAGATGATGCGATTCAAGTCGGGGCGCAACAGGTCCGCATCTTGCATGGAACAGGTTCCGGAATCCTTCGTCAGTTGATTCGGGAGTATTTGCGGAGCGTTCCGGGGGTCCGAGACTTTCATGATGAGCATGTGCAGTTTGGGGGAGCCGGTATAACCGTGGTGGAATTGGAATAATCCGGGAGCTTATGGGACGAAAAGAAATGACAGGACGTAGCAAACACCGTCATCGTCCGAATAACAGACGGCTGGCGGAACAGTATAATTATGTAGGCGAGGCGCAGTTGGATACAACGCTTCGTTTGACTTCTTATAATGCCTATCATGTCCGTTCGGATGTGATTCAGCCGGACAAACTTTCAAGCAAAAAGCTGTATGCGGATGCGGAGATGCATTGGCTGGAGGTATGCGGGCTTTCGGATTCAGCGGTCATTATGCAAATCGTAAAAGAATTCGGGTTTGATAGTTTGGATGCAAAGGATATTCTGACCCCTCAGCATGTGGCCAAAGTGGAAATCAGGAGCGACCGGACATTGATAGTTTTGAATGTCTGCTACTATAATGAGCGGATGGAGTTGCAAAAGGAGCATGTAGGTTTGCTTTTAACGCATAATGTGGTCATCTCTTTTGTGGAAAGAAACGATTACAAGCTGTTTGATGGCGTGCATCAGGCGATAGCGAATAATTTGCTGGATATCCGTAGCCATTCTATCAAGCAATTATTGCTGCATTTGCTGAATGCGTTGACCTCCTGTTTGGCGGAAGCTGCGTCAATGGCGGAAGAGCTGCTGGAAGATATTGAAGATTCGTTGCTTGATGTCTCTGGTTTTTCAAAGGATATCGGCATTTCCATCCAGCAACGCCGCCGGGATTCGATAATGATTCGTCGCAACACTTTACCGCTGAAAGAAGAATTGGCCAAGATGGTGCGCACGTCCGGTTATTTTTCTCCGGAACAAATTCCTTTATTCAACGATGTGAGCGATCAGGTATTGTTTGTGTTACAGACATCGGATATGTGCCGGGAGATTGTGGATTCGTTGATGGACCTTTATTTTTCGAATAACGATTTGCGATTGAATTCCATTATGAAGCGGCTTACCATTGTTTCTACTATTTTCATTCCTTTGACGTTTTTGGCCGGGATATGGGGGATGAATTTTAAGTTCATGCCGGAACTGGATTGGCATTACGGCTATGTGATGGCTTGGAGCGTCATGCTGGTTGCCGCATTCTTTTCTTGGCTATACCTTCGGAAGAAGGGCTGGGATTGATGCAGCCCTTCCTCGGTTCCATTTTACCATCCGACGGATTGCGGTGTGCTACTCGGCCCTTCGCTTCTCAGGATACCATTGTCATCAAAATACAGCTTATCCATGCAAACCACCCTGTCCCAATTCGGCTTTTGGCAATGCGGGTCGGCATGTCGGTGATAGATGATATATAGGCTTCCGTCCGGAGCTTTTATTATCGAGTTATGTCCGGGTGAGGAGATTCCTTTTTCCAAATCGGTTGTCATAAGCGGATTGTCATCACATTTTCTCCATGGTCCTAATGGATGGTCGGCCATAGATACCCCTACGCCATAGTATTCATATCCGGTATCATTGGCGGAATAGGTCATGTAATAACGCCCATCATGCTTGAATACGAACGCGCCTTCGTTGCATCGGTTCTTATTCCACCTTACTTTTTCCCAATCTTGGGAGGCTTCCGACACGAAAATCGGTTCGCCATCCAATCCGGACAGGTCTTTTTTCAGTTTTGCCACATAAAGTTCGCCGGTCGTTATCGTATCTTGCGCACCGTTCTTACTATAATAGACGTAGGGCGTACCGTCATCGTCAACGAATATATCCGCATCGATAGCTGAATACCCCAGGTCAAACCATGGCGCATGGAGGTCTGTGAACGGTCCGTCCGGTTTATCGCTTACGGCAAGGCACGTCAATAGCCGGTCCTTTCCTTTGACGAAGCAACTATAAGTCATGTAAAACTTACCGTTGTAATATTCCACCTCCGGTGCCCAATAGGCCCATGTTCCGATATGATTTTCCGGTCTTTGGAAAAGGAGTCCGTGGTATTTCCACGTAATCAAATCGGTAGAGGTATAGCAGGCGAACCCTTCGCCTTTGGGCAAAGTAGTCGTTCCGGTCAGATAATAGACGGAATCATGCTGGTAGACATACGGGTCGGCTATATATAATGGATTTCCTTCTTCCGTTTTCAACGGATTTGTGTAGTTCTTTCCCTCTTGAGACGGATTGGGTCTGCACCCGAATGCCAGTATGCAAATAGCAAACAAGCCTAAAAGATAATGATGTTTCATATTTTTCAGAAAATAAAAGTTCTTGATTTAAAATCCGTAATTCCCTTCAGCCGGCACATAGATAGGGTGATACCGGTTTCCCGCATTGCGCAATTTTTTTTCTTCCGTCAGCCGTTTTAGTTGGCGATTGGCGGTAATCGGCGCTAAGTTGCAGATACTTTCCAAATCACGTCGCGTCATGAATGCATGTGTCTTGAAAAACTCTGTGATGATTTCGTCTATCTTCTCCGGCGTATAATCAGCCGAATGTACTTTCTTTTTGGAACGAATGGTCTTGGATGTGGCCATTTTTTCTTTCAGCTTCTTGTCCGCTCGGAAATTGACGGATTTGAACCGGACGTTTTCCGCACGCAATTCTTTCGGATTATCCGTTTCCGGACATTGCAGGCTGACCTCGAAATAACCGAGTCCTTCGATATGAACCCGTTCGCTATCACTCAGGTGTTGCGCCAGATAATTGCTGAGCGCCTCGATGGTGGCGTGAATATCCGCCGTTGTGAGGGTAGAAGCGTCCTGAATCTCTTTGGCCAGTTCCTCCGTATCGACGGTTCGGGTGTTGACTACTTTCGGATAATACTGCTTCTGCATGGCGCCGTTTTTGTTCGGCACCGGATAAAATTCAAATTTAATTGCCATGGTTTAATTGCCTCCTCTTATTGTTTTCTATTTTTCATATAGGTGATAAGTGCTTTTCATTATTGTGATAAACTCTTTTCATAAACGTGAAAAGCGTTTTTCTGCTTTATGAAAAACTAAGATTCATGGAACAAAGATATTAAAAAATGGGAGGAAATGCAATTGTTGGAGGGAAGAAAAGCGGTATTTTTATAGAGTGGCCCGGTAGGGAGAGCCCTTATTGGGATAATTGCCGGGCCACTCTGAAAGATTAGATTAGTACCCTTCGTTCTGAACCAGGTTCGGATTCAGGGTTACTTGGTCATACGGAATAGGATAAATCTTCAAATGTTCGCTTGTAGTCGGCGTATGATCCCACCAAGACTCTGTCAGGAACTTGCCAAAGCGAATCAGGTCTGTACGACGCTTCCCTTCGAAGATGAACTCGCGTCCGCGTTCAGCCAACAATTCGTCCATGGTTAATGTAGCCGTAGTGTACATTTCGTTTGGCCAATCTTCTTCTGTAAAGGCGCGTTTACGGCACGCATTGATCAAGTCAACGGCTTCTTGCGTAGCCACGTTTCCGTTCTTTCGCATCAAAGCTTCAGCCTTGTCAAAGTAGATTTCGGTCAGACGATACAATACCCAGTCATTTCCGTAGTAATTTTCATCGCTCAACGGTCCCGGATTATACTTGTTGAACCGGGCGCCACTGTTTTCTTCACCGGTGTACATAGTAGAAGTAATAGTATCTCCTTCGCTATAACGCTTGATATCTTTTACAAATACCAGCGGTTGTCCGGTATATTCAGACGTACCGACCACCGGTTCGCCGGTGTCATAGTTGTATTGCGGGCCGATAAGCATCCAGTCCTGTTTGCGCAAGTCGTTGTCTTCAAACATATCATAAGCAGAAGGGATTACAACGATACCATCGTTACCATTGTCTGTACCGCCGTAGATATAGCGTTGGTTGAAGTGATACATATCGCCGGCCCAACCGCATTTGATATTGGAGGCCATATAATCGTAAGCAAGTACCAGAATGTTTTCGCGGGAAACGTCGCTATTCATGTTGCTGAAAGGCTTGTAGATGTCATCGTCCAGTTGCATCGGTCCGTTTTGTCCGCCACCTTCACCGTTAATCAACCGGTCACAATAAGCGATACAATCGTCCCAACGGGCTGTACCGGTCCATTCTTCCGCATTAAGATACAGCGTAGCCATCATTGCATAACCGGCAGCACGGGTGAAACGTCCGCAGTTCTGTTCTTCCTGGGAAAGCAGAGGCAGGTCGTCCATGATTTCCAACATTTCGCTTTCTACGAAGTCGAAAATCTCTTGTCGGCTATTGGTAGCCGGCATTTCCGGGTCGCTGACCTTGGTTACGATAGGAGCATTTCCCCATAAGTCCATAATGCCTAAATAATAATAGGCGCGGTTCGCACGGAGTTCGGCGATGAACGCAGCACGTTGTTCTTCGGTGATATTCATACTTTCAGCCGTGCGTTCCTCTAAGTTCTCGATTGCATCGTTACAGAAACCTAATCCCATGAAGAAAAGATTCCAGGCATCCTCGATAGAGGCGTGCATATTGGTCCATGTGTGATAATGGAACTGTATCCATTTTGCATCGTCATATCCGTGAGGACCTTTTACCGGCCAAGCCAGCTGGTCGGCCGAGAGTTCGTTCAATTGCCAGTAATTCTGGCGTGATTGGCAGGCAAATACAGCGCTGCTATGCGTGTATGGACGTAATACGGCAGAGATAACTTCAGATTCGTTGTTATAGAAGTTATCTGTGGTATTATCGCTGTAAATGTGTTCCGTCAAGTCTGTGCAAGCTCCTAACGCAAAAACACCGAATGCCGCGATTCCTAACTTTATTATATTATTCTTCATTGTTCTATTATCTTTTAAAATTTAACATTCAAACCTACACTGACACTTCTTGTTACCGGTGTACGACCGCAGGATTCCATACTCGGAGCCATGCCCGTATCATCCATTTCCGGGTTCAGTCCGTCGTAACCTGTGATGGTAAACAGGTCTGTTGCCGAAACATATACGCGGAATGAAGGCCACTTCGGATTCTTGTTCTTGAAGTTGTAGCCCAACGTGATGTTGTCCAGGCGGATGTAATTACCTTTTTCCAAGTAATAGTCTGAATATTGATAAGAAGCATTAACGCCGTCTTCAAAGGTTGAGTTCAAAACGTTATAACCGGCCTGCAAGGTCGTCATATTGTTATAGAACATATTCAGGCGGTTCAATACGTCATATCCGAAACGTCCTTTGAACATGAACGAAAGGTCGAAGTTCTTATAGGTAAAGTTGTTCGTCCAAGAGAGATACCACTTCGGCTGGCCGTTACCGATGACTTGCTTGTCGCTATCGTCCATTTCAGAAGCATAAACGGCTTCTCCTTCTTTGTTATAGAACAACCATTCTCCATCGTCATCGAAACCTGCGAATTTCTTTCCGTAGAAGTTACCGATTTCGTCTCCGGCATACAAGCGGACAGCATTACCTAAAGCACCATATCCACCAATGCTTCCGAATTCCAGATAGTCGGCTGTGCTATAAGAGAACTCGTTCAATTTGTTTGAGAATACTTTAGACATGGCAACGGTGGTTCTCCATTGGAAATCCTTCTTAGCAATAGGAACGGCATTTAACGTCAACTCTAAACCGGAGCTGGAAATGCTACCGATGTTCAATGTGCTTGTAGAATGGATATTTGCCGGAGAAGGAACGGTTACCCCTGTCATCAACAGGTCATCAGCCGTACGTTTGTAAATATCCAACGCTCCGGTGATGCGGTTAGACAATACGCCGAAGTCTACACCGAAGTTCCATTCTTTCTTTTTCTCCCAGCGGAGGTCTTCGTTCGGGTTACGGCTCGGTCCCCATGTCTGGAGCCATTGTCCATTCGGATTGAGATAAGCATTACCTCCGCTTAACGTTACCATAGATTGGTAAGGATCAATTCCGGAGTTACCGGTTACACCATAACCAACACGAAGTTTTAAGTTGGAAAGAACATCCTGCTCTTTCATGAAATCTTCGTTTGATACGTTCCAAGCAACGGATGCTGACGGGAAGTTACCCCATTTGTTGTTGTCGCCAAATTTGGATGAACCTTCATGACGCAGCGAGAACTGTGCCACATAGCGGTCTTTGTATACATAGTTGATACGGCCGAAGAAGGCAATCAAGGTCTCGTCCTTCTTTTCGCTGCCCATACCGGCACGGATGGCAGCATCGCCATTCAAACCGCTACCGGACCCCAGGTTGTTGTCTTCTGTGGCATCGTTTAAGAATCCGTTGTTGTGGGCTTCAAATTGCTCATATACCTCATACTGGTAGCTATAACCTACGATAGCATTCAGCTTGTGGTCATCGGCGAAGGTATGTGCGTATTCGATGGTCGGTTCTAAGGTGCGCTGCGTATTCATATAGGATTTGCGCCATGCGTAACCGCCACTGTTGTAGCTATTGTACGAGATACGTGAATCCAAATCGTAATACCGGCGGTCTTTCTGGTCATCGCGTGTATAACTTACGAATACCGATCCTTTTAATCCTTCGATGGGTTCGAAGATGACTTTTCCGTCAAATGAGCTGGTGGTCTGCTGGCGGTCATATTGTTGCTGGTCCAAGCGGGCTACTTTGTTTTCATCTTTTGCGTAGTCCTCAAAGTAGGTCCCATCCGCGTTGTAAATCGGATTGGTCGGGTTGGCACGCAGGGCTGATTCCCATTCACCGTCACCTCCCAGCAAGTTCATGTTGCCATAGTTCAAGCTGACATTGGTCTGGAACGTCAACATATCGTTCAATGCTTTTGTTTCCATCGACATACGTCCACCGTATTGTTCACGGTCGGTAGCTTTTGCCACACCTTCCAAGTTGCTATAATACAAAGATGCGCGGTATACGGTCGATTTTGTACCTCCGGAGATAGAGAGGTTATGGCTGTGCGATACGTTTCCGCTGTTCAATAACTGGTCGAACCAATCCGTCGAACCTCCGTTATCCGGCATGTAGGAAGGATTGCCCAATTCAGTTCTTCTTGCACGGTATTCTTCAGGACTCATGAAGTCCGGACGTTCTACGCCCCAGTAGTGTGTCAAGTAAGTAGAGTAGTCTACCGAAGTCCGGCCTTCCTGTCCGCGTTTTGTGGTAATCAGGATGACACCCGCATTGGCACGTGAACCATAGATAGCTGCTGCAGAACCATCCTTCAGGACATCAATGCTCTCGATATCTTCACTGCGCAACAAATCCAAGTTTCCGCCCGGAATACCATCGATAACGACTAATGGAGACTGGTCTCCGTTTACGGATACAACTCCACGCATCTGAACTGCTACGCCGTTGTTCGGGTTACTACCATTAGTACGGGTGATGGACAGACCGGCTACTTTACCATCCAACAGCTGGCGTACATCTCGGCTATTGGCGCCGGCCAGGTTCATGTCTTCAGGTTTCACGGAAGAAATAGCTGTAGCGATGTCTGAACGTTTCATGGATCCATAACCTACTACAACTACTTCGTTCAGCAGTTGATTGTCTTCCTGCAGTACTACATTGATGACATTTTCAGAACCGACTTTGATTTCTTGTTTTGCAAATCCTACATACGAAAATTCAATTACGCTGCCTTTGGCTACAGATAATTGGTAATTTCCGTCAATGTCTGTTACAATACCATTGGTCGTTCCTTTTTCGATAACGCTTACCCCAATAAGAGGTTCGCCGCTTGCATTGGTTACAGTACCTTTGATGGTTACATTACTCTGCTGAGTATTCAACAGCCCCGGACCGTTTTCTGCTGCTTGCATTTCTTGAATGGTCCCTGCAATGGTTAAAGGCACTGCAGCTAAAATAATGCAACGCCTCACATTGCTCTTTACATTTTCAGGTCTCATGATAATAAGTTAAATTTGTTAGACAAAAGGGAACAAAGAAAAAATCTTTGATACCCTATTTTTTACTTAATCTAAATGTTAATTCCTTATTTTATAATAATCTATGTATAATAAATGCACCTTAGTTCTACCAGAACTACGTCTGAAAATAATACTAACACCAACCATACTCTATTAAATTCGTGCCGAAAGTATAAAAATAAACGAAAACTGTAACCTTTAAACAAATATTTTTGATAAATATTAACGTTGATGTTTGAAAATATGAATTCCCTTCTATTCAAAAGACGTAGTTCTGGTAGAACTCGGTCTTTTCATGAAATTGTTTTAAAAGAGGGTAAGTGTATTTGATAGGATAGTAAAAAAGAGGGCGTGTCAAAATATTTAAATCTCATTTCGTCACCTTGAGCGCAATCGAAGGGATTCCTATTTCGTTTGTAGAAGATGATTCAACTCCGCTTCGCTCCGTTCAATATGACGAAATGATAGCAATTCGCATTTGAATTTATTTTTTCTTACCAAGGTTCCTTGGAAAAATCGGTCGGGTAATGAAAGCGGCTTTCTATGCGTCCGCCTTTCAGCCTTATCCACGAGTCCAGTTCACGTTTTCCTTCGGTCAGTTCGATAACCCGTGCACCGTTTCCCCAGGGAATATCGCAATATACCGTTTTTCCTCCGGTATAACGCCCGTAGCCGAGGAGGATTCCTTTCCATGTGGTAACATAATCGTTCACATGGTCGTGCCCGACGAATGTACCCATCACATCTCCTTTTTCCAACATAGCCGTGAAGAGTCCCGAATTGATTTTTGGAGCACATGCAGTTTCTTTGCGGATGCCAATCAACAACGCATTTTCACTCTGCGCCGCATAGTTGTATTCCGGTAGAGGAATATGAAAGAAAGCCAACGCCGGAAGCGTTTCCCCTCCGTTTTTTGCCTTGAATTCTTCCGCACAATTCCGATACCAGGCGATTTGGTCCGCCTTAATCCAATCATAACCATCTACTTGCTCCTTCATTGGGGAGTATGTCAGGCTATCGAAATGATAAAGGATAAACGCGTCTTTGCTCCCATCGGAGCTGCGGATAGGGAGAATAAAGTTGGAAACTCCGTTTAGTCCCTCTACGGTCCCGTTTAGGTTCCCAGCAAATTCCTTTAGGCGTTCATGGATGTCTTTCCGCGACAAATCCTGCTCCGCGTCATGATTTCCGAAAGTCATGGCAAAAGGAATGTTACGTTCAACCACAGGTGCGAAGGTCCGCTTGAGCGATTCCATGCCGGGTTTGCCCCAAATGACATCTCCGGTAAATTCGATAAAGTCCGGTTGCTCGGCATCCAGAACCTCGGCTATGCGTTCGGCAGCTACCTCCGACGCGGCGTTTCCCGGAGCCCAATGGACATCTGTGAACTGCACAATCTTGAATTTTCCGTTTGCGTTGAATTGAAGTCGCTGGGAAGTCTTTTGGTAAGACGGACTTGCCAGATAGTTTTCCGGAGTGTCGGACGTATTTGCCGGCGCATTGACATGAGCCATTCCTAATGCTGATGCCGGAAAAAGCAAGGCTGAAGCCTGTAAAAACTCTTTTCGATTCATAATCTGTATTCGTTATTCTGTGTTTTTTGATAATTCTCCGGCGAATGTACAAAAATCAGGTCATATCCATGTTACATTTTAGTAAAAAACAAATTATTGAATTAATTGAATCCGGCCTAACGGAAGAGGCGTCAAGCAAATTCCAAGCGGAGCGTTAAGAAATCTCGGCTGTTTGAGCGAAGCGAGTTTCCGAGATTTTAGCGGAGCGAAGTGAATTTGCAGCCTCTGGAGTGTAAGCCTTGACCTTTTGCTTACTTTTGGGTCAAGCCAAAAGTAACAAGAAAGTTTGGAGAAACCATGCGTTTTATGTTTTAAAACATAAATTTTCCTATTGTTTTAAATTCATAATATTCGTACGTTTGCAATGAACTAAAAAATACAAAGCTAACATGGGAAATCTAATGGCCTTCACATGCGAACAAGCACTGGCTTACCTGACGATAAACAGCAGCTTCACGGGATACTTGGATACCCCCTTTGTTGAATTTAAATTACCGAAATAAAAACAACCAGCTTATGAAATGTTTTAGTTTATTATTTGCCTTCTTGTTTATGGCAAGTTGCCATTCCAAGCAAAAGCCTTCGGAATCTCAACCGGAGACGCAAGACTCCACTCAGGTAGAACAACTGGAACTTCCTCCGTTGGAAGCCGGAGAGGTGGAATATAAGGACGAAAGTATGTTTGGTGAAATAATTGAATTGGAAGGCAGGCAAATTATACCTGCCGATTCATTTATTTTTCAACCACGCGAGCCTAAAATGGTAGTAAAAGGGAATCGTTTGGTGATGAAAGTCTTTAGTTTTGGTAAAGATGCGCATCCTTATCTCATATTCAATTATCCGGAAATGACATTTGCGGAAGCGAAAGGAACCGTAGGCCCCGGTCCGGAAGAGTTCCGGTTCCCGGACATAATTCCGACTAAAGATTCAACCTTGCTGTGTTATTTGATGGAAACAACAGATGAAAAAATGTACCAGTTGGATTTGGACGGCAATATCATCCCTTATTCTTTCCCAATGAAATCATCCATACAGCAAGGAATATCCATAAAATCAGATATTTATAATTTAAAAAGAGATGATTTTATTTATATTGACCATAGTTCTACCGGGAAAAGCATTATGCATTCTTATCGGGAACAAGATTCTATTTGTAGCCGGGAGATTTATAGTTTACAATTAAATCCAAACATGAAAAGCCCGTATGCTTATGGAGGATTTTTTGCGGTTAATCCGGAAAAGAATAGAATGGTATATATATATCAATACTTCAGCGTTTTGAAATTTATGGATATGGATGCGACATCAGTAAAGACAATCAAATACAATCTGAAAGAATTTGATGGAAGAACGTTGCGGATGGCGGATGGATTGGACAAGAATGTAACCTATTTTTGGGGGATTTCAGGCGGAGATGATTACGTATATTGTGTTTATAGCGGAAGGACACCGGCCGAAACGGCAAGGGAGTGTGGTGAGGGGAACACTTATATGTATGTTGAACAATATGACTGGAATGGGAATCCGATACGGAAATATAAATTGATTGACTTTTTGGGACAAATTTGTGTTGATGAGAAACGGAAGATCATTTTGGGACTTACACCATTCCTTGACGACCCCTTTGTCGAATTTAAATTGCCGGAATAAATAAAATACAATCGGAAACTCGCACTTCGCGTTCAAATAGCGATCTCCCGATCGCTCCGTTCCGGTCGTTCGCTTGACGATCACCAGCCGAGGCCAATTCTATCCTGCCTCGGCTTCGGTATTGGGGCTCCGCATCACATCTTCTCCCCACGTCATGTTGAGTTCCGGAGGAACTAAGTCGAAACTAAATGAAAGGTCCGTGATTATGCTTTACCGGAAATCCCGGTGATTACTTTTGGAAGGTAATCTTTTTATTCAGAATGAAATTGACGGCTCCATAAATGAACAGGCCTAAAAATTGGGAGATGTATTCGTTCCATCTGAGGAGTTCGACCATTCCCAGCAGGCATAGGAATTGTGCTCCGTAGGCACAAGCGAACGCGACAAGAAACAAAAGCCCCTGCCGGAGATATTGGCCTTTGCCGGAAGAAAAGACCCAGAATTTGCTCCAGAAAAAGTTATTCAGCAACGCCGCGACATATCCGGTTATGTTCGAAGCCAAATAATTGAAGTTTAAAATATCCATCATCAGCCATACGACCAAGGCTGTTATAATCGCATTGGAGGTGCCAATGATGATAAAACGTATAAGTTGTCGCGAGTTATCCATCTATTCTTGTATTTCGCTGCAAATATAGCGAAAAGATTAGCCCAAGCAGAAAAAACTTTCTATATTTGTAGCTGCATGATGCAATTATCGGCCTATTTTTTCTGTTTTTGCAAGAAAGGAGAGGAGGTGGCCTTCATATAAATGAAAAGTTAGAACAAAACAAGGATGACACAAAAAGGTAGAATCATTGTAGCTGGTATTGGTCCCGGAAGTCCGGAGGACATTACCCCTGCAGTAGTAGAAGCCATTCGGACTTCGGATATTATCATCGGATATAAATATTATTTTCAATTCATTCGGCAATATCTCCGTGAGAACGCCCAATGTATCGATACGGGTATGAAAAAGGAACGGGAGCGTGCTGAAGAGGCTTTCCGTTATGCGGAAAAAGGGTGTGCTGTATGTGTAATCAGTTCGGGTGATGCCGGTATTTATGGTATGACTCCGTTGATTTATGAGATGCAACAACAATCGGATGCGGATATTGAAATCATTGCTTTGCCGGGAATCAGTGCGTTTCAAAAGGCGGCTTCGCTATTGGGTGCGCCGGTTGGGCATGATTTCTGCGTGATTTCCTTGTCGGACCTGATGACTCCGTGGGAGGTTATTGAGAAGCGCATCCGGGCAGCTGCTATGGGAGATTTTGTAACGGCTATTTATAATCCGAAAAGTCAAGGACGTTATTGGCAATTGTATCGTTTGAAAGAGATTTTCCTACAAGAACGCAAACCGGATACTCCGGTTGGGTATGTCCGTCACGCGGGACGGCCCGAACAGGAGATACATACCTGTACGTTGGGAGAGCTTGATCCGGAGCAGATAGATATGTTTACGGTTCTGTTGATTGGAAATTCGCAGAGTTATTTTCATGTCCGGAAAGATAAGCATCCCGTATTGATTACACCTCGCGGGTATTACGGAGAGATGAAGAGCGGAGAGGCGGATAACCGTATCGGGCAGGATATCATGATTCGTAGCTTCCGGACAATCGAGAAAGAGTTGAAGCACCCCAATATTCCATTGGACCGGAAATGGGCTTTGCTCCATGCGATTCATACAACGGCTGATTTTGACATGGAGGATATCTTATATACTGACCCTTTGGCAGTACAGGTTTTATACGATAAATTGCAGAATGGGACTATTCGTACCATTATTACAGATGTGACCATGGCCGCGGCCGGTATCCGCAAAGGAGCTTTGCAACGGTTGGGACTGGAGGTGAAGTGTTTCCTGAATGACGAACGTATTGCGTCGATGACCGGAAATGGCATCACACGGACGCAGGCCGGAATTCGCTTGGCGGTCGAAGAGCATCCGGATGCCCTATTTGTTTTTGGAAACGCCCCGACCGCATTGATGGAATTGTGCGATTTGATTCGTAAAGGAAAGGCGCATCCGGGAGGTATCATTGCGGCTCCGGTCGGATTTGTACACGTCAAGGAATCCAAATATATGGTGAAACCGTTCCCTATTCCTAAAATTATCGTGGAAGGGCGAAAGGGTGGAAGCAATTTGGCAGCTACGCTGGTCAATGCCATTCTTTGCTTCAATGATGCGGAACAATTAAAGCCTGGAAGAGACGTATGAACCGTTTTTATGTGATTGGTATAAGCGATTCGCCGCATCCTTTTTTCTTACCGGAAGTGGAGCAAATCATAGCGAAACATCGGGTTTTCTCCGGAGGAGTGCGTCATCATGAGATTGTACGCTCTTTGCTCCCGGAACAATCGGTTTGGATTGATATTAAGGCTCCTTTGGATGATGTTTTCCGGCGTTATCAGTCCTATCAGGAAAGTATTGTAGTTTTCGCATCGGGAGACCCGTTGTTTTATGGCTTTGCCAATACTATCAGGAAAAAGATGCCTCAGGCGAATATCGTATTGTATCCGTGGTTCAATTCGTTACAGATGCTGGCTCATCAACTTCTGATGCCTTATCAGGATATGCGTATTGTTTCCGTAACCGGAAGACCCTGGCATGAATTGGACAAGGCTGTGGTAGAAAGATGCCCGAAGATTGGTGTATTGACCGACCGTGTTCATACGCCCACGGCTATTGCAAGACGTCTGCTGGAATATGGATATACGCAGTATGTTATGTATGTGGGAATGAACTTAGGAAATGAAGATAAGCAAAGTATCCGGCGATTCTCGCTTCAACAAGCTGCATCCGAGAGTTTTGAGACACCTAATTGCCTTATTCTGGAGAGTTCGGGCGAAAGGCATCCGCGCCCTTTCGGTATTCCTGATGCTGAATTTGAGCTTTTGGACGGACGAGCGAAGATGATTACCAAAATGCCTGTCCGCCTTTTGGCTTTAAGTATGCTGAGTCTGCACGAAAAAAGTTGTTTATGGGATATAGGATTCTGTACAGGGTCTGTTTCGATCGAAGCTAAACTCCAATTTCCCCATTTGCATATTGATGCGTTCGAGATTCGCGAGGAGGGAAGAAGGCTAATGAAAGAAAATACGCACCGGTTCGGAACTCCGGGTATAGAGGTTTTTATCGGAGATTTCTTGGAACTGGATTTGGATGGTTTGAATGAATTGGGCAAACCTGACGCGGTATTTATTGGTGGGCATGGCGGACGTTTGCCACAAATTATCCAAAAAGTTTCCCGATATATGGGTAAGGAAGGAACAATTGTTTTCAATTCGGTCTCGGACGAGAGTTTTCGTCTGTTTTGTGATTCGTTAGCTCCGGTGGGATTGGAGCTGAAGAGTAAACTTCGTATGACGATTGATTCCTATAATACAATTACAATCTGTAAGGCGGAACGCCAATCAAACAAGGTATAAAGTATGGAACAAATGATAAAGTCTATCGCAATACTTCCGGTTTCCGAAATGGGGAAGGAGCTGGCTTCACGTATTAGCCTGGCTTATCCGGAAGCGGTTATTTATAATTATTCAGATGCGGAAAAAGCATTCCGTGAATCGCAAGCGCTTATCTATATCGGGGCATTGGGCATTTGTGTCCGTAGTATCGCCCCGTTTGTAAAGGATAAACATTCTGATCCGGCCGTGGTTTGTATAGATAGTACCGGAAAGCATGTCATATCGGTGCTGTCCGGACATATCGGAGGTGCAAACCGGCTGACCGAAGAGTTGGCACGATTGCTTCAAGCTGAGCCTGTCATTACAACGCAAAGTGATAATATGGGTTTATGGGCATTGGATACGTTGGCGCATACCTATAATTGGACAATGAAACTCCGTTTGAAAGATCATGAAGAGGATGTTGACGGGGAAAAGTCCGATGCTTTGCTGAATCGTGCGATAGCTTTGTTTGTCAATAAGAAGCAGGTTGCTCTTCTTCTGGAACAAGAAGATGAAGGCTCCCGGTTTTTGGAAAAGACTTGTCCGTCGCATGTACATATATATAAAGGTATAACGGAAATTCCGACGAATCAATATGAGTTGATTATTGCGGTATCGCCTTATAAGCATGTATATCCCGCACTTTGTCTCCAATTTATTCCGAGGGTATTGCATATTGGTATGGGATGCAAACGAAATCTGGAAGTAGAGGATGCTTTCCTTGTCAGCTATCTTTACCGGATTTTGCAGGAAAAACACCTTTATCCGGAAGCTATTGCTGATGTTAATTCTGTAGATATTAAGGCAGAAGAAAAAGTTCTTCTTCGTTTGAGCAAGACACTGAAAGTGCCTTTTCATACCTATCCGGCAGAGATGCTGGACGAATGGGCTGTACCGAACCCATCCGAAATTGTCAGAAGTGCCACCGGTACAAAAAGCGTGAGCGAGGCTTCTGCTCTTTGTGCGGCTCGGGATGGAGAGCTGATTATACCTAAGCAAATCTATCATGAAGGTGAACTTCAGTTTACGTTGGCCGTAGCATTGGGTGAGAATGCGGGTCATGGACATATAGAGATAGTAGGTGCCGGACCGGGTGACCCGGAATTGGTGTCGGTTCGAGGCAAGCATTTCTTGCAACATGCAGACCTTATCTTGTATGCGGGTAGTCTGGTTCCTAAAGAACTGACTTGTTATGCCAAGCCGGAGGCTATGGTGCGCAGCTCAGCTGATATGAATCTGGAGGAGCAGTTCCAATTGATGAAGAGTTTTTATGATAGGGGAAAATTGGTGGTTCGCCTCCATACCGGAGACCCTTGCCTGTATGGAGCCATTCAGGAACAGATGAATTATTTTGACCGTTATAGGATGTCTTACCATATTACTCCCGGAATCTCGGCATTTCAGGCCGCAGCTGCCGAACTCCGCTCAGAGTTTACCGTACCGGAAAAGGTACAGACTATTATATTGACACGGGGGGAAGGCCGGACTCCGGTCCCGGAGAAGGAGCAACTGCATAAATTGGCGGAGAGTCAAAGTACGATGTGTATTTATCTGAGCGCGACTATTGCGGATAAGGTGCAGTCCGAATTGCTGCAACATTATGCGCCTGAAACTCCGGTTGCGGTTTGTTACAAACTAACCTGGAAAGACCAGCGCATTTTCCGTGGGGAATTAAAGGATTTGGCTCGGATAGTAAAAGAGAATAATCTGACATTGACTACGTTGCTGGTGGTAGGCGAGGCAATCGGCCATCGGGAGGGTTTGTCTCGATTATATGCCGATGAGTTTAAACATCTATTTAGAAGATAAGAAATAGTTATGATTTTACTATTGGGCGGAACAACAGAAGGGCGAATCGCGGCAGAAGTGATAGACGATGCCGGTAAACCTTTTTTTTATTCCACAAAAGGAAATCGGCAAGTGGTGAATTTGGTACATGGAACCCGGTTGTATGGAGCATTGGACGAAACCGCAATGATGGAGTTTTGCGAGAAGCAGGATATCCGATTGTTGGTTGATGCGGCACATCCCTTTGCTGTTCAGTTGCATCAGACGGTTGCTTCGGTTGCTACTCATTTGAATTTGCCTGTTGTCCGTTTGGAACGTAAATATCCACCACGTAATCCGGATTTTATTTGGTGTGATGATTATGAGGATGCTATCCGGCGTCTGGAAAATTCCGCTGTAAATCGTTTGTTGGCTTTAACCGGGGTGAATACGATTGCATCTTTGAAACCTTATTGGTCAAAGCATGAATGTTGGTTTCGTATTTTAAACCGGGATGATTCGCGGGCATTGGCCGATGAACAGGGTTTTCCCTCCGAGAATCTACTCTTTTATGAAGAGGATGAAGAAGGTGCGGTGATGGATAAGTTCTGTCCGGATGCGCTTTTGACGAAAGAAAGCGGAGATTCCGGATTCTTCACTCCAAAGACTGATGCGGCTAAGGAGCGTGGCATAGCGGTGTATGTCATTAAGCGTCCTAAACTTCCGGAATGTTTTCAGATTGTGTATGGCGAATATGGTCTTCGGAAGAAAATAGAGATGTTTTTGCCCGATTTCTTTCCTTTACATTGCGGATATACAACAGGAGTTTGTGCAACGGCTGCTTCTAAGGCGGCTTTACAGACATGGATTAGTAAGGCGGAACAGAAAGAGTGCGAGATTTATTTGCCATCCGGCGAACCGATTCAATTGCCGGTCCATTCGACAGAGCAGACTCCGGAATTCGTTTGTTGCTCTGTCCGGAAAGAGGCAGGAGATGATCCGGACATTACAGATGGTTGTTTAGTATCCGCTTCGCTTCGGGTCAAAAAGGGGAGAGGCAATACGATGTATATCACGTTGAAAGGAGGAAAGGGAATTGGTATTGTTACTTTACCGGGATTAGGATTGGAGGTAGGAGGGCCGGCTATCAATAATACGCCACGCCGGATGATTACCGATGAATTGCTTCGGTTGACCCGCCAATATTCGTTGCATTTGGAGATAGAAGTAACGCTTTCTGTAGAGAATGGGGAGGAATTAGCCCGGAAAACATTCAATCCGAAACTGGGAATTATGAACGGAATATCTATTATCGGTACATCCGGGATTGTACGGCCATTCTCATCCGAAGCGTTTGTCGCTTCTATTCGGAAAGAAATTCAGGTAGCTAAGGCTATGGGTTGTACAACGCTTGTGATTAATTCCGGAGCTAAAAGCGAGCGTTTCCTGAAAAGTTATTTAGAGCACCAGGGATTTGATTTTCCGGTTCAGGCGTTTGTTCATTATGGAAATTTTATAGGTGAAACGCTAAAGATAGCCGAGCAAGAAGGATTTCGGAATATCATATTAGGCATTATGCTGGGAAAAGCAATCAAATTGGCTGAAGGTGCATTGGATACACATAGCAAAAAAGTATTGATGGATAAAGATTTCGTCATACGTTTAGCTCAGAAGGCGGGATGTTCGCCATCTACCCTTCGGAAAATAGGGCAAATCACCTTAGCCCGTGAGTTATGGAATGTATTGCCCGGGCAAGAATCGGCAGCATTCTTTGATTTGGTCATCTCTTATTGCTATAAAACTTGCCAGTCTTGTTTGCAAAATAGTTGTCTTACCTTGTTATTGATAGATGAAACAGGACGAATCGTTGGCAAAATAAAACACAGAGTTGAATAATATCCAACTCTGTGTCCTTCTGAATCATTGCATTTTTTAGGAAACTTGTTTCTTTTTTACTTTTGCGAAGCTGCAATAGCGTCAGCTATCTTCTTCGCGTTTGCATTGGAAGGGTTCAGGGCTAATGCTTTATCCAAATATTCTTTTGCCTGCTTCCAAGCTTCATCGGCTTTTGCTTTCTCGGCATTGTACTTGTCCGGTTCAGTTGTTGCAATCGGAGTAGCTTTCTGTAAAATAGTAGCTCCTTGATTATACATCATGACTCCTAAGCTGTACAATGCGCCTTCCTGATATTTTTTATTAGAAGCAATCAGTACATTCTTGTATAACTTTTCAGCACCGGCAATGTCGCCTTTCTTTTGAGCGGCTTGTCCTTGCTTGATGCAGTAGCTATACAGCAACTTCTCCAAGTTCGCGTTACCGGGTAAAGCTTTCAATCCGGCTTCAACCGTAGCAACAAACTCGTCTGTCTTATTTAGATTGCGGTAAGCCATAGCTTCGCCGGTATAAGAATCATCCAAGTTGTAGTTGTACTTTACAGCCATATCGAAATACTTAGCTGCCTCTTCATATTGTTTTGCCTGATTTGCACTAAAAGCGCAGTTGAAAATACGAACGGTGTCTTTGTATTCGTTCAATTTCAAGTATTCGCTATACTTAGCTACTGCTTCTGCATAATTCTTTGCTTTTAATGCAGCATCACCGGCATCTCTCAAGGCATTTGCGTCTTGAGCGAAAGCATTTCCTATTCCTAAACAAAATGCAACTAATAATACAATTTTTTTCATGGTTAAATCCCTCTTTTTAATTGTTTAAACTTGCGCTAAAGTAGACATTCTTATGAGAAGTCACAAATATTTTTAAGTATTTAACATACTGAGCCGGATTAGTTTCATGATATTCTTTGTGGTTTGTCTTGTTTGAAGATAGGTATATGAGGGATTCATCGCTTCTTTAAGCGTGGTTGGTGCGGCTTGGATAGAAAATACGGAAAGCCATTCTTCGGATTCCAAAATCGGATTCCGCTCTTGGCAATTTCCGGTAAGTGCGATTACCGGGATTTGGAGCCGTTTGGCAGATTCCAATACACCGGAAATAACTTTTCCTTGTGATGTCTGGCCATCTATTTTCCCCTCTCCGGTAATAATCAGGTCGGCATCTTTTATCTCTTCGTCAAAGTTCAATAGCTGCTTGATAAGTTCTATGCCGGAGAGCAACCGGGCTTTTAGGAATACCGCGCAACCGCCTCCCAATCCTCCGGCGGCACCCGAACCGGCCATTTGCTGGAAGTCTATCGCATAATGCCGGCGGATAAATTCCGCCCAGTAGCGCATGGCCTCGTCCAATTGCTCTACTTGTTGGGGCGTTGCTCCTTTTTGTGGCGCAAAAACGCGGGCGGCTCCCTCTTCCCCGTAAAAAGGATTCGTGACGTCAACGGCTATTTCGAAGGTGCATTCTTTCAGTTCGGGTAATACTTGGCTTTCATCAACTGATGCAATCTCGTTCAAATGCGCTCCTCCATCCGCCACTTCTTTACCTTCATTATCCAGAAAATGGAAACCTAAAGCTTGCAATAGCCCTATTCCGGCATCATTGGTCGCGCTTCCGCCTATGGTCAATAATATATGCCGGCATCCCCTTCGTAAGGCGTCAGCTATCAGTTGGCCGGTTCCGTAAGTCGTTGTCCGCATCACATTTCCCTCTTGAAAAGGAATCAAAGTCAGACCGCTTGCCGATGCCATTTCCACGATAGCCAGTTTTTGAGATTCTATCCAGCCATACGTGGCTTCAATAGGTTGGCGCAATGGGTTGTAAGCCGGGCAAGCTACCCGTTCTCCGTGTAATGCGTCGAGTAATACGTCAAGTGTCCCCTCTCCGCCATCCGCTATCCCCAGGCTACGAATCGTTACTTTGGGGTATATTTCTTTAATCCCTTCCGAAACCGCCTCAGCTAAAACTTTTGAAGAGAGGCATCCTTTGAATGAATCTATTGCGATTACTATTTTTTGCATTTGTTTTTATATAAGCCCAACAAAGATACATTTTTCTTTTTATACCTTATATATAATATTTGTTCTGTTCTTCGATTTTCCTTATCTTCCGGTCTTCCGGTACATTGCAATTCACGTTAGGTGAAACACCTAAGAAATAAAACAGTTTCTAAAAGCAATTTAATTGCATTCTCTTATTGTTTTCTGCTTTTCACATATGTGATGAGTTCTTTTCATTATTGTGATAAACTTTTTTCATAAACGTGAAAAGCATTTTTCTGCTTTGTGAAAAACGAAGATTCATGGGATAAAGATAGTAAAAATAGGAGGAAATGTAATAGTTGGAGGAGAGAAACGCTGTATTCTTATAGAGTGGCCCAGCAAAAGAGTCCTTATTGGAATAATTACCGGGCCACTCTTAAACTACTATATTTATAAGAGAGTGCCCAAGCTATTTACCCCTCTTCTTTCCTCAATAGAGAAATTTTTCTGTAATTATTTTCGAATAGACACACAATAAGCTAAAAAAATACTTACTTTTGCAGAAAATTACATATAAACAATTTTAGTTATATCATGGCAAATGTGATTACGATTAAAAAGGGTTTAGACATTAATCTGAAGGGCAAAGCTCCAGAGGTGATGCTAAATGGCGGAAAGAGTGCGACATACGCTATCGTTCCGGACTATTTTACAGGCATTACTCCGAAGGTGGTTGTTCGCCCTGGCGATAAGGTCAAAGCCGGTTCTGTACTGATGACTGACAAGAACCGCCCCGAAATCAAGTTCGTTTCGCCCGTAAGTGGCGAAGTATCTGCCGTAAATCGTGGTGAAAAGCGTAAGGTGCTGAGCATTGTTGTTACACCCGGCGCGCAAAACGAGTACGTTGAGTTCGGCAAGAAGAATGTGGCCTCCCTGAAGGCGGAAGAGGTGAAGGATGTGTTGTTGAACGCCGGTATGTGGCCGTTCATCAAGCAGCGTCCGTATGACATCGTGGCTTCTCCGGCGGATTCCCCGCGGGATATCTTTGTCACGGCATTCAATTCCGCTCCGTTGGCTCCGAACTTCGATTTTCTGGTGAAGGGACAAGAGGCTGATTTGCAAACAGGCTTGGACGCTTTAGCCAAATTAACCAATGGAAAAGTGTATGTAGGTGTGAAGAAGGGTTCTTCCGTGAAAATGAATGGTGTGGAAACCGTAGAGTTTGAAGGTCCGCATCCTGCGGGTAACGTGGGTGTGCAGATCAACCATATCAAGCCTGTCAACAAGGGCGAAACGGTATGGACGGTCAATGCTACGGATGTTATCCTGATGGGACGCCTGCTGAATAAAGGTGTGGCAGACTTTACGCGCCTCGTGGCTATCACTGGTTCCGAAACGACCGAACAGGGCTATGTGAAGGCTATCGCGGGATGTACTATCGAAAGCCTTGTAGGTGGTAAGGTGAAGCCCGGCGAGCATATCCGTATCATTAGCGGAAATGTGTTGACGGGTACGAAAGTGGGTATGGGCGACTATCTGGGCGCTTACGATTGCCAGATTACCGTAATTCCGGAAGGCGATGACGTAAACGAGTTCTTCGGATGGGCCGTTCCGGGCTTCGGCAAGTATAGCGTGAGCCATTCTTACCTGACGTGGCTGACCGGCAAGGGCAAGGAGTATGTGCTGGATGCCCGCATCAAAGGCGGAAAGCGTGCGATGATTATGT
>URGO01000024.1 GCA_900547435.1 uncultured Parabacteroides sp.
GCGCGGCGTTCCCCGACCGATGAGTTTTTATCCTGTTTGCTAACGAATCGTTGCGTTTCTATTTGGATTCTTCATCTAAATACAATTCAACATTTTGTTTTGTTGGTATAGTATTTCGAGAATATAAATGTTTAAAATCTCTTACTACACCATTTATTTCTATAACACAATCAATGTTGTTTATGCACGACAAATTGAGAGGTAATATATTTTTAATTTTACCATTGGAAATTAGAAACTGTACAAGCATTCCATGTATAAGCGACTTTTTATATTGAGTGTCATTCAATTCCGTAATAGAAGAAGTTATTTTGTGTTTCCTTAAATTGTCATTAAGCGATTTCATATCATTCCCAATCGCTTTAAACTCAACAACACCATCTCCAATTTCAGCTATTGCGTAATCTTCTGAATGTAACACGCATATCGAATGATCTATTTCAAGTTGATCATCATCCAACGTAACGTATTCCATATCTGAGTGAATATAAAAAGACGCATTGGATAACTTTTGAGAACAAAAGCGTAGGACATCTATTAATGTTAACTGCGATAAAGGAAATGCGATTATATAGGATTCCCATCTTCTTTTCATCTGACAAGAAAAAACAAATTCTTCGAACGTCTTAGGTTGAGCATTTGATAATAACTTGTCCTTGAAACGAGATATATCTTGATAATTAAAAGAATTTCCTTTTTCTAATTCATAAGAGTATTCCATTCCTTTGAAATAGACATAGATAGTCTTATCTATTCCTACACCAATTGCTATACTCTCTTGAAAAGTCTTTCTATCAACCATATCACACTAATTTATATTGAACCTTCTATTTCTTTCGCTCGTTCTTCCGGAATACCTAACTTGTCACTTAATCGGTCAAGCAACCGTCTTACTTTAGGAGAGATTACTCCTTCTTCTAAACAATCCTTGTATTCTTCTAAATATTCTTTCTCGTCATCCGTTAGTTGGATGGATAGAAGAGATGCTTCTAATTCTTCTGCTCGTTTTTCGGAAATACCCAATCGCTCTCTTAGGCGATTCAACAAACGTCTTTCTTTAGGAGAGATTTCGCTATCCTCTTCCAAGCAGGCTTTTACTTCTTCCAAGTATTCCTTTTCATCTTCCGTCATAGTCAATCCTCTGTTTAATGCCGGTTGCTGAGAAGGATCAGGAGTTGAATCTTGTAAACTTTCCAATGGTGCGAATTTGACATGAATAGCTAAAATAGCGTTATCATGTGCCTCAAACTTTTCTTCCATTGACTGTTCCCAATTTCCGTTTGCTTCCACAAAAAGCCATTTAACTTCTGCTGAAATGCGTTTCAATTCAGAGTTTTCTACTACTTGACTCTTCTTTGTTTCAATCCGCTCTTCATGTTCCATCAAAGCGCCTTGCATTCGTTGGTTATACAGACGTTGCCATGAGGGTTCATGCGCATACCATACCAAATCCGGAGGAAGCATGGGCTTTGATTTCGGATAGAACTTTTGATGCAAGTTGATGCTTTGGCTGATGTCTTCCAAAAACTTATCCGTCCGATTCCGTTCGCCTTCACCAGATGCTGAAGCTAATTTGTAATTAACGCTTGCCGAACCTTTTTGCTGCAAGTTGGTATCTTTATTGCTTGACGAGGAATTGATACACTCTATGTTTATTTCCGTCGCGCCTAAGTATTGCATAATTTGACAAAACTCACGTACTTTGTCTTCTATAAATGTCAGTTCGTAGTTCTCAAATGGGATATAATTCGACGGTATATAAGGATGTCCCACATAGAGTTGATTGGCTATTGGGTGTCCCATCGGGAAATAAATAGCTGGAAGATGATTAATATCTACAACTGATAAGGTCTTTTGAGACAAATCAGAATAGGACTTGACTGGAACAATCAGTTTCCGTTCGTTATAGGGTTGTTCTAAGAAGTGTTGGATATAGTCTTTTTCCAATTGTTCAAAATCATTTGTAGCCTCTTCTAAAATATTTGTATCACCATATGTTACACTTGGAGGAGTATGTTTTACTACAGATAAACAATTCTTTCGCGCATTGATATTATCACCCATTTCTTTATAAATATCATATTTACATGATCCAAGAATAGAGCGCCATTCACTGTCTTCAGCTATAGATTCAATATCTTCTTCTAATAACTGAATGGCTTTTTTCCCTTGATTCTTTTTTAAATAAGCTACAGCTATATATGGAGAAAAAGAAACATTTTTCTGTTCTTCTCTATAACTAAGCGCCAATTGTAAAGCTTCATCATCTTTTCCCTCTTCAACTAATTTATCGTATTGCTGAGCGGTTCTTAACCAAATGTCATCAGTACTTTCCGCTATTTGTGTGTTTGCCATTTGTGTGAAAATATATGCAAGAATTTCCCCACTATTCTTACATTCTTCATCAATTCCTTCTAATATATCTATTTCATCATCTTTCAAAAAATGACTTATATGTATTGCATTATTGTCATTTCGATTTTCACTATAAAAGAAATATAAACATTTTCCACTATATTCTACATATAAAACTTTTTCCCATGATATTTGTACAATTTCTTCTGGAGTATCATTATCTGGAATACACGTAATTCCCCAATCTGTCACAACGGTTCCTTGATTTCTACTATTCCAAAAAGAAGTATCTCTCATATATAAAATTATTTCATCTATATGCAATTGGAAGTTATTACGAAGCTTATTTATCACACCATCAGGAATGTCTGGATAGATTAATAGATCATTCCCATTTTCTATTAACGATAGACATTTTTCTTCAGACATTTGAACAAAAACATTCTTGGTTGTGTCAAACATAATATTACTTTCGCCTCCCACCAAGCCCCCAAAAGTTCGGCATTATCTTTAAGATTAAACACAAAAAAAGCGTGAGACTTGTCCTGCTGTCCATCTAGAATCAGGCATCGCCAAACGCCTCGAGGAAATGAACAAATAACAATCTCACGCCGTTATCGTATAATGCAACAGGATACAGTTTGTGCCTGCATCCAAACATATACAAACAGAATGAGCGTTACATTGTCCTTATCCTTCCTCTAAAATTGGCGATTTCGATTCTAAGGATAAAGCAAAAAACGCTTTCTTTAGAGCCGACGATTTCTCCCGTCGACTGCTACAAAGATAACGTTTCTTTTTCAATGCAACGCTCAATGAGAATATTATTTCTTCAAAAATAGGCATTTTTCTCTAAATTTTATACTTGTTTTCTCTCCCAATTTATTTTCCCAGCACCTCCGAACAACCTGTTCATTCGTATAATAGACTTACAGATAATCTGGAAATAGCATACTAAATAACAAATTCATAAACAATTAGCCCCAAAAACCAATGCACATTTTATCGAATAACTTTTTGTTTTTTCCCGGTAAATTAATACTTTTGCAAGGAAAAACTAATTAATTCACAATGCTGAATTAATTAATTCACCTTGATGAATTGATTAATCCACAAGGGTGAATTGATTGATTCACTATGGTGAATTAATCTATTTATAAGGATATAAGATTAACTCAGGCTTAAAAACAAAAGAATATGTCAGTAAATTATGATTTCTATGAGAACCCGAAGTTACCCGGAAGCAAGAAAAGGACACGCTATCATGCCCGTGTGATTACGAAAGGAACCCTATCCAGCGAGCAATTGGCCGAAGAAATCCATGAACGGTGCAGCCTTTCAACCGCAGATGTAGCGGCTGCATTATTGGCTTTGTCCCAAATCACGGCCGAGAAACTAAAGGAGGGCTACAACGTGCATATTGATGGTATCGGGCACTTGCAATTGACCTTGCAATGTCCGCCTATTCAATCACCCAAAGAAATACGGGCGGAATCCGTTCATTTTAAGTCGATTGCGTTCCGTCCATCCACTTTCTTAAAAAGGCAATTGCAAACCGTGCGTTTCGTTCGCCAAGAAGAGAAATCGCATTCAAAAGTACGGACGGATGAAGAGATAGACCAACGGGTAGCCCAATATTTCCAAAAGCAAAAGACCCTGACCCGTACCCAATTCCAATCGCTTTGCGGATTGACCTATACAACCGCCGTCCGCCATCTGAAGCGATTGCGCGAAGAAGGAAAAATCGTCAACATCGCCTCACCCCGCCACCCTCTTTATCAAAAAGGAGACGATTTACAAGAATCCATTGAACAATAACAAGTTATCCCAATTATGAAAGATATGTTTTGGAATAAGAGTAGGAAGATAAAATAGATTGGAATACTTTTAGTCCGGAAGAAAAAGAGAAAATCGGCAAAAAAACGGATAAAAGATTTGGATATTAAAAAAATATGCCTACCTTTGCACCCGTAATCGCGGAAGTAGCTCAGTTGGTAGAGCATAACCTTGCCAAGGTTAGGGTCGCGGGTTCGAGTCCCGTCTTCCGCTCTCAAGGAGAAAAGCGGTAAGAGACCGCTTTATTTATGTAATGATTGCCCAGGTGGCGGAATTGGTAGACGCGCTCGTTTCAGGTGCGAGTGGCTTTGCGGTCGTGCAGGTTCGAGTCCTGTTCTGGGCACACCATTACTAATAAAAGCGCGGATGGTGAAATTGGTAGACACGCTACTTTGAGGGGGTAGTGCCGGTTTCGGCGTGTGAGTTCGAATCTCATTCCGCGCACATGATAATTCTTTCCCTATTTGCCTGATTTTTCTTACATCTTTCTTATTGTTTACATGTATCATATTCGTTATTTTTGCGAAATTCTTGTTTATGGCAAAGAAAAAAAGAACATCGGTATCCGGACGAAAAAGAGGTTCGAAAAAAGAACCGAAATGGTTATCCTCATTCAAGCATGTTTTTTATACAGCCTGCTTTGTGGTGGTGATTGCTTCGGCGGCATTGTATATTTACCAGGTTGCCTCTCCCTATGTGGAGAAATGGGACTGGGGTAAGAAAGAATCCTCAACATCCCGATTTGAGGAGGTGCTCCGAAAGCAGCTCCCTGCACCGAAAGAGAAAGAACAGGCCAAGATACCAGGCAAAGCGGCTTCGAAACCGGACCAAACATATCCGGCGGAATTTCCTCAAAATGCTGAATTACCCCGTTGTTTGGATAAAGTTTCCCAGCAGATTATCCGGCACGAGGGGTACACCGTTTCCTACAATTCGGATTATCGGGTGGCCAATTGGGTGGCCTACGAACTGACAAGTACGGAAGCCAAAAGCAAGAAGAATGAACGTTCGAACAAGTTTGTGCGTGACCCGCAAGTGAAAGGCGCTTCGGCTGAGAACGGCGATTATACGCGCACCGGTTACGATAGAGGGCATTTAGCTCCTGCCGGGGATATGAAATGGTCTGCAAAAGCCATGCGTGAGTCCTTTTATCTGAGTAATATTACACCTCAGAAGCCCGGATTGAACCGGGGGGTCTGGAAAGACTTGGAAGAACAATGCCGTATGTGGGCTACTGATAACGGGGCGTTGCTGATAGCAACGGGGCCGGTTCTCACACCCGACTTAAAACGGCTGGGAAAGAATCGGGTGGCAATTCCTAAGTTGTTTTATAAAGTAATTTGTACGGTTCAGAATAACCGGTATGAAGCTATTGGTTTTTTGTTTGAAAACCGGGATTATGGGCAAATTTCTTTGAAGGACTTGATGATACCGGTCGATAGTGTGGAAAAGGTGACGCATATCGATTTCTTCCCAACTCTTCCTGACGAGGTGGAAAAACGTATGGAGGCATCGGTGAATAAAAATGCGTGGTCATTTTAAATGAATGGAATTAGAAATATGTATAAGGACTTGATAATAAAAAAAAGAAAGATCGCATTGGTCGGTCTGGGCTATGTGGGGCTGCCTATTGCCATGGAACTGTCCAAGCATGTATCGGTTATAGGATTTGATATTAATGAAGAACGCCTGGACAAACTGCGCCAGCATCTTGATCCGAATGGCGAATTGGAGAGGGCTGTTTTTGAAGGAAGTGATATCCTTTTTACCTCTTCGGTAGAGGATCTGAGGGAGGCTTCCTTTTATATTATAGCTGTTCCGACCCCTATAGACCAGCACAACGAACCGGATTTGAATCCTTTGCTCTCCGCAACACGGACGGTAGCCGGAGTTCTTGAAGAGGGCGATTATGTAGTTTATGAATCGACCGTTTATCCGGGCTGTACGGAAGAAGATTGTGTCCCTTTGCTGGAAAAACTGTCCGGTTTGAAAGCCGGTACCGGTTTTAAATATGGCTATTCTCCGGAGCGCATCAATCCCGGTGATAAGATCCATACTTTGCAAAATACCGTTAAGATCATATCCGGTTGTGACGAAGAAGCTGTCCGGAACATTTATGAGGTTTATTCGTTGGTGGTTAAAGCCGGATTGCATATTGCTCCAAGCATCAAAGTAGCCGAGGCCGCCAAGATTATCGAGAATACCCAACGGGATGTGAATATTGCTTTGATGAACGAATTGTCCATCATTTTCGACCGGATGGGAATCAATACCTACGATGTGCTGGAGGCCGCCGGAACGAAGTGGAATTTCCTTCATTTCTCGCCCGGATTGGTAGGCGGACATTGCATCGGAGTAGATCCATACTATTTGGTGCATAAGGCCAAGGAGTTGCAGTATCATCCCAAGATGATTAATTCCGGTCGTTTTGTTAACGATTCGATGGGGCGTTATATCGGTAAAAAGATTGTAAAGAAGATTATTTCTTTAGGAAAGAATATTGTACGGGCAAGGGTACTGATTATGGGAATAACCTTCAAAGAGAATGTTTCGGATATTCGAAATTCAAAAGTTGTGGATATGATTCATGAATTTCAGGATTTTGGCGCTATTGTTGATGTGATTGATCCATTGGCTTCTCCTGAAGAGGTTAGAAAGGCATACAATATCTCTTTGTTGAATCGTCCTACTGGGCTTTATGATGCCATAGTGGTAGCGGTTGCACATAAAGACTATCTTGGTTTAGACGAAAATTATTTCCTTTCTTTAGCGAACGGAAAAGCAGTACTGGGCGATGTGAAAGGAGTGTATCGTCATACCGTGAAGCAATTGGAGTATTGGAGTTTGTGATTAGAGATAGGGGCTGTCTTTAGAGGCAGCCTTTTTTATGCCTATACTTGTCAAAGTATAACGAAATCGAATTTCTTGATATAATCTGTTCTTAGGAAAATAAAAAAGGAAGATATAGCTGATAAAAGAAAAATGCACGGAACGAGAGGCTCGAACTCCCGACACCTGGTTTTGGAGACCAGTGCTCTACCAACTGAGCTAGTTCCGTATTGCGGGTGCAAAGGTAGGGATATTTTTTAAATATCCAAATAATAAGGAGAAAAAATGTAGATGCTTCTCAACGAAAAGTACTAAAAGCATTTTTCCGGTTTCACCTATACCGGAATGTCCCGTCCATGCAGTAAACAAATTAACAAGGCTTCAGTTGACAAGGCTTATATCGAATAACCTCGTCTCTGAAGCCTTGTCAACTCGTCCTCTTAAAAACGCAAAAATATTGCGTCTCTACCTCTTAATGTGCTGAGCCAAGTGCTGCCGGAATTAAGGTAAATCCCCATTGGTAATCCCGGTTGGCCGGGAGCGAATAGCGCGGTTCGGGACGTGCGCCCCAACTATCATAGCCTCCCACGCCTTGTTGCTTGTAATCAACGCAAACCTCCACGAAGTTACGCGGGACTACATCATTGATATGGTGCTGGCGGCGCAACACGTTCTTCGCCTCCTCTTCGTTATGATTGGCTATCTGTTCCGGGGTGAAGTTGGTCCACTGGCGAGGTAAAGTAGTCTGTTCTTCATCATCAAAATCTTCTACCGAATTGCGTAACGCATTGAACTCAACCAACGAATCCGCCACGATGCTCAAACACGTCTTTCCGTCTGAATACAACGAAAGCCAACGGGTATCTGTATGATGCCCGTTCTCTTGCGGACGGACATAAGGGAAATACATCTCTTCGGCGGTAGAACGGTATAGCCCGACTATCGAACCGGCTTTACGGTCCCAATAATTCTCCATCGGACCGCGTCCGAAATAAGTTACTTGGTTCATCGAAGCGGGCAGGCGGAACCGTACACCAATACGCGGAACGGTCAGCTTGGAGGCCTCCTTGCGGGCCGCATCTCGCCCAGGCGTAAATGTAGCCATCCGTGTAGCTTCTGATACCTCCGTCTCGGCTTCTTTCATTTCGGTCGAAGTAAAATGCGCCCCGACATGGACATTTCCATTCGGATATACCGTATAGTTCATCAGATACAGATTGCCCGCCGGAAGCAGATAACTGATGCTTAGCACAGCATTCCCGTTGTCCAACCGGATTGTCGCGTCCGAAATCTGGAAATTCTTGCTGCTTTGTTTCCATACCTGCTCACGTTTAGGCTGACCATTGCCATAATCATTATCGGTCGGTCCCCGCCAGAAATTAGGCTGTATACCGAATCCTTCCGCAAAATACTCTACGCCATCCACCTGATAAGAAGTAACCCATCCGCTTTTTTTATTAAAAACAAAACGGACATCCGATGAAGATGCAACCAATTCATCACCCGCATCAGAAACCTCCAGTTTCGGACCAGACGTTTTCCATTTCGTTTCCAAAGGTTCGATGGGCAAGCGGAATTGTTCTTGCGCTATGTCATGCCCGGCCGGAACCAATCCATCACTCCGGGTAGAGGTAACAAAGAAATTCACAAAATATTCCACGCCGGCTTTCGGCTTTAATCCGGACACCTTCACCTCAAACTCCTTTGCCGTTTGCGGAGCTATATCCAACGACACTTTACCGCCCCGAATAATCTTATCGTTTGCTTTCACCTCGTAAGAGATCATATACTCTTTCAGGTTCTTGAAATAAAAACGATTGAAGATTTCAAACTTCCCGTTCGCCAAGTCTTTCGCCGTAATGGAGACATTCTGATGCACATACTTTACTTCGGCCATGGCCGGATGCGGGGTACGGTCCGGACTTACCAAACCGTTGCACATAAAGTTTCCGTCACTCGGCGCATTTACCCCATAATCGCCCCCGTAGGCATAATAGGGCGTCCCGTTCTCGTCTTTCTCCAGGAAACCTTGGTCTACCCAGTCCCAAATAAATCCGCCTTGCAAGTTCGGGTATTTATAAATAGCCTTCCACTGGTCCCATAACGCACCGGTTGAATTGCCCATGGCGTGCGCATACTCCGAAGGCACGACCGGCCGATCACTTCCTGCTTTTCCTATCTCTTCCAGCCAATTAGCATCCGGATATTGAGGAACATACATATCCGTGTTCCATTCCCATAGCGCACGCTCGTAATTGACCGGACGGTTCATGCCATTCTTCTCCTTGTCTTTGATATAAAGATAGGTCTGATAAAAATTATATCCGTTACCGGCTTCATTGCCCAATGACCAAATCGTAACACACGGATAGTTCTTATTGCGTTCATACATATTAGCGGTACGGTACAGATGCGGCTTCAACCATTCCGGGTTATTGCCCAACGTCCCGCCTTTCCGCAAATTGTAGTACATACCATGTGATTCGATATTCGCCTCGTCATACACATACAACCCATATTCATCGCACAATTCATAAAAACGCCGGTCTTGGGGATAATGCGCCAAACGGACGGCATTCAGGTTATTCTTCTTCATCAGTTCGAAATCCTTCCGCATAATATCCTCTGTAACGTAATGCCCGGTGATAGGATTATGTTCGTGGATATTGACCCCTTTGAATTTGATGGGCTTCCCATTGAACAACAAAACCGGATAGGGTTTCCCGTTCCCGGCTATCTGGTCACTCTCTACTATTTCTATCCGACGAAAACCGACATGGAAAGGAACGACCTCCAGCACCTCATCACCAGCCTTGACCGTCATCAACATCGTGTACAGATTCGGGATTTCGGCACTCCACGCTTCCACGCCAGGCAAAGTCGTTTCAAACGAGACCGTAGCATATCTGTCTGGACTGACCCATATAGCAGAGGACTTGGAGGCAACCTTCTGCCCTGCCCCATTCAGCAATTCATAAGAAACCGTGAGGTTCTTGGCTTGGACATTATGATTCTTCAAATCGATAGCCAACCGGAAAATCCCGTTTTTGTAGGTATCGTCCAACGTAGACACCACCCGGAAGTCCTGAATGGCTTCTTTCGGTTGAGACCAAAGGTAGACATCCCGTTCTATCCCGCTCACCCGCCAAAAATCCTGGCATTCCAAATAAGATCCTGTACTCCACCGGTAAATTTTCAGAGTCAGTACATTCTTTCCGGGCTTTAAATATTTGTTTATCTGGAACTCAGCCGGATTTTTGGAATCTTCGTTATACCCCACTTCCTGTCCATTCAGATAAACATACGTACCCGATTTGGCCCCACCGATATGCAGGTAAATATCGCGTCCGTCCCACTCGGCCGGGATTTCAATATCCCGCCGATACACGCCGACCGGATTATCTTCCGGCAATAAAGGAGGCTGAGGATTTCTTGCCTTAAATTCATAACCGTGATTCGTATAAATGGCCACACCAAAGCCCTGTCTTTCCCAATTGCCCGGTACCTTTATATCATGCCAAGACTCCGTATTTACCGAAGGATCGGTTATGTTATCCGGCAATTTTTTATACGAATCAACAAAATAGAACTTCCATACTCCGTTCAGCAATTGGTAATAAGGACTCTTCTCGTACCGGAAAGATAGGGCCGTCTCCCTATCCGGATAAGTCATAAACGAACTTCTGGGCAATTCCCGATTGACCGACACGGTCTGAATATCTTTCCAATAAGGCGAATTTTGCGTATAAAGCGTGTTTTCCGCACTTACATAGGACGGATAAAGACTTCCACAATTTAGCAAGCCACACAACGCGACCGCTTTGAATATATGCTTCATGATCTAAATGCTTTTAATGGCTGACAAAAAAACAAGGGGATAAGTTAACCCGGTCAAATTATTACCTTATCCCTTGTCAACTCGTCCCCTTGTTTACTCGTCAACTCGTTATTTTACCGAGCTGCATAATAAGCATACCCTTGAGCTACCTGCTGGAATGCCAACGTCCCGGCCTGACTCAACTCAACATTCATCTCCTGCCCGTCCGGCAAATACATAACGACATTATTGTCATTGCCATACTTCAACAACTTATGGGCTTCACCGTTTGCCTCAACATTCCAAGAGTTGTCTTCAGCGTTATAAACCAAATCTACCGCCGAATTTTCTTCACCTTCCTTTTCGATGTGATAACCATCCGTTTTCGTTTCAACGGTATAAACTCCATTTTCCGTCTCTACACTCTTTACAGATCCGGCATCGGCCACAGGATTGCTTCCGCTCCAGAATTCAATAGAGTTGATTATCAAAATATCAGCAAGACAAGAAATTTCATAAACCGGAATAATGTGGAATGCAATGAAAACAAGCTCGTTTACAAATTTGCTATCAATGCTATGATTCCAACTTAAAAGTTTGTTTGTCAAGCCAAACGAACCGATACAAGACGTAAACGTCATGCTGCCGGCTAATGCAGCAGCAACCATTAATGTAAAACTTTTTTTCTTCATGGCTACAATTATTAAAATGTTATTAGGTGCGAAGATAGAAAAAATCTTTTATCTGTTGTATCTTTGCAGGCATATTTTAAAGAAAACAGTTATGATTTCAGTTGAGAATTTACAAGTTGAGTTCGGAGGATTTACTCTATTTGATGATGTTTCCTTTGTAATAAACAAAAAAGACAGAATCGCTTTGGTCGGGAAAAACGGTGCCGGGAAATCTACTTTATTAAAGATTTTAGCCGGATTGCAATCCCCCACACATGGGGTAGTCAGCATTCCCAAAGAGACCACAATAGGTTATCTGCCTCAACAAATGCAACTGAAAGATATAAGGACCGTGCGAGAAGAAGCAGAACTGGCTTTCGAACAAATTCACGAGATGGAGCGCAAAATAAACCATCTGAACGAACAATTGGCAGAGCGTACCGATTATGAATCAGAGGCATACCATAAACTAATAGACCAAGTAACGCATCTTTCCGAACAATTCCAGATGGCCGGAGGTAATAATTACCATGCCGAACTGGAGCGGACTTTGTTAGGATTAGGTTTCCTACGTGAAGACTTTGACCGTCCGACCAGCGAGTTTAGCGGAGGATGGCGGATGCGCATTGAACTGGCCAAACTATTATTACGTCACCCGGATGTTTTATTATTAGACGAACCGACCAACCATTTGGACATCGAATCTATCCAATGGTTGGAAAATTTCATTGCGACACGTGCCAATGCGGTCGTATTGGTTTCCCATGACCGGGCATTCATTGACAATACGACCTCAAGAACTATCGAAATAGAGCTGGGACACATCTATGATTACAAAGTAAAATATTCCGAATATGTTGTCTTACGCAAAGAACGGCGCGAACAACAATTGCGGGCATTCGAGAATCAACAAAAGAAACTGGCCGACACAGAGGCTTTCATTGAACGGTTTCGATACAAAGCGACTAAATCCACCCAAGTTCAATCCCGTATCAAGCAATTAGAAAAGATTGAACGCATCGAAGTGGACGAAGTAGACACATCCATGTTGAACCTGAAATTCCCCCCGGCTCCCCATTCCGGTTCTTATCCGGTGATAGCCGAAGAGGTATCAAAAAGTTATGGGAAGCATTTGATATTCGAGCATGTCAACTTAACCATACAAAGAGGCGAAAAGGTTGCATTCGTGGGAAAAAATGGCGAAGGAAAGTCTACTTTGGTGAAATGTATTATGAATGAAATTCCTTATGAAGGTACATTGAAATTAGGCTATGGGGTAAAAATAGGATATTTCGCCCAAAACCAGGCACAACTATTAGACGATAACCTTACGGTATTCGACACTATCGACTATGTAGCCCAAGGGGATATCCGAACTAAGATACGGGATATTTTAGGCGCGTTCATGTTCGGAGGCGAGGCTTCCGAAAAAAAGGTCAAGGTCCTTTCCGGAGGTGAGCGTAGCCGGTTGGCTATGATCCGGTTGCTTTTAGAACCCGTTAACCTGCTTATCTTGGACGAGCCAACCAACCACTTGGATATGCGCTCAAAAGATGTGCTGAAAAATGCCTTGAAAGAATTTGACGGGACTGTAATTGTGGTTTCCCATGACCGGGATTTCTTGGACGGATTGGTGGAAAAAGTGTACGAATTTGGCAACAAACGCGTGACAGAGCATTTAGGAGGTATATACGATTTCTTAGAGAAAAAGAAACTACTAAGTCTCCAAGAATTGGAACGGGGTACAAAAGAGCCTAAGAATCCGATTAACGAAGAAACTCCAACTCAGAACAAACTCTCTTACGAGGCCCGCAAAGAGCAAAACAAATTGATAAAAAAATTAGAACGGACTATCGCCGAGTCGGAAAAGAAAATAGAACAGATCGAAAATGCGATCAAAGAAATAGAACAAAAACTGGCTACGCCAGAAGGTGCTTCCGATACCTCTTTATATACGCAATATGCCAATCTGAAGAAAGAACTTTCAGAGGTTATGGATCAATGGACTGAACAGACTTTGGAATTAGAAGAATTAAATAGTTAGAATCTATTCAAACGCGATAAAAAGGAGAGGGGCAAGGGCAGGAAATTGAATATAAATCAAATATGAAGAGTAGAGAATATGATAATAACAAACTATCCAATTGATATGCCCCTCTCCTAATAAACTTTTATTCGCGTCCGCCACCCAATGCTTGGTAAAGATTGACCCGGCTTTGCAACTCGGCAAAACGATTGGCCACTTGCTCCAGTTCTGCACCGAGCAACGTCTGGCGGGCGGTCAGTACTTCCAAATAGGTACTATTTCCGTAATCCATCTTCAGCACCGTGCTTCGCTCGGCCCGGTGCAAGGCTTCTACCTGTTTCGCATAAAGATTCGCCTTATCCCGGCTGGTTTGCCAAGCCGTGAGAGCATCGTTCACCTCCGAACCCGCATTGAGCAGGGTCTGTTGGAAACTCAGTTCCGCCTCTTCCTGTTTCGCTTTGGCAATCTTCAAATTAGCTATATTCTGCCCGCGATTGAAGAGAGGCTGGGTCAGCGAGCCAATGGCCGAAGCGAGGAACTTACCGGGATTGACAATCATCGTGCCGGCATCGTTCGTCCAGCCTGCGCTTCCACTCAACGTGATATTCGGATAGAAGTTCGAGCGGGCTTGGTTCGTAGCATAGAAGGCGGCCTCCAGCGCATGTTCTGCCGACCGGACATCCGGACGGTTTGCCAAGAGCTGAAGCGGAATACCCACTGAAAAACTCTCCGGCATCGCCTGCTCCGAGAGTTTACCCCGCTCGTATTGGCGAGGCGTCTCGGCCAAGAGTAGCGCCAAGCTATTCTCCGTTTGGTTGATTTGCTCCTTCAAGTCGAAGATGGAAGTCTGCACACTATAGTACGTGGCCTCCATCTGCGCAACGCCCGCCTCGTCATATTGCCCGGCATTCATCAGGGCGCGGGCGGAAGCTACGGTCTCTTTCCACGCCTCCGCCGTCTGCTCTGATAAGGAGAGTTGCTCGTCCAACATTAATAAGGTATAATAGGTATTGGCTATGCCGGCAATAAGTTGCGTGCGCACGGCTTGCTTATAATCCTCGCTTTGAGCATAGAGCGCTTGTGCCTGTTTCTTCGCATTGCGCATCCGCCCGAAGATGTCGAGCTCCCAACTGGCAGTAACCGGTACGGAGTAGGTCCACGTCGCCTTAGCCCCATCGAAGCTACTCACGCCTCCTTGCGGTGAAAGGGCGAAGGAAGGAAGGAAAGCCAATTTGGCAGACAGTAGTGTGGCTTCCGCTTCCTTCACCCGAAGTTGAGCAGACTGGTAATCGGTATTGTTCTCCAACCCTTGTTGAATGAACGACTGCAAATAAGGGTCAATAAAGACGGTACGCCAATCCGCATTACCGAAATTGGCGGTATCGGTCGTCTGCTCTATCAAGTCGCCATAGAGATTGTCAGGTACTGTCTCTACAGGCGTATAGCGGTTATAGATGCCGCAACTGCTCAAGAGGGCAGTGGCGGCGGTTAATAGGATGATATATTGTTTCATTATGTATATGCTTTAGTTGTTTTCTTTATTCAAGGCTTTTCTTTCCTCCTCGTTGCGCTTCTCCTCCAGCAAGACCTGTGGACCTGCCTCTATCTCCATCGGCTTGCGCAGTTTCTCCTGCAGGTATTCGAAGACGATGTAGAATACCGGCGTGACGAACAGCAAAGCGAAGCTGCCCACCAGCAATCCGCCGATGACGCCCGTGGCCAACGAACCGTTACCGTTAGCGCCCGCACCGCTGGAGAACATCAGCGGAAGCATACCGAACACCATACAGAGCACGGTCATCAGGATGGGGCGCAGACGGGCTTGGGCTGCCGTATAGGCGGAAACCACGATGCCCATGCCCCGGCGGCGACGCTCAACGGCATATTCGGTAATCAAAATAGCGGTCTTTGCCAACAAACCAATCAACATAATCATACCCGTCTGGAGGTAAATGTTATTCTCCAGTCCGAACATCTTGGCGAAAAGGAACGATCCTAACAGACCGAACGGCACAGACAAGATGACGGCCAACGGGATGAGGAAGCTCTCGTACAGGCAGACCATGATAAGGTAGATAAGTACAATACAAATAGCATAGACAAAAGCTGTTTGCGCTCCGCCGCTGGCAGCTTCCTCACGTGCCATACCACCATATTCATAGCCATAGCCCGTGGGCAGGATTTGTCCGGCCACTTCCCGGATGGCCTGTTGTACCTGTCCGGAAGAGTAACCTTCTGCCGGATTGACGTTCACCGTGATGGAACTGTACAGGTTGAAGCGGTTGGCGATTTCCGGGCCGAGGATGGCTTTCAGCGTGACGAACTGGCTGAAGGGAGCCATTTCCGTACCGTTGCGCACAAACATGTTGTCCAGCGAATGCTCGTCCAGGCGAAATTCGGGCGAGGCTTGCAGCATCACGCGATACACCTTGCCGAACTGGTTGTAGTTAGAGACATACGAACCGCCGCAATACGTTCCTAAGGCACTCAGCACATCCGTGGCAGCCAGGCCGGCCCGCTTGCACTTGGCGGCATCCACCTCGACGGCTATCTGCGGGAAGTTCATGGCGTAGGGCGTATAGGCCATGGCCACTTCGGGTCGCTCGTTCAACGCACCGATGAACTGCATGACGTACTGATAAAACGTGGGCATATCGCCACCCGTCTTGTCCTGCATGTTCAGTTCAATGGAGTTACCCATACCATAGCCCGTAATCATAGGAGGCTCGAAGCAGAAGATGCTGGCCTCGGTGATTTGGGCGAACTGGGCGTTGAGGCGGTGCATGACGGCTGTCGAGGAATGTTCGTCCCCCTTGCGCTCGCTCCAATCCTTCAGTTTGATGACGAGGGTGCCGTAAGACGTGCCTTGCCCGGCCAACATTCCGTAACCGGCAATGCTACTATAGTGAGCCACCTCCGGCGTGTTCTTGATGATTTCGTTCACCTGATCCATTACCTTCTGCGTTTCCATCAAAGTGTTGCCCGGCGAAGTGTTGCCGTTCACCATGATGGCGCCCATGTCTTCCTGCGGCACCAGGCCGGTCTTGGTAGTGCGCATCAATACGACGAGCAGGACAATGGCCACGGCCAAAGCACCCCAAACCATCAAGCGATGGTGGAACACGTACATCAATCCCTTCTTATATTTGCCTAAGAGGGCGTTGTACGAAGCGTTGTAGGCAGCACGGAGCCGTCCGTTGAAACTCTTCTCACTCTTTGTGCCGTCCGACGGTTTCATCAGGATGGCGCACAGGGCCGGACAAAGCGTCATGGCAGAGATAAGCGAGATACCTACGGCAGTCGCCATGGTGATGCCGAACTGCGTATAGAACACGCCCGATGTTCCGCCCATGAAGCAGACGGGAATGAACACCGCCATGAAGACGATGGAGCAGGTGATGACGGCCATGGACACATCGGCCATACCGTCGCGGGCGGCTTCGTAACGCGACTTGTAGCCGATGTCATACTTGGCCTGCACGGCCTCCACAACAATAATCGCATCGTCCACCACAATGCCAATGGCCAATACCAAGGCGAACAACGTCAGGATGTTCAGGCGGAAGTCGGCAGCCACGAGGCAGGCGAAAGTACCTATCAGCGACACGATGATGGAGATGGACGGGATAATCGTACTCTTCAAGTCGTGCAGGAAGAGGTACACCACGATGATGACCAGGATGATGGCGATGACCAGCGTCTCCACCACGTTGTGGATGGAGGCGAAGAGGAAGTCGTTGGTGCTCATCAGTTGCTGGAACTGCAAGCCTTTCGGCAAGTTCTGGCTCAGTTCGTCCAGTTTGGCATCAACAGCCTCGTTGACTGCCGTCGCGTTACTGCCCGCCACTTGGAAGACCATAAACGTCACACCCGGATTTCCGTCCACCTCGCCGTGATAACCGTATGACTCACGCCCCAATTCCACCTCGGCAATGTCTTTCAGACGTAACACCGAACCATCTGAATTCGCCCGTACCACGATGTTGCTGAACTCCGTCATGTCTTTCAAACGGCCATGGTATTTCATGGTGTATTGATAGACGTTGGGAGAGCTTTCTCCTAACGAACCTGTCGGAGCTTCCAAGTTCTGCTCGGCCAGCACCGCCGTGATGTCCGAAGGTTGCAAACCGTATTGCGCCATGCGTTCAGGATTGAGCCAAATACGCATACTGTATGAGTCGCCCAATTCCACTACATCGCCCACGCCCTGAATACGCTTGATTTCGGGGACGACATTGATGTCGAGGTAGTTGGCGATAAAGTTTTCGTCATACGTCCCGTCCGGGCTGGTCAGTGACCCCACTTGCAGGATACTGGTCTGACGCTTCAGCGTCGTTACACCGATTTGCGTCACTTCGGCGGGCAACAATCCTTCTGCCATTGAAACGCGGTTCTGCACGTTCACTGCCGCCATATCCGGGTCGGTGCCCTGGGTAAAATAAATGGTAATGGTCGCCGAACCGGTATTGGTCGCCGTAGAACTGATGTACATCATGTTCTCCACACCATTGATGCTCTCTTCCAGCGGCATGATGACACTGTTCATCACCGCATCGGCATCGGCACCTGTATAAGTGGCAGTTACCATTACCGTAGGCGGAGCAATGTCGGGATATTGCTCGACAGGCAGGCTGACGAGCGAGATGACTCCGATAATCAGAATCAATATGGAGATGGCAAAGGCTGCCATCGGTCGCTTAATGAATATATTTGATTTCATACTTTCAAGTCCAATTCTTCATTCTTAAATCTTCATTTCACCTGCATTCCTTCACGCACCAAACCAGCGCCTTTGGCTACGATTTCATCACCCACGGTTAACCCGCCGGTCACGATATACGTACGGCCATCGTCCACATCGGCTACAGTAATCAGCGTAGAGACGGCTTTACCATCCACTATTTTATACACCAACACTTTGTCCTGATGCTTCACGGTCGCTTCTTGCGGGATAACGATGCAATCCTCGTAAGTGCTGGGGATAAGTACGCTACCCGATGCACCACTGTGTAGCAGGCGCGAACCGTTTGGAAAAACAGCACGGACACTCACTGTCCCCGTCTGTCGGTCAATAACACCGCTGATACTCTCGATACGCCCTTTCTCTTCGTAGAGCGATTGGTCGTTGAGCTGCAGCTGGAGGTCAGGCATCTGCACCAGGGCACTGTCCAAGGTTCCGTATTGGCGTACAAGGGAAAGGAGCTGATTCTCGGTCATCGAGAAATAAACGTACATCGTGGAATTATCGGACACCGTAGTTAAGGGTTGCGGAATGTTAGCGCTCACCAACGCCCCAACACGGTAAGGGAGTGTGCCCACCACGCCCTCGCTCGGGCTCTTCACCACGGTATAAGATAGATTATTCCGTGCGTTTACCTCTTGCGCTTCAGCTTGAGCCAACCCGGCTTGGGCAGTTAGGAAATTGTTTTCGGCCGTTTTCAGGGTAAAGTCGGAAACAACTTTCTGCGCAAAAAGTTCCTTATTGCTGTTGTAAGTTAATTCAGCCGTAGCGAGTGCTGCCCGAGCGGATTGGACGTTGGCTTCGGCGGTGTTCAATGCCGCGATGTAAGGTACTTGGTCTATAATGAACAAAGTTTGTCCTTTATGTACTTTTTCCCCTTCTGCCACGCAAAGCTCCTGAATGGTTCCGGAAACTTGCGGATAGATGTCAATGTCTTGCCGTCCGCGTATCGTAGCGGAGTAGGTCGTTGTCAATGCTTTATCGGTCGTCGAGACCTTCATGGTTTCATAATTTCCTACAGGAGTCTGTGTATCAGCAGACTGCTTACAGGAAGTCAACCACACCGCGCAGCCGACAATCCCTATCAGCTGCAGCCAATTCTTACATTTGTCTGTTGTTATCATATCTGATCTGTATTAATTAAACACGGGGCAAAAGTAGAGGAAATCAGGCTATAGTTGATTGATTTTTCGTAAAGGGTATTTGTCAATATCGGAACAAGTGCTTATCTTTGTCTTTAACAAAAGAATGAAGAAACAAAAATGAACAACAAAGAATTGAGTATACTACAATTACCCGAAAGCGAACCGTTCGCCGTAGGTATCGACATACCCGTGTCCTCTCCCTCCTTTGCCTTGCAGAAGCTGGAGAACTTCACGCTCCTTTTCATCCATAAAGGAAGCGCGCAAGTGGAGTTGGATTTCCGCACGTACAACCTCCACCCGGACCATCATATAGGTTTGGCAGCCGACCTACACTTCCAGTGCCTGAAAGCAAGTCCGGACTTTACGGTCTCCTACATTACTTTCGTCCGCGACATCCTCTTAGAGATAACGACCTACTTCGACCCATCTTTCTTTGCCTTCTTGAAACAGTATCCCCTTTCTCTAAATTTGCCTCAAGAGCGGGTAGAAGGAAACCGCCGGATGATGGAATTCATCTACAATATATATATGGAAAGAGAGCATACTTTCCGGGTACAAATATTCAAGAATTGCCTGCAAAACTTCCTGATGGATATTTATGACAAGACAAAGGCACAATTCCTCCACCGCAATGCCACCAATACGACCCGGCAGGAAGAACTCTTGGAGAAGTTCGTCGCCCTTATCTTCCAGCATAGCAGTACCCATCGCGAAGTGCAATTCTATGCCGACCAGCTCTGCATCACGACGCGCTATCTCTCCTCCATCATCCAGAACCTGACGGGACATACGCCCAAAGAACTCATTGACGCCCGTTGCATCCAGGAAATCAAGATGCTGCTCCGCACGACCCATAAAACGATGCAGGAAATCACCTTCGAACTCCAATTCCCCGACCAGTCGTTCTTCTCCCGCTACTTCAAGAAGCATACGGGCATGACGCCGGTGGAATACCGCCATATCCAAGATGCTTAGAAGTTATAATCAATACAGTTTTTACTTTTCTTTTTGAGCCAGTCGGGATGTTTTTACTCTCCACATTGCAAAAAGTAATCCTGAAATTACAAAAACCACAATAGCCGCTATGTTGCCCACCATAGCCGGCAATCCGAATGAATTGTCCGAAGTAAGAAGGAATGCGGTACATACAGCCGTCATAAATAGGGCTGGAAGCAACGTAATCCAGTAATTTCGGTTCTTACGGACTAAATAAACCGTTACCGTCCACAACGTAAATACGGCAAGAGTTTGGTTTGCCCATCCGAAATAATTCCATATTATATTAAACCCGTTTTCGTCTGCAATATTATACCAGAGCAAGCCTAACGTAACGGCAAATACCGGAATGCAGATATAAATACGTTTGCGGATGCTGTGCTGCTCTACATGTATAAATTCAGCAATAATAAGTCGGGCACTCCGTAATGCGGTATCGCCACTGGTAATTGGAGCAGCTACCACTCCTAAAATAGCCAAGGCTCCACCAAACAATCCTAACCATCCTTGTGATACGGTCGTTACCACCTCTGGGGCCTGCAAATTGGGAGCTACACCTAATTCTTGCGCTCCATTTCCATAAAAGAAGTACATAGATACAGTAGCCCATATCAGGGCAACAATACCTTCGGTAATCATGGCACCATAGAATAATGGGCGACTTTGATGTTCGCTTTTAATACAACGTGCCATAAGCGGACTTTGTGTTGCATGAAAACCACTGATGGCTCCACATGCGATGGTAATAAACAAGCAGGGGAAAATAGGACCGGCCGAAGGATTCATATTTTTCAATCCGTCACTCAATTCGGGCAAAGAGGGCCATTTCATAAACAATACAATCATTAACGCTATAGCCATAAACAACATCGCAACGGCAAATAACGGGTAGATACGCCCGATTATCTTATCAATAGGTAACATCGTTGCAAGGAAATAGTATGCAAAAATGATAACGCACCAGATATAAACCCAAGTAAGCGAATCGCTACAAAGTTTACCGAGGATAATCGCAGGACTGTAAACAAACACGGCTCCTACCATAAGTAGCAAAAAGACCGAGAATACCAACATTACCTTTTGGGTACGCCTGCCTAAATAGGCGCCTACAAGTTCCGGAAGACCGGCTCCCCCATGACGCATAGAAAGCATTCCACTTAAATAATCGTGAACAGCTCCAGCGAAAATACATCCCAAGACAATCCATAAGTAAGCCGACGGACCAAATTTTGCTCCCATGATAGCACCAAAAATGGGGCCCGTCCCGGCGATATTTAAAAATTGAATCATGAAAACTTTCCATCCGGGAAGTACTACATAATCAACTCCATCGGCCATACTGATGGCTGGAGTAGGCCGATCATCAGGACCGAATATCCGTTCCACAATACGACCATAAATAAAATAGCCTATTACAAGAGCAAACAGGCTTAACACAAATGTTATCATATTTATTAGTTAAAATATTTATTGTAAAAAAATTGGCACAAAACTACTAATAATTCTTGAAATTATCTTTTTGCAACTATTTTTTTAACGAACGGGACGGACATACTTTTCGTCTAACAGCTGTGCAACTTGCGTCTAACAGCCGTGTCTGTTGCGTCTAACAACTGTTAGACGAAAAGTACACAGCTGTTAGACGATTCTTTTATCCTTTAGTTTTGAATTTCTATTGCATTAATCTATGCATTTGCAGAGGTTTTTCCACTGATTTTACCTAAGTTTGCATCCGATTTCAGTGATAGAAAACAATAAATGAGAAGATATATAAAATACCTGCTGCTTATATGGACCGCTTGTCTGGCATTATCTTGCCAACAAGAGACATCAATAACCTCCGTCATCCGCGTAGATGGAGAAGGGACCCGACAAGCGGTAAACCCGGACTTATATGGTATCACCTTAGAGGAAATCAATCATGCCATTGATGGAGGCTTGTATGCGGAGATGATTCAGAACCGAAGCTTCGAAGATGGCATTGCCCCTTTGAATTGTCCCTATAATGCCCGGCAAAGAACCATCACAACTCCTAATGGATATGACATGCCCTTCATGCGTCCGGACTCCTTGCCCGGCTGGAAAGCATTATCCCCATCCACCTGGCTTTATTTAGACACGAAAGAGTTGTTGAACGAGAAAAACCGCCGTTCTTTGCTGGTTTCCGTCTCTGCTTCTCCCGAATCCGGAAGAGGCGGGCTGGTGGCCGAAGGGTATAAAGGCATGTCTGTCCGCAAAGGTGAGAACTATCACCTGTCCTTTTACATCAAAGGTGCATCCATTTTACCCAAAACATTGACCATAGCGTTAGAGGATTCCACCCGAAGCCGGAAACTGAGCGATGTATGTACCGTCAAGACCCGAAACGAATGGACACATATCCGCCATACATTTACGGCTAACGAGAGCAACCAAAAGGCAACGCTGGTATTCTCATCAGATAGCAGCCAGATGTTCTGGATAGATGTCGTTTCGCTTTTTCCGGAGACTTGGAAAGGAAGGGCCAACGGGCAACGTCAGGACCTGATGGAAAAAATAGCCAAGCTCCGCCCCCGGTTTGTCCGGTTTCCCGGAGGTGCTTTTGTAGAAGGCTATACCGCAGGGACTTATCCCGTATGGAATGAGACCATCGGGAGCATTACCGAACGGAAAAGTTTCTGGAGTGTCTGGGGATATGGGACAACCAACGGGATGGGATTCCATGAATACCTGCAATTGTGCGAAGATTTAGATGCCGAGCCGGTTTATGTCATCAATAGCGGAATCACGAACATGAGCCGACGTCCGCGTTACGAATCAATTACCGAAATGGATAAGTTGGTAAAGAATGCCTTGGACGCCATAGGCTATGCCAATTATCCGACCGACTCGACCTTGGGAGCGATGCGAGCCAAGAACGGTCATCCTCAACCCTTCCATCTGAAATATATTGAGATCGGGAGCGAGAACTACGGACATGAATATACCAAACGCTTCAATCTGTTCCGGAAAGCCATCAAAGAAAAGTGGCCGGACATCATGGTTATCAGCAATGCGCTGGTCGGACGCCAGCCCCATTCGGAATGGAAAGATGTACATTTCAACGGGAAAAACTCATTTTTCCTGAGCAACGCTTCGCGTTACGAGACCATCCGGAGCCGGCACGAATGGGAAAACACATTCATTGGCGAGTTCGGGAACATGCAATATCCGGAGGCCCGGACCATGGGAGCCGCCATCAGTGAAGCCTGCTTTCTGGTCGGAATCGAGCAACATCCGAACATGATGAGCCGTTTGGCCTATTCGCCCATGTTGGGAAATGCGGATTACCTCAACGGACGCTGGCCTATGTTGCTTTTCAATAACCATCAGGTGGTACCTTCTCCCTCTTATTACATGATGCGGCTATTCAATGAGCATAGGGGTAATGAAGTCCTCCCTACAGATGTAGACACCTATCTGCGCCCAACCGTAACTTTCGGAGGAATATCAGTATATATGTTTGATAATTGCTATGAAATGACGGATGTCTCCATAGACGGGAAAGCCGTAGAGAATGGAAGGGTCTTGAGCGGGAACTGGAATATCCAACCGGGTGTCCTGCATCCCGTACCGAACCGATGGAATTATGTATTGCTGGGCGACACCTCTGCTTCCGATTATACCTTCAGTACACGCATACGGCGCACCAAAGGGAGTGAACCGGTCCAATTCCGTATGCGGGATAAGGGGTTCCCGAAAGAGCGACAAGATTATGTATGTTTCTCTTTAGGCGATGGGAAAGCACAACTCTATCACCAATGCGGGAACGTGACGGACTCGCTGGCCACAACGGTCAATTTTCCTTTTACCAATAACACCTGGTATGACATTCGGGTCTCCTGCTATCGGGATACAATCCGTTGCTTTGTCAACAATAATTTAATCCAAGAAGCGGTGATGCGCCCCTACCCTTCTTTGGCCTCGGTCGCAACTATGGATAACGGATACCTATATATAAAGGTAATAAACACCACACAACATGAAGAGAAAACGGAAATAGACATCCAAAGCCTGGCGGTAGAAAACCAGATGGAGGTAATCGAGCTATCCGGCGAATGGAATGCCCAAAACACATTCGAACATCCGGAGCGAATCCGCCCGGTCAAACGAGTCGTTTCATTTACATTAGGAATGCCGAAGGTATACAAATTTCCGCCATCATCCATATCCATATTAAAGTTCAAGCTGGAAAAACCTTAATCTCCGAAAATATTCGGAGATTAATCTGGATATTTTTCTGCTCTTTTGGAAAACAACTACCTTTGTTCGGTTGTTATCAAAATAAAATCATAAGAGAACAATGAAGAAAATCGTTTTAAGCTGTTTGGTTTATTTGTTCGCCGGACAAGGTCTGTCCGCGCAACAAACCTTAAGCCTACAAGAATGTAGGGACTTGGCCGTCCAAAACAACAAGGAATTGCAGGTCTCGGCAGAGAAAATAAAAGTGGCCGATTACGAGAAAAAGGCGGCACTAACAAAATATTTTCCCCAATTA
>URGO01000025.1 GCA_900547435.1 uncultured Parabacteroides sp.
GAAAGCGCCTTTCCGTTGTGCATACGACCCCCACAGGATGTAAACGATATGGCTTCGCTCTTCTGTCAGGCGGTGGATTACGGCATCCGTGAATTCTTCCCAACCTTTATTCTGGTGTGAGCCGGCTTGGTGTGCACGAACCGTCAGGGTTGCATTGAGAAGCAGGACGCCCTGGTCCGCCCAACGGAGCAGATTGCCGGTTTGCGGCATGGGTTTGCCTAAATCGCTTTCGATTTCTTTGAAGATGTAGACGAGCGACGGGGGAAAGGGTGTCCCGTCTTGGACGGAGAAATAAAGTCCGTGTGCCTGTCCGGGTTCATGATAGGGGTCTTGTCCGAGAATGACTACTTTGACTTTGTCGAACGGACAGTGTTCAAACGCACTGAAGATACAGGGACCAGGAGGATAGATGGTTCTTTGGCGGTATTCTTCTTTAACAAAGGTGATCAACTGGCTGAAATAATCCTTTTCAAACTCAGAACTTAATCGTTCTTTCCAGCTCTGTTCTATCTTGACGTCCATAACGGTAATTGAAAATTGAAAATTAGAAATTGGAAATTCTCTTTATTACGCGAATATCAGAAATAATTATCAATAATCCATCCTTAATTTTCAATTTTCAATTTTTAAATATCAATTAGATCAAGTACATACCGGCAGCACGGGCTTCACGACGCATTTCTTCCGGCCATATACTTGCTTGAATTTCACCGATATGGGCTTTGCGGAGGTAAAACATACACAAGCGACTTTGTCCGATACCTCCCCCGATACTTAGAGGCAGTTCGTTGTTTAGCAAGCGTTTGTGGAAATATAGTTCTTTTTTTTCTTCCGCGTTGCAAATCTCCAACTGGCGGAGCAAGGCTTCCTTATCCACACGAATACCCATGGAGGACAGTTCGAGCGAACGGTTCAGTACTTCGTCCCAGACGAGCAGGTCGCCGTTTAATCCGACTTGTCCGTTTTCTGCAATTGTCGACCAGTCGTCATAGTCCGGAGCGCGTCCGTCATGTTTCTCTCCGTTGCTTAACTTACAACCGATACCGATAATGAAAACGGCTCCGTATTCTTTCGTAATCGCATCTTCCCGTTCTTTCGGCGTGAAGGTCGGATATTTTTGCAATAAATCTTCGGAGTGTATGAAATGGATTTGCTGGGGCAATGTAGGACGGATTTCGGGAAACATCTCATAGACCAGATATTCGGTACGTACCATGGCTGCGTAGATGCGACGTACGATTTCTTTCAGAAAATCTACATTCCGTTCTTCGGCTCCCATGACGCGTTCCCAGTCCCATTGGTCGACATATAAAGAATGTAGGTTTCCCAACTCTTCGTCAGAGCGGATAGCGTTCATGTCGGTATAGATACCGTAGCCTTTTTCGATTTGATAATCAGCAAGAGTAAGTCGTTTCCATTTGGCAAGCGAATGGACGATTTCAGCTTTGGCATCGTCCAAATCCTTGATCGGAAACGTGACCGCACGTTCCGTTCCGTTCAGGTCGTCATTGATACCCATCCCTTTTAAAACGAACAACGGAGCAGTGACGCGCCGCAACCGTAATTCGGAAGACAGGTTTTGCTGGAAAAAGTCTTTGATCTTTTTGATACCCATCTCGGTCTGCGATAAGTTCAATAAAGCCTTATATCCTGCTGGTTTAATTAAGTAACTCATATACTTGTTGTGCTTTATGTTTGTGAATAATGTGTGGCAAAGATACTAATTAATGGCAAAATAGCAATTATGTGCCTTTTTTTATTTGCAAAATGGAAGTGATTATCGTTAGGATGCTTGCAAAATATCAAAAGTAATCTTTTTTTGTCCGTTCATTTGTTTTCCTGCAAGATTATATATACTTTTGCGCTGTCTTTGGCTGGGTAGCTTAGCTGAATAGAGCGTCAGATTCCGGTTCTGAAGGTCGTGGGTTTGAATCCCACCCGAATCACATAATTCATCCGCAAATATCTATTAATTAGCTATTTGCGGATTTTTATTTTCCTATTTGCACAACATTTACACGGCAGATTATGGTGCACATAAGGAAAAGATCGGGACGAAACTCAAAATAGGCTAAAAAATAAATAGAAAATTTAAAACAGATTCTTAGACAAGCTATTCGAATAAAGTCAGAAAAAATGGACTTATATTTGCGCCGGAAAAAGGAAATGCAATCTTTTTTAAGAAAGGATGCAGCATTTGGATTAGAAATAACATCATATAAAGTGTTGAGTTTCGAGGGAAGGCGGAACTCGCGTGTGAATTAGCGAGAGGATGAACGAACAACAACTGATAACAGGTTGCAAGAGCAGAAACAGGTTAGCCCAACGGGAATTGTATGAGAAATATTCCCGCAAGATGTTGGCGGTATGCCTGCGTTATGTCAACGACCCAGAAACGGCTCGCGACCTGATGCAGGATGGGTTCATCAAGGTGTTTACCAGTATCGACACTTACACGGGTTCTGGCGCATTCGAGGGTTGGCTCCGGAAAATATTCGTAAATTGCGCGTTGGAATACCTAAGGCGCAACGATGTATTGCGGGAATCGACCGATTTGGATAATACAGCAGAGTTGGTTCAACCGAACAGCAACGCCATTTCCGACCTGTCGGCGGCCGAACTGATGCAACTGGTACATGATTTACCCGCGGGATTCCGCACGGTGTTCAATATGTTTGCGATAGAAGGCTACTCGCATAAGGAAATCAGCGAAGCATTGGGTATCACCGAGAGCACCTCCCGTTCGCAATATACGCGGGCGAAACAATTATTACAAAAGAAGATAAAGGAATTGTACGAATAAGAGCATGAAGAAAGATAGAGACGAGTTGGATGATTTGTTCCGTTCCAAGTTGTATGACTATGAGGCGGATACATTCCCGGAAGATTGGGAAGCGATAGAGAAACGCTTGCCCCGTCCTTCTGTTTCTATGCCCCGCCGGACCTGGTATTATGGCGCAGTGGCAGCCGTAGCAGCTCTATTGGTGGCTATTTCCGGTATCTACTTTAATAAGGATGAGATAAAAACAGAGCAACTGGCCGAACAGACAAGGCTAATCACTCAACCGATACCGGCTATATCGGAAACGAATCCGGAATCAGGTCAGAAGGTTCTGGCCCAGGCAACACCTAAATTTCAGGCAGTAAAAGCGGATTGGTGGACCCTAACCGAAGAGGAGAAACCGGAATTGCAGGAAGCAGAAATGGCTTCTGAACCGGAAGAACCCTTGAAAGAAACCGATTATCCAAGAACAACAGCCTTGAACGCCCAGCCCAATCGGCAGAGCCGTACTCTAAGAACAGAGCAATCGTCTCAAAATAAAGAACTACCGGAAGCCAAAAAGCCCAAACGGAAATGGAGCTTCGGAATGGGGGCCGGAAGCATCTCGGCGGGAAACAGCAATTCAATAGGCTCGTATGCTTTGCGCAGTTCTTCGCTTATGCCCAATGAGACATTAGCACTGATGAATGCGGTGAACATGTTTCAAGCTCCGGAAACGGAAATCCATCATAAAATGCCTTTCTCTATAGGTGTATCGGCAAGCAGGCAATTTACCGACCGCTGGTCGTTACAGCTGGGATTGTCATACGCTTTGCTGTCATCCGACTGGAAGACTAACACCGACTATTGGGGCGAATGCAAACAACGGTTGCATTTCTTAGGGATTCCGGTATCAGTATCCTATAAGATAGCGGAATGGAAACGTTTCCAGTTCTATGCCTCAGCCGGAGGGAAGGCTGAGCTGAATGTCGCCGGAAAACTTCGGACGAAACTCTATTCTCAGGAGGAAGTAATCGGTTCCTATTCGGAAAAGCAACGTGTCAAGGAACCCTATTTCTCAATCAACGGAAGAGTTGGCGTAAGTTACCCGCTGGTCCGTTTCCTCAGCGCATATGCAGAGGTCGGTGCGGATTATTATTTCGATAACGGAAGCGATATAGAAACCTATTACACCGAAAAGCCTTTCCGTTTCGGATTGCAGGTAGGTTTCCGGTTTGGACTTTAAAAGGAGTCAAGTTAACAAGAGAACAAGACTTAATAGCCTTGTCAACCAAGTGTAAAAGAATAAACAATAGAATTAAATAGATAAAATAAAAAAAGATGAAGAAACTTGGATTTTTTGTAGCAATGGCATTATCTGCCGTAACATTATTCACCTCTTGTTTGGGTGAAGGAACGAATCAAACTTCAGGAGCAATTTGCGGCGTGTATTTTTTAAATCCTTCGGCAGGTTATTTGCCTATGATTGATACCGGTTCGGGCTATATTTATGTTCCGAAATTGCAGACTTACAACGATGGCGATTGCTTGGGAATGGGCATCATGATTGATTATAATGATCCGGCTAACGTTGACGCATCTACGAAAGGATATATGACAGCTTCGCTGACATCAGAGCCGGTTGTCATTGACAAGTGGAGAAGCGCTCCTATCATCGCGGCATCCGATACGGCATCGTTGATGGAGAATGAAATAGTCTTGAACAATGCTTTCACGGGTAACGGATATTCCGGATATGCACGTGGCTATTTGTTTATCCCTTCAAATGCCAAAATAGGTAGTCGGCAAGTAGTGGATTGGCATCTGAGTTATCCACGCGAATTGGAACCGGTGGTAAAGAACGGAGAAAACCATTATCAGTTCTTTATCCGTGCAACAGCTGAAGGAGAAGACACCGGAGCCGGCAATCAGGATGTAAATAATGCTTATTATGTGCAAAGTGCTTTCGAAATGATCAATAAAAAGGAAGCCGATGCCAATAAGACCGTCCTATATCTTGATTTTAATTATGTTCGGGGAATCGACCAAACTACCAATAAACCGATATGGGCCTCGACAACAGTAATGTATTACGTCATGGCAACAGAAGATTGATTTTCCACAGATAAATAGGTTGTACAGGGGTCGGAATTTGTACCGGCTCCTGTTTTTTATTATTTTTGCGGAGAAGAATGATAAATATGAAAGAACAAGCATTTTGTCTTTTGGCGATTGTGTGCTGCTTTTCGTCTTGTATGGGCGAGAGCGGTGAATGGGAGACTTACGGTTCGCAGGTCGGAGTCGTTCATTTGATTCCGGAGAAGGTAATCCAGTTGCGCAGTGGCAATCAGATTACTTCAGACGATTTCCAAAACCAGGACGTAGCGGAAGATGATTGTTGCTTGGTCGATTTCCAAATCAACCATTCCGCTCAAGAACGTGCGGAAGAAGGAATCTATCAAGTGAACATCGTAAACTACCAACAGGTTCCGGACTGGCCTTTGAAGAACAATATAGATACCGCCGCGGCACACCGGAATGAATCCTTTCTCGACTTCGAGATAGACGCGAGTCTGTATGCTGACGGGCATTTGTTCCTATTTCCCGAATACAGAAAATATTATCGCTCGCAAAGAGATTCCTTTTGGATGTCTTATGACCCGAATCTCCCGATTGTTACCGACGAGATGACCGGACGGCGTTGTTTTCAACTTTATCTTCGCTCGACCACTTGGCGTACAGATTATACCGACACGGTATTTACCTCTTCAGAAATTGTTCCTCAAGCGTTTCATATAGGAGAGTTTGTAGAGAAAGCTAAGGCAAGCGGTCTTATCACGGGAGATTCGTTAAACCTCCAACTGGTCTATCCGGAGTATTTTTTAAGCGAAGATTCCTCTTCTTATTATTGGAGGACTTCCGATATTTATACGATTGAGTTGGATAAAGACTGGAATACTTGGTAAACAGAACTTCCTATTGTATATTTGCAGACAAGAAAAAAGAAGATATATTATGTATAAGATGATATTCAAATTGGTAATAGCCCTTATTTCGCAACCCGCGAAGACATGGAAAGAGTTGGTCGTTGATATGGAAAAAGAGGAAACGGAATCAGGCAAAGGGTATGAGAAATTTCTGAGTAATTACCTTTATCCCTTTATCGGATTGCTTACAATTGCCGCATTCCTAAGTATTTGTACACGACAAGAATTTGATATCGAACAGGCTCTGAAAAACTCTATCGTAACATTAGTCTCTTCTTTCGGAGGCTTTTATCTTGGAGCCTATTTCTTGAATGAGGTCTGGCAAGGGATATTCAAACAACCGAAGAACCTGAAGTTATGTCAGTTATTTGTAGGATTCTCGTCGGCACTGATGTTTACTCTGAACATCGTCTGGCTTCTGTTACCGGATTTCTTTTTCTTATACATATTTATTCTGTATACATTCTACATCGTTTGGGAAGGTTCTGTTTCCTTCATGAAAGTACTCCAGGCACAACAAATGAAGTTTTCGATGATAGCTACCTTATTAATAATCTTAACGCCGAAACTGATTGAATTTATCCTGGTTATATTGATGCCGGGACTACGTTAAAATACTGCAGATATGAAAAAAGAGAAATTTGAGAAAAATATTTCCATCAAGAATAAACGGGCTACATTTGATTATGAATTGCTCGACACGTTTACGGCAGGTATTGTATTGACCGGGACGGAAATCAAATCTATCCGATTAGGAAAAGCCAGTCTGGTAGATACATTCTGTATTGTAGAAAAAGGCGAATTATGGGTAAAAAACATGTATATCGCCGAATATTTTTATGGAACGTATAATAACCATAATGCACGCCGCGACCGAAAATTACTTCTCACCAAGAAAGAGCTCCGCAAAATTGCTTCGGCGGTTAAGGCTAGCGGATTCACAATCGTCCCAACCCGATTATTCATCAATGAACGTGGCTTGGCAAAGGTTATCATTGCCATAGCACGCGGTAAAAAAGAATATGACAAACGGGATTCGATAAAAGACCGTGATGACAAACGGGAAATGGCCCGTGCGTTTCAGCATTGAATATAGAAAACAAGTTGACAAGAAATTCACCTTGTATGCTTGTCAACTGAAGCCTTGTCAACTAAAAAACAAATATATGGATAAAACAACATTTATCACGCTCTTGAAAGAACGCATCCTGGTTTTGGATGGCGGTATGGGGACGATGATTCAACGATATAATTTGACAGAAGCCGATTATCGAGGTGATAAATACAAAGACTTTCCGGGAATGCTCAGAGGAAACAACGATTTGCTTTGTATTACCCGTCCGGATGTAATTGCCGCAATTCACCGGCAATATTTAGAGGCAGGTGCAGACATCTTCACCACCAATACCTTTAACGCCAATGCAATCTCGCTGGAAGATTACGGTATGACAGACGAGGTACACGCCATTAATTGGGCGGGTGCACGCCTGGCACGTAATGTTGCGGATAGTTATATGGAAGAACATCCGGAAAGAAAGATTCTCGTAGCAGGTTCGGTAGGACCTACCAACAAGACCGCCTCAATGAGTCCGGATGTAAATAACCCTGCTTATCGGGCTGTAACTTACCAGGATTTATATCATGCATACAAAAAACAAATCGAAGCCTTGGTAGAAGGCGGCGTAGATATCATCCTTTTCGAAACCACTTTTGACACGTTGAATGTGAAGGCCGGATTGGAAGCGGCAGAATGTGTCCTTTCCGAACAAGGGAAAGATCTGCCGGTAATGTTATCCCTAACACTTGCCGGGCAAGGTGGACGCACCTTATCCGGACAAACGCTTTCCGCTTTCGTCGCTTCGGTGATGCATACCAATATAGTAAGCATCGGGTTGAATTGTTCATTCGGTGCTAAAGACATGAAACCCTACTTGGAAGAACTGGCACGGATTGCGCCATACTATATCAGTGCTTATCCCAATGCGGGACTTCCCAACAGTTTCGGAGGATATGACGAGACTCCGGAAACAATGGCAGAACATGTAAGACCGTTCATCGAAGAAGGATTGGTAAATATTCTGGGCGGGTGTTGCGGAACCACTCCTGAACATATTGCTAAGTTTCCCGAATTAATAAAAGGAGCCAAACCGCATGTGCCGGTCCACAAACCCAAAGGATTATTCCTGTCCGGATTGGAAATGCTGAAGTTAGACGATGCACAACCCTTGGCAGAAGGACATCGGTTTACGATTATCGGAGAAAGATGCAATGTGGCAGGTTCACGTAAATTCCTCCGATTAATAAAAGAAAAGAATTATGAAGAGGCTTTATCGATTGCCCGCAAACAGATAGAAGATGGTGCGCAAATCATCGACATCAATATGGATGACGGCCTGCTGGACGCAGAGAAAGAAATGAGAATCTTTCTAAATCTGATAGCCTCCGAACCTGATATCGCCCGTGTTCCGGTAATGATTGACTCTTCTAAATGGAATGTCATTGAACAGGGACTGATGTGCGTGCAAGGAAAAAGTATTGTCAATTCCATTTCCTTAAAAGAGGGAGAAGCTGCATTCCTCCATCATGCCAAACGCATCAAACAATTAGGAGCAGCAACCGTCGTTATGGCTTTTGATGAAAAAGGACAAGCAGATACATTCAAACGGAAAATAGAAGTTTGCGGACGGGCTTACCAATTACTGAAAAGCATCGATTTTAATCCGGAAGATATCATCTTTGACCCGAATGTCCTTGCTGTCGCAACCGGGATAGAAGAACATGACCGCTACGCACTCGATTTCATCCGTTCAGTAGAATGGATCAAGAAAAATCTTCCCGGAGCAAAAGTAAGCGGTGGCATCAGTAACCTTTCTTTCTCGTTCCGAGGGAACAATTATGTACGCGAAGCCATGCATACTATCTTCCTTTATCATGCGATTCGAAAAGGGTTGGATATGGGAATTGTAAACCCAGCATCTACCTTATTATATGAAGATATAAATCCGGAACTACGCACGTTGCTGGAAGACGTCATTCTTTATCGTAAAAAAGACGCGGCAGAGAATCTGATTCAATGGACTATCGACAATACCCAATTCGCTTTACAAAAGAAAGAAACAGATACGACAGCCACTGATTCGCACCTATCTATAGAAGAACGTCTGGCTCAGTCGCTGATTAAAGGCATCGGGGACCATCTGGAAAGCGATCTGCATGAAGCCTTACAGAAATATCCTCATGCCGTGGATATTATAGACGGCCCACTGATGAACGGGATGAACAGAGTCGGCGAATTGTTCGGTGCCGGAAAAATGTTCTTGCCGCAAGTAGTCAAAACGGCCAGAACCATGAAACAAGCTGTAGCCATACTGCAACCAGCCATCGAAGCCGAGAAAAAAGCGGCCGGTTCTGCCCGTGCAGGGAAAATCGTTTTTGCTACGGTTAAAGGAGACGTGCATGACATAGGGAAGAATATTGTTTCCATTGTTTTATCTTGCAATAATTACGAAGTAATTGACTTAGGCGTAATGGTTCCGGCGGAAACAATCATCGAGACGGTCAAACGGGAAAAACCGGATATCCTTTGCCTGTCAGGACTCATTACTCCTTCTTTGGAAGAGATGGTGCATGTTACCCAAGAAATGCAAAAAGCGGGATTGCATATTCCGATAATGATTGGCGGCGCGACAACCTCCAAGTTACACACGGCATTAAAGATAGCTCCTCATTATGATTATCCGGTAATTCATGTCACAGACGCTTCCCAAAATCCGCTGATTGCGGCTAAACTGCTGAATACCTCTACACGGGAGGCTTATATCGAAGAGCTGAGACGTGAATACCAATCTCTTCGCAATGCCGTGGAGAAATGGAATGAGGTGTTAGTTCCACTGGAAGAGGCCCGCCGGAAAAGAACGGACATAGATTGGACACATTATAATCCGATAAAGCCCAGGAAGATGGGAGTACATTGTCTTTCTTCTATTGAGATCGGAGAGGTTATACCTTATATCCATTGGAACTTTTTCTTCCATGCCTGGAAGTTGGACGGAAAATACGAAGGAATAGCCCAAGTACATGGCTGTGATGCTTGCAGAGCGGCTTGGATAGCTGATTTCCCGGAAGAGCAACGGGTAAAAGCAGCCGAGGCAATGCAGCTTTATAAAGATGCCAACCGGCTTTTGCTCCAATTACAGGATTTAGGTGCCGAATATTGCAAGGCTGTTTTTGGTTTCTTCCCGGCTACCAGCATAGGTGATAATATACAGATAGGAGAAGTCCTTTTGCCTTTATTGCGCCAGCAGGCTCAACACGACGGTCCTTATAAATGTTTGGCGGATTACATCATGCCGCAAATGGAGGGACGAACCGATTATATAGGAGTCTTTGCCGTCACGGGAGGTTCTGGGTATGAATATCTGAAAGAAAAATTCGAAAAAGAGGGTGATACCTATCGGGCAATGCTACTCCAGACTCTTACCGATCGCCTTGCCGAAGCCACGGCTGAATATCTTCACCGGAAAGTCCGGACAGACTATTGGGGATATGCACCTGATGAGAATCTGACAACAGAAGATTTGTTCCGTGCAAAATATTCCGGTATACGTCCGGCTGTCGGGTATCCATCTTTGCCGGATCAGTTGCTCAATAAAGAATTGGATAAGTTGTTGGATTTCTCACAAATTGGAATCCGGCTGACAGAAAACGGAGCCATGCTCCCGACGGCCTCGGTCAGTGGATTGTTTATCGCCCATCCGCAAAGCGATTACTTCATGGTGGGACATATAGACGAAGAACAACTTCAGGACTACGCTACCCGTCGCGGATTGTCGGACTCAATGGTCCGGAAAGTCCTAAGCAAGAATATAAAATAACCATACTTGCTTTTCCTCAAAAGGGTGCATCCTTTTTTCCAGAAGGGTGCACCCTTTTTTTGTAAAGCAGCCGTGCTTTTTTTCAACCTATCATTTGATTTTCAACAAAGGCAAAACAAGGAAAAGCGGAATACAGCAGACCATTACCCAAACAAAGAAAAGCTGATAACCGAGCCATTCCTGAATCCATCCGGAGAACATGCCGGGAAGCATCATACCCAGCGCCATAAATCCGGTACTGATGGCATAGTGAGATGTCTTATATTTTCCTTCGGAAAAAAGCATCAGGTACATGGTATAAGCCGTGAACCCGAAACCATAGCCAAATTGTTCGACAGCTACGCAGGCATTTATCACCCAAAAGTGCTGCGGTTGCAGGCAGGCCATATACAAATAGACCAGGTTGGGCAAAGAAATGGCCCACGCCATCGGCCACATCCAGCGTTTTAAGCCTTGACGCGAAATAGCGATTCCACCTAAAATACCTCCCAATACCAGCGCGATCCCCCCCACGTTCCCGTAAACAAACCCGACTTGTCCCGTACTCAATCCTAAACCTCCTTGTTCCGGACTATCCAACAGGAAAGGCGAAGCCAGCTTAACCAATTGGGATTCGCCCAACCGATAAGTCAACATGAACAATAATGCCGGAATGATTCCCTTTTTAGTAAAAAAGCTATAGAAAGTCAGCAAAAATTCACGCCAAATAGTCCGTACAGTACCCCCCATACGCCGTTCGTCTGATACCGGATTCGGCAAAACAGAGTGATGCCAAAGCGATAAAGCGATAAACAATCCCGCCAAGATAAAAAAGACCAAACTCCAGGACATAGGGATATTTCCGGTCTGCTGCTCCAAAAATCCGGCAATCATCACCAATAATCCCTGCCCTGTAATCATCGCCACGCGGTAAAAGGTATTTCGAATACCTATAAAAAAGGCCTGCTTTTCTTCGTTAAGTCCGAGCATATAAAAACCGTCCGCCGCAATGTCATGCGTAGCCGACCCGAATGCCATCAACCAAAAGAAAGCAAGCGTAGCCTGAAAATAGAAATCGCCCGGAAGCACAAAGGCTATTCCTGCCATGCCTCCGCCTATCAGCAGCTGCATCGCGACAATCCACCAGCGTTTGGTCCGTACCAAATCGACAAACGGACTCCACAAGGGCTTGATTACCCACGGAAAATAGAGCCAGCTCGTATAAAGAGCTATCTCCGCATTCGACACTTCCAACCGCTTGTATAAAATAACCGAAAGCGTCATAACTGCCACATAAGGTAATCCTTCCGCAAAATAAAGCGTCGGAATCCAACACCAAGGATTTTTTTCTGTTTTCATAAACTTAATTCAAATTCGTCCGCGTCTTTCCAGACCGGAAATTTCATGCGGAAAGATTCTTGCTCGGAAGCAGAAAGGGTGCACGTAAGAATAACCTCCTCGTGATCCGCTGCATCTGCCATCTTTTTCCCTTTCGGCGAGAAAAGCACGGAATCGCCCCGATAGCGGAAGCCCTTCCCATCGATGCCCGTCCGATTCACGCCGCACACATAGGCTTGGTTCTCCAAAGCCCTGGCCAACAAAAGCGGTTGCCACGCCGCTGCACGCGCTTCCGGCCAATTGGCCATGTAAATCAACAAGTCATATTCACAATTCAGATTACGGCTCCATACCGGAAAGCGCAGGTCGTAACAGATTTGCAGGCAGATATTCCAACCCAAATAAGGGATGATTATCCGTCGGCTTCCCGGCGTATAGGATTTATCTTCTCCGGCCATACGGAAAAGATGACGCTTATCATAATAAAATGTCTCGCCAGAAGGAGTAACCAAGAAAGCACGGTTATAGAAATGTCCCTCCTCTTGGACAATAAAACTCCCAGAAATCGCAAACCCGAACGTTTCAGCCCAACGTCTCACAGTCCGGATTGTCTCGCCGTCAGGAGCATCCGCCAATCGTTCTGGAGCCATCGAGAATCCGGTGGTAAACATTTCCGGAAGGACAGCCAAATCCGTTTGATTTATCAAACTACCCAGTCGTTCTTCCTGTCTGGTCAGATTTGCCCTACGGTTTTCCCAGATGATAGGCGCCTGTATCAAACTAACTCGTATATCAGCTCTCATGTTTTTTAAATAAAAGAAACAAGGCAAAAGCCTTGTTTCCTGTTTATGATGCAAAATTCTCCGGATGCCGTGCGGTTATACCCGCATAACGGCTACGAATATCAGCGATATCCCGGTCAGCATCTCCGGTCGGATGGAATACCCCCATCATTCCCACCTCTTTCTTTCCATAATCAATATAAGCAAGCAGGATAGGCACTTCGGCTTTTAGGGCAATATAATAAAATCCCCGCTTCCATTCCTCAGTATGTTTACGAGTTCCTTCGGGTGTGATAGCCACTTGAAAACGTGCATTCTGACGAAACATCCCGGCTACCTGGTCGGTCATCGACGTATGTTTGCTCCGCTCCACCGGAATCCCACCCATACTCTTGAACAACAAATTGAAAGGAAAGAAAAACCAGGACTTCTTCATCAAGAATCCGGCTGTAAGCCCGATAGAGGTATAAAACAATTTGCCAATGACGAAATCCCAGTTGCTGGTATGTGGCGCAACACAGATGACACACTTCGGCATCTCAACGCCTTCAACCGAAGCCGCTTTCCATCCGGCAAGTTTTAGTAGCATTCTGCTGATTGCACGCTTCATGATTGTTGCTTATTCAATTCGCCGATTTCCGCCGCAATTGCATTGACTTCTTCCTGCAAATCACTTTTCAGTTTTTTGTAATAAGCCTTGACCAAAGCCGGATTGTCTTTCCCATCCGGATGCCCGATGCGACAGATAAAGCTTTCTTGCATATCCAAGATACGCGTCATAACTTGGTCTGCTTTTTCTTTATCGGCATCCGGTATATACAATGAACAGAACAATGCTTCCGCAAACAGTTCGCCAGCCACATCAGCGACTTCCTTTTTCAAAATTCTTCTTTTAGCCATAATTGTTTTCTTTTAGAAATATCCACAAAACTACAAATAAATGCTTGTAATCCGAAAATTGTCGGTTATTTTTCCGAAAATAACCGTTATTTCACTAAAAAATCCGGTCATTTTTTGCAAAACAACGGTTATTTTGACTCGTTTCTCCCCCGAGAACAAACGCAGAAAAAGCCGGACAAACATTTTACGAATAAATTCAAAACAGCTTCTTAGAAAAAAGCACAAAAAATACTATCTTTGTAGCCGAAAATCAGATATTAAAAACCAATAGAATGATTAATACAAAAACTACGCCAGATTACATCTTCGAAAGTAGTTGGGAAGTGTGCAACAAAGTGGGAGGCATTTATACGGTCCTTTCCACCAAAGCACATACATTACAGCAGATGAGGAAAGATAAAGTCATATTTATCGGTCCGGATATTTGGCAGACTGCTGTACCTATTGATTTTATAGAAGATGATTCCTTGTTTGATGATTGGAAACGCCATGCAGACTTGACTGAAAACCTCCATGTTAAAGTAGGACGCTGGAATGTTCCGGGAATGCCGCCGGTTATGCTGGTCGACTTTAAGCCTTTCTTATCGGAAAAAGACGCTATCTACTACTCGATGTGGGAACATTTTCATGTTAATTCACTTCATGCTTACGGCGATTACGACGAATGTTGTATTTTTTCTTATGCGGTAGGGAAAACCATAGAGAGTTTCTATCGTTATTATAAATTGGACAATCAGCACGTTGTGGCCTTATTTAACGAATGGCAGACAGGGATGGGGGCTTTATACCTTCAATTGCATCTGCCGAAAGTCGCAACGCTGTTTACTACCCATGCGACTTCCATCGGACGTTCTATCGCCGGCAACAACAAAGCGCTCTATGCCTACATGGACGGATATAACGGCGACCAAATGGCCTATGAACTGAACATGGAAGCCAAACATTCCGTAGAAAAGCAGGCAGCCCACCATGTGGATTGCTTTACAACCGTCAGTGACATTACCGCCCGCGAATGCAAACAATTGCTGGACAAAGAGCCTGACATCGTAACCCCCAACGGATTTGAGCCGAATTTTGTTCCGGAAGAGAATGAATATGTCATAAAACGTGCAGAAGCCAGAAAGACTTTGTTGCGGATAGCCGAAAAGCTGATAGGCTCTCCTATCGATCCGGACGCGTTACTGATTTCAACCAGCGGACGTTATGAATACAGGAACAAAGGTATCGACGTATTTATTACAGCAATGAACCGGGTACGGACTTCCGGAAGATTGCAAAATGAAGCGGTTGTATTTATCATGGTCCCCGCATGGGTCCGTGAGCCGCGTGCCGATTTGCAAAAAGCTCTCGAATTGGATTACCCCATCCACGAGCGTATGCAATGTCCTTATATCACACACTGGTTAAATCAGATGCAAGACGACCGCGTTATCAATTATATTGGGAATATCGGTTTTCGGAACAGCAAATCGGATAAATTGAAAATCATATTTATTCCTTGCTACCTGGATGGTAAAGATGGCATATTAAATAAACCTTATTACGATATATTGATAGGTATGGATGTAACGGTTTATCCCTCCTACTATGAGCCTTGGGGATATACGCCGTTGGAAAGCGTGGCTTTCGGCATCCCAACAATCACGACCAATTTGGCAGGATTCGGACTTTGGGCAAAGAAAGCATGCGTTTCGGGAGACGATATCCAAGAAGGTGTTGCTGTTATTGAGCGTACAGACTTCAATTATTTTGAGGTTGTTGATGCCATTACAGAACAAATTTTAAAGTTATCAGAAACGGATAAAAACGAGAGAAAAGCAATCAAAGAACGTTGTTTCACACTTGCAAAGAAAGCAGAATGGAGCAAATTTATTGCTTATTATCAAGACGCATTCTCTATAGCACTTGCAAACGCCGCAAAAAGAAACTGTTAAAAGTAAGCATTGATACTAAAATAGTTGTATCTTTGCGCACGTTTTTCGGGAGAAGACAAATCAAGAAAGTTATACATTAAACTTCAATATATGAAAATCAAATCAAACGATCCTATTTGGAAAGAGGTTTATTCTCAATCAAAACTTCCGCAGTCATTAGAAGTTTTGAGAGAAATGTCTACCAACTTATGGTGGGTGTGGAACCATGAAGGAGCTAAACTATTTGGTAAGATAGATCCTGAGCTTTGGAAAAAGACAGAAGGCAATCCGGTTGTTTTATTGCAGAACCTGTCTTTCAAACGTATTGAAGAAATTTTGGCAGACGATGAATTGATGGCCGAAATTAAAAAAGTCTACAAAGACTTTAGAACATATATAGACGTAAAGCCGGACACAACCAAACCGTCTATAGCTTACTTCAGTATGGAGTATGGATTGACAAACGTATTGAAAATCTATTCTGGAGGCTTGGGTATCTTGGCCGGTGATTATCTGAAGGAAGCAAGTGATAACAACATCGACATGTGTGCCGTTGGTTTCTTATATCGCTACGGCTATTTCACACAGACTTTGTCGATGGATGGACAACAAATTGCCAACTATGAAGCACAAAACTTCAGCTCGCTGCCGTTGGTTCAGGTAATGGACGAACATGGCGAACCAATGGTTGTGGAAGTTCCTTATCCGGGTCGTAAAGTTTATGCGAATATCTGGAAAGTAAATGTTGGCCGTATTCCTTTATATTTGATGGATACGGATATTCCTCAGAACAGCGAATGGGATCGTTCAATTACCCATCAATTGTATGGTGGCGATTGGGAAAACCGCATGAAGCAAGAGTATTTGCTGGGTATCGGCGGTATCTTGATGTTGAACAAATTGGGTATCAAGAAGCAGGTTTACCATTGCAACGAAGGACATGCTGCATTGATCAACGTACAGCGCTTGGTAGATTATATCCAAAAAGACGGATTGTCTTTCAATCAGGCATTGGAAGTAGTTAGAGCTTCATCTTTGTATACAGTTCATACTCCGGTTCCGGCAGGACATGATTATTTCGATGAAGATTTGTTCGGACGTTATATGGGCGAATTCCCCAATAAGTTGGGTATAAGCTGGCAGGAATTTATCGACATGGGTCGTGTGAATCCAGGTTCAAACGAGAAGTTCTGCATGAGTACATTTGCTTTGAATACTTGTCAGGAAGCCAATGGTGTCAGCTGGTTGCACGGAAAAGTATCTCAACGCATGTTTGCCCCGATTTGGAAAGGTTATTTCCCGGAAGAATTGCATGTAGGCTATGTAACCAATGGCGTTCATATGCCGACATGGGCTGCTACTGAATGGAAAGAATTCTTCTACTCCCGCTTCCATAAAAACTTCTACAAGGACCAGTCAAACCAGAAATATTGGGAAGCTATCCAAAGTATGCCGGATGAAGAGATTTGGGAAATCCGCAAAACTTTGAAGAATAAGCTGATCAAATATATCAAGAACGAATACAAGACAACTTGGTTGAAAAACCAAGGAGATCCGGCAAAGGTCGTTTCTATCTTGGATAAGATTAATCCAAATGCATTGTTGATTGGTTTTGCCCGCCGTTTTGCTACGTATAAACGTGCGCACCTGTTGTTTACGGATTTGAACCGTTTGGCTAAGATTGTCAATAACGAGCAGTTCCCGATTCAGTTTGTATTCTCAGGAAAGGCACACCCGGCCGATGGCGGTGGCCAAGGATTGATCAAGCACATTATCGAGATTTCCCGTCGTCCGGAATTTGAAGGTAAGATCATCTTCCTGGAAAATTATGATATGCGTCTGGCGCGTCATCTGATTTCCGGTGTGGATGTTTGGTTGAACACGCCGACTCGTCCGCTGGAAGCATCCGGAACATCAGGAGAAAAAGCCGAAATGAATGGTGTATTGAATCTGTCTGTATTGGACGGTTGGTGGTATGAAGGTTATCGTGAAGGAGCCGGTTGGGCTTTGACCGACAAACGTACATATGACAACCAGCAGTATCAGGACCAGTTGGATGCAGCTACTATTTATAACTTGCTGGAATCAGAGGTTATTCCGACCTATTATGCAAAGAACAGCAAAGGATATTCGCCGGATTGGGTTCAATATATCAAGAACTCCATGTCTCAAATCGCATACGATTATACCATGAAGCGTATGTTGGACGATTATATCGACCGCTTCTATAACAAGCTAGCTAAACGTTCGGCAGTCTTGGTAAAAGACAACTTCGCTAAGGCAAAAGAAATTGCAGCTTGGAAAGAAGAAGTTGCCGCTCATTGGGATTGCTGCGAGGTTTGCTCGTTTACCAGCGATGCTGACTTTGCTACAAATGGTCCGGTTGTAGGTAAAGAGGCTTCTTTCAGCTTAGTAGTTGACCGCCACGAGCTGCAAGGTATGATTGGAGTCGAAGCAATCATCACAAAAGAAGATCCGGAAAAGCATGAGCCGAAGATTGTAGATAAGTACGAATTCAAGTTGGTCAAGGAAGAAGGAACGAAGATGTTCTTCGAATTGAAAGCAACACCGGTAGAAGCCGGAAGCCAGAAGATTGGTTTCCGTATGTTCCCAAAGAATCCGAACTTACCTCACCGTATGGACTTTGCTTTTGTTCGTTGGATTCAATTGTAATCAGTTTTATAAAAGTCATTATGTCAGGAATGCATCTCTCAAGGTGCATTCCTTTTTTATCTTGAATATGTTGGTTTATAACATTACATTTCATATTGACGCGGATATCTTACAAGAGTGTCTGGTATTCCTAAAAAGCGAGTATATTCCTCAAGCTACGAACAGCGGATTCATGCACTCACCGCGTATGCACCGTGTCCTGCCTTACCAAGAGGGTATGGATGCTCATAGCTATGCTATCCAATTTCGGGTTAAGAATATGGACACGCTGAATTATTGGATTGAGGACGAAGGCCGAAGCATCTCCAAACAATTGGTAGACAAATTTGGACAGAAAGTGGTTGGATTCACAACAGTCCTGGAGGAAATAGACATATAGTAAATTATGGTAAAAGAGCGAATCATATTAGGCATTGACCCTGGTTCTGTCATTATGGGCTACGGAATACTCCGCATTCTTGACAACAAACCGCATTTGGAGGCCATGGGCGTGATTCAGTTGGGCAAATATGAAGACTATTATCTTCGTTTGAAGAAAATTTTCGAGCGTGTATTAGGATTGATAGACCATTATCATCCGGACGAGCTGGCGATTGAAGCACCTTTCTTTGGAAAGAACGTGCAAAGTATGCTTAAACTGGGACGAGCTCAAGGTGTAGCTATAGCAGCTGCTTTGGAACGAGACATTCCCATATTTGAATATGCACCTTTGAAGATAAAGATGGCAATCACTGGAAATGGAAATGCTTCAAAAGAACAAGTCGCCGGTATGTTGCAGCGTCTTTTCCATATTCCGCAAGAGTCTATGCTGCCGCAATTAGACGCAACAGACGGGCTTGCTGCCGCTGTCTGCCATTTCTTTCAGACCAATCGGCCTGTCGTAGAGAAAAAATATTCCGACTGGAAAGACTTTATTGCCAAGAATCCGGATAAAGTAAGGAAATAAAAATGCCAATGCGCTCATGTAATAAAATAACATCAGCACACTGGCATTTTATGCATTAACTCATTCCGTTTTTGAGTTTGTCAATTCATAAATTCTTGCCCTACGTTGGTTTAGAAACAAAAAACTCAAAACGAATAAACTTATCAAACTATCCCTTGAGCCATCATAGCACGGGCTACTTTCATAAATCCGGCAATATTTGCGCCCTTTACATAGTTCACATAATCTCCCTCCCGACCATGAGCAACACATTGGTTGTGAATATTACTCATAATCTGATGCAACCGAAGGTCTACCTCTTCAGCTGACCAGGAAATATGCATGGCATTCTGAGTCATTTCCAGACCAGAAGTAGCAACACCACCAGCATTGACGGCTTTCCCAGGAGCAAACAACTGATGATGCTCGATAAACAAGTCAACAGCTTCAGCCGTACAGCCCATATTGGACACTTCCGCTACACATAATGTCTTATTTTCAATCAGCTTCCGGGCATCATCCGCATCCAATTCGTTTTGAGTGGCACAAGGCAAAGCAATATCCACCTTCTGTTCCCACGGTTTCCGGCCGGCATAGAAAATCGCATTGGGGTACTCCTCGGCATAAGGTTCCACAATATCATTCCCTGAAGCACGAAGTTCCAGCATATAATCTATTTTTTCTCCTGAAATACCTTCCGAGTCATAAATATATCCGTCCGGACCGGAAATAGTAACGACCTTCGCCCCTAACTCAGTTGCCTTAGTAGCTGCTCCCCACGCCACATTTCCAAATCCTGAAATGGCTACTGTCTTGCCTTTCATGTCATATCCATGTTCGCCTAACATTTGATTGACAAAGTATAAAGCGCCAAAGCCGGTCGCTTCCGGACGAAGAATCGAACCGCCAAATTCCATACCTTTTCCGGTAAATGTTCCGGTATGTTCACGAGTCAACTTTTTATACATACCAAACAAATAGCCTATTTCACGACCTCCAACACCAATATCACCGGCTGGGACATCGGTATCCGGTCCTAAATTACGCCATAATTCCAACATGAAAGACTGGCAGAAACGCATAATTTCCGCATCACTCTTCCCTCGCGGAGCAAAGTCGGACCCACCTTTAGCGCCACCCATAGGCAACGTGGTCAGCGCATTCTTGAATGTCTGTTCAAATCCTAAAAATTTAAGAATGGAAAGATTGACGGATGGGTGGAAACGCAGACCGCCTTTGTACGGGCCGATAGCATTATTGAACTGAACGCGGTAACCCAAATTTACCTGAACTTCTCCTTTGTCGTCTACCCAAGGGACACGGAAAGTGAAAATCCGATCTGGTTCTACCAACCGTTCTATGATTTTAGCTTTCTCAAATTCCGGATGTTCGTTATAAACATCTTCAATGGATAAAAGAACTTCTTTAACTGCCTGCAAGTACTCTTTTTCTCCAGGATGCTTTGCTTCCAATGCTGATAAGATAGCTTCTGTTTTCATTGCTGTATATCATTTAAGTCTAACATTCTGTTCGCAAAGATAGCGTATTATTAGAAATAAACAAGTTTTTCGCTGACAATTTGTAAAAAAATCTCTCCTATCCTTTGAAGAAAAAGGGTGCGCCCTTTAAATGAAAAGGGTGCATCCTTTCAACAGAAAGCATACACCCTTTTCTATCTTTGCCTACCTGCATACTGCCAGGTAATAAAATTCAAAAACTTAATACAAGCTGTTCATTTCCAATCAGGTTAAACGATTTGCGATGATAAGGCGTTATGCCATGTTCCGCAATAGCAGAACGATGCTTTGGAGTAGGATAACCTTTATTGTGAATCCAATCGTAAACAGGAAATTCTTCATGCAAACGGTTCATATAGTCATCTCGATAAGTTTTGGCAAGAACCGATGCCGCTGCAATCGACATATATTTGCCATCACCTTTGACAACTGTTGTATAAGGCACCCCCTGATAAGGATTAAAACGATTACCGTCTATCAACAAATGCTTCGGACGTATTTTCAATCCGTCTATTGCGCGATGCATGGCCAGAAATGATGCGTTCAGTATATTTATCTTATCAATCTCTTCTGGGGAAACAATGCCGATAGCCCATGCGCTTGCCTCACGCTCTATCACTCCGCGCAAGGCATAACGCTGCTTCTCGGTCAGTTGTTTGGAATCGTTCAACAGTTCATTGCGAAAATCCGGAGGCAAGATAACCGCCGCTGCATAAACAGCCCCCGCCAAACATCCACGCCCGGCTTCATCACATCCCGCCTCGATTGTATCCGGATATAAATAAGGTAAAAGCATAGCTACATTATTTACCAGATATAGACCCTAAGAACAGGTCCATCATACGCTTGGCGGCAATGAACGGAGTTATCGCATTAGCCAATACTTGCTTCTCGGTAGCCTCAAGTTGCGCACTAACCTGCGGATTATTGTAAAACGTATCCCGAAGGGTATCATTGATACTCTCATACATCCAATATTTGGCTTGCTCCCGGCGCTTATATTCAAAATAACCATTCTTCTTGGTAAAGGCCATGTATTCATCCACCATGTCCCAGATTTCCTTGATACCAATATTATAATAACCGGAATAGGTCAAAACCTTAGGGAACCAGCCGGATGCAGCAGGCGGAAACAGATGCAACGCATTACGAAATTGAGCCGCTGCAAGTTGAGCCTTATCAACATTATCGCCATCAGCCTTATTGATGATAATACCGTCCGCCATTTCCATGATGCCCCGTTTTATGCCTTGTAATTCATCCCCTGTTCCGGCTAACTGAATCAACAAGAAGAAATCGACCATAGAATGTACGGCGGTCTCACTCTGCCCGACACCGACCGTTTCCACAAAAACGGTATCAAATCCGGCCGCCTCACAAAGGATAATCGTCTCACGCGTCTTACGAGCCACACCTCCTAAAGAGCCAGCTGACGGAGAAGGACGTATAAAAGCATTTTTTTCACGAGACAAGGCTTCCATACGAGTCTTGTCTCCTAAGATGCTTCCCTTCGACCGTTCACTACTTGGGTCGATAGCTAAAACCGCTAATTTGTGTCCTTGCTTCAGTAAATGAATGCCAAAGACATCAATCGAGGTACTCTTCCCGGCACCAGGAACTCCTGTTATGCCGATACGCATGGAATTTCCGGCAAAAGGCAAACATTTTTCTATGATTTCCTGAGCTAATTGCTGATGCTCATGTTTAGAACTTTCCACTAATGTAACCGCCTGACTCAAGATGGTAATATTCCCTTTCAGAATACCTTCAACATATTCTGCCGGCGTATACTGTCTACGTTTCACACGTTTTTTCAGATAAGGATTCACCGTTGGGACATCCTCTACGCCACTGTTTACTTTCAAGCCCTTATAGGCTTCGTCATTTTCAGGGTGTTCCATAATCTATCGTTTTATTTGTGAGCCGTAACCTTCAACAGACGGACAGGCCCGTTCGGGTCATTGCTGATAATATTTACTAATGCTTCCAAGCGAACCTTTACGTCTTTCGGCCGAATAGAAACTTTATAGGTTGTCGTCTCGCCTGGTTTAATTGTCTTCTTTCCGCGATTGATATAAATACGCTCATCATCTGAAGTAAAGCTGTATATTATCAAATCTGATTTTCCATTGTTGGTAATATCCACAGTCCCGGTCAGCTTACTACTGATAAACGGAATCTTGCTTCGCTTGGAAGAGACCTTACCAAAATCAAGCAACGTTCCAGAAATATGAATAGCCGCAGCCTTCGCCTTATCTTTTGCAGAATATTTGCTAAAATCGTCTATCACATTAGCCGCCACTGTTATCTCATCGGTAACTTCTTTCTCACCAATGGCATTAACAGTCAACGGTATCATCAGCATCTTCCGGCCTTTATGCTTGATGGCATGCCCATCTATCAAAAAAGTAATCTCACCCACCTCACCCGGCTTCAACGTTTTCGGACGAATCTCAGCAGTCAAAAATTCAGGCATCTTTCCTAAATTTACTTCAAGCGATGTTTTTCCGTCATTCTTGATACTGATCTTTTCACCCAAAGCCTCGTTTTGTCGAAGATTATTATACAAAACATTCTTGGTATGCAACTGCAGATTGCCAATAGCGTATGGATAGGTAAAAACAGGAACTTTCGGTTTAGGAATGACATTTCCCTTAATTGCCAAATTATAACGCGGCTTTTCTGCATTGCTATAAATAGTGATTGTCTTATAGAAAGGTCCTGGTCTTCCTTTCGGATTATAGGTTACTTTCAGTGTAGCGTTTTTCCCGGCCGCAATCGGTTCTTTCGTCCATTCCGGACGAGTACATCCACATGAAGCAGTAACCCGAGATATCACCAATGGGGTTTCACCAATATTTCGGATAGTAAAAACATGACTTGCCAATCCTTTGGCCTCTTCTATTGAGCCGAAGTTAAAAACCTGCTTATCTACATCTATACGGGCTTTGCTTTGAGCTTCAGCTCCCAAAATTCCTAAGAACAGGCAAAGAGTACAAACTATTTGTCGAAGATTTAGCATAACAGCAACAATATAACGGTTCCTTATTCTACTTTTCCTTTTATTGTAAGAATAAAACTGCCTTTCTTTCCATTACTATAAATAGAAATTGTTTTGACAAAGGCTCCCGGACGATTTGCAGGATTATAAGTAATCTTCACATCACCACTTTTGCCTGGAGCAATTGGTTCTTTTGTCCACTCCGGGGTGGTACATCCGCAAGAAGCTATTACACGTGTAATAACAAGTGGCCCGTCGCCCGTATTGTCAATCTTAAATGTATGAGAAACTTTTCCATCTGCCTCTTTAATACTTCCAAAATCGAAAGAGGTTTCCTGGGCTGAAATAACCGCTTGCTTTTTCTGTGCCGAAACAGCCACAACAGAAAGCAATATAGCTGTTAGAATAAAAATAATGCGCTTCATTTCGTTCAACAATTTTTAATTTCCACTTAATGTTCTACAAATATAGTGGTTATATCATTATCTTTGCGAAAAAAGTCACAAAGAAATGCAAGATTTTGTCGCAATAGATTTTGAAACGGCCAATTGGCAACGTTCCAGCGTATGTAGTGTCGGAATCGTTATCGTTAGAAACAAGAAAATAGAGAATAAGATATATCGTCTAATACGTCCTTATCCAAATTTCTACAACCGCAAAAATACAGAAATACATGGTTTGAGTTACGCAGATACGGCTCAAGCCGCACCATTTCCTGAAGTATGGAAAGAAATAGCCCCACTTATCGAAGGACTACCATTAGTCGCTCATAATAGTATTTTTGATGAAGGATGTCTAAAAGCTGTCTTTCAAACCTATAAAATGCCATATCCTGATTATACCTTTTATTGTACATATAGAGCCTCACGCCAAGTGTTTGGAAAAGAGCTTCCCAACCATCAGTTACAAACCGTATCATCGCATTGTGGATACAACCTAACAGCCCACCACCATGCCTTGGCCGATGCGGAAGCTTGTGCCCATATAGCTCTTCAGATCATTCCTTGACGGAATGGTCGGCAAGGCATCCCCCCCTCTAAAATCACAAAGGGTCCGGTTCTTTTGTTTGAACCGGACCCTTCTGCTTTTCTATCAAAAAAACGGCGGCTACCTACTCTCCCACTGTTACGCAGTACCATCGGCGTGATTGGGCTTAACTGCTCTGTTCGGAA
>URGO01000026.1 GCA_900547435.1 uncultured Parabacteroides sp.
CTGTTGCCGGATTCCTGGACGCTCGAAGTGCACACCGTAGAGGTCTTGCTCGGAACAGGTGGGGAACACCAGGATGAATTCTTACGCGGAAAGCGCCCGAAGGATCTGCTTCGCGGAAGCATTGTTACTCCTTCCCTGCTTGCGTCCATCCTGAATGTAAAGTACGTGAATTCCTCTGCCCTGCACAGGATCGAGCAGGAATTTAAACGTAACGGTGTAAATATTTCCCGGCAGACCATGTCGAACTGGATCATCCGCTGCTCGGAAAAATATTTTGTTCCTTTTGTGGAATGCATGAAGCAGGAACTGCTTTCACTTCCCGTCACACAATCAGACGAGACTCCGACACAGGTGATTGGGGACAGTGACCGCCCCAACAGCATGTGCTATATGTGGGTGCACCGTTCCGGAGAGTTCTATAAAGACCGTCCGGTAGTGGTCTATGAGTACCAGAAGGGACGTGGCCACGAAAAGCCCCTGAATTTCTACCGGGATTATAAAGGGATCCTTGTCACGGACAGTCTGGAGCAGTATCATCTGCTGGACAGAAAGCTGCCGGATGTGACAAATGCCAACTGCTGGGCGCATGCAAGAAGAGCTTTTGCGGATGCGGTGAAAGCAGCAGATAAAAAGGATCCGCAGGCCGTGAAAAGCTCCGTGGCATACCGGGCATTGCAGAAGATCGCGGAATTCTACAGCATCGACACCGGGTTAAAAGAGCTTCCGAAGGAAGAACGTCTTAAGCAGAGGCAGGAAAAAATACAGCCGATGGTTGAGGAGTTTTTTGCGTGGGTAAAACAGCAGGTGTCTGAATATGCCGTACCGCCAAAGTCAAAAACCGGTCAGGGACTGAATTTCATCATCAATCAGGAGAAATATTTAAAAGTGTTCCTGACAGATGGTGATGTTCCCATAGATAACTCTGCATCGGAACGGGCTATCCGTACTTTCTGTGTCGGTAAAAAGAACTGGATGTTCCATAACACAGCAAGAGGAGCCGAAGCGAGTGCCCTTGTCTACAGCATTTCAGAAACAGCCAAACTGAATAACCTGCGCCCGTACTATTACTTCAGACATATCCTGACAGAGCTGCCGAAGCTGTGCGATAAAAAAGGAAATATAGATCCGGCAAAACTGGACATTCTGATGCCCTGGTCATCAGAGCTTCCGGAGGAATGCCGAAAACCACGTCACTCATAAGGGTGGCGTTGATTTTAAGTGCCATCGGCAAGACGGGACCGATTATCTGGAGTATGTCCGGCCCGGCCAACCAGCTATTGCGCCAATTGGGATTGCTCTTGTTCCTTTCCGAAGTAGGCACTTCCGCCGGAAGTACATTGGTTTCCACCTTCCAGGAAAGCGGATGGACCATGTTTGGTATCGGTGTCATCATAACGCTGGTTCCGATGATTGTAGCCCTTGTTTTCGGCTATTGGGTCTTTAAGATAAACATACTGGACTTGCTCGGTTCGATAGCCGGAGGTATGACCAGTACGCCGGGATTGGCCGCGGCCGACTCGATGAGCGATAGTTCGGCTCCCAGCATCGCTTATGCCACGGTTTACCCGATTGCGATGGTGTTTTTAATACTTTTTATCCAAATTATAGCCGGACTTATATAATAAATGACATTTTTGTTGCATAATTCATACAAAATTGCGAATATTGTATGACATTTCTATTACGTCAAAATGACACAATAGCGATTCAAAACAAACGGATAGACTTAAAGCCCATAAAAAACATAATGAATATACTTGTTATTACAGGAAGTCCGCATAAGAAAGGAACTTCGTCCCTATTGGCCGATCAATTCATAGCCGGAGCGTCTGAAGCCGGCCATTATATCTCGCGTTACGACACGATATTCCACGTGACGCAACCCTGCTTGGCGTGCAATTATTGCCGGAAAAACGCCCATAAATGCATTCAGGATGACGACATGGAAATCATCTGGGACAAGATTATTGCCGCAGATCTGATTGTGTTCGTCACGCCTTTGTATTACTTCGGTATGTCGGCGCAATTGAAAAAAGTGATAGACCGCTTCTATGCCATCAACGATTTGCTGAAGAACATACTGAAGAAAGCCATCCTGCTTGCCACGTGCGCGGAAAAGGAGAGCTGGGCAATGGATGCTTTAGTGGCTCATTTCAATGCCATTTGCCGGTATTTCCAATGGGAAGAAGCCGGAAAGGTCTTGGCGTTCGGTATGTCTGAAAGGAAAGATATCGAAGCCTCCGAGTATCCCGCCATGGCGTATGCCTTAGGGAAACATATTCATTAAAACGATTTGCCATGAAAAACGGGAAATACCTATATATAAGTTTGGTGCTTTGCACGAGCTTGACCGGCCAGGCCCAGCAGGATTCCATCGTGCCGTTCGGCAAAGCCTATAAGCGCGTATATCCTATTCAAAAGATTCAGGGGAAAAAACCGGTGATAGATGGGAAACTGGACGAAGACTTATGGCGGAACCAAGGTGTATGGTCCGAGCGTTTTGTACAAATCATCCCTTATGAGCGGGTTATTTCCAATTCCCCGACACGGGTCAAATTGTTTTATGACGATAAGAATATCTATGTAGGTGTCTATTGCAAAGACACGCACCCCGAAAAGATGAACCGCTTTATCGGGAACCGGGACGATAATAGCTTAGGAGATTTGGTCAGTGTCGCTTTTGACACGTACCATGATTTCCGTGCCGCTCCCGAATTTAACGTGAATCTGGGTGGAAACAAGACAGATCTGGTGGTAACGGACAAGCTGGGCATTAACAAAAGTTGGAATGCGGTTTGGGAATGCAAGACAAATATAAACCGGGCGGATTCGAGCTGGACCGCCGAGTTCCGGATTCCCTTCAGCCAATTGCGCTATAACCAGTTCTCGCCGGACGGAATCTGGGGATTGCATGTCCGCCGGATTATCCGCCGGAATAATGAGGTGCAAAATTGGAGCATGATTCCCTTGAAGAACAACGGGCATGTCTTTTCTTTCGGAGAAATGCACGGCATGGATAGTTTACCCAAACCGAAAGGCATCGAGTTTCAGCCCTATATCATGGGGAAATACCGGAACGAGCCGGAAATTACCGGAAGCCCTTATCAGACCGGACACTCGTGGGGAGGAAACATCGGGTTGGACGCCAAGTTTGCCCTGTCCGATTTTACGTTAGACCTGACCGTAAATCCCGATTACGGGCAAGTGGAGCTTGACCCGTCGGTAATGAACCTGACCGCATACGAGACATTTTACGAAGAGAAACGTCCTTTCTTTCTGGAAGGCAAACACATACTGGACTTCACTTTGGGAAATGAGAACGATATGATGTTTTACACCCGGCGAATCGGGGCTTCTCCTTCCTATACACCGGAAAATATAGATAATCGGAACCGTTTTGCCGAGACTAAAGAGAACATTCCGATTATCGGCGCACTGAAGCTGACCGGAACCAACCGGCGCGGTGTGACCATAGGTATCATACAAAGCGTAACGGCCCGCTCATCTGCCAAGGTGTGGGATAATGGGACGGAAAGCCGGACGATTGTCGAACCTTTGACCAACTATACGGTGGCACGCCTCCAGAAAAACTGGAAAGGAAATACGCTTTTAGGTGGAATGCTTACCTCTGTAAACCGTTCGTTGGAAGAACCTTACCTAAAGGATTTCTTTGTCCGGAACGCTTTTACCGGAGGCCTTGATTTCGCCCAATATTTCAAAAACCGTTTATATTATATCGAGGCAAAAGGCATGTTCAGTAGCCTGCAAGGAAGCCAAGAGGCCATCACGCGCTTGCAACAAAATGCCGTGCATTACTATCAACGCGAGTCATCGGCCGATTACTTGCAGGTCGACCCGACTCGGACCTCCCTGAACGGTACGGGAGGTTACGTAAAGGCCGGCCGAAAAGGAAACGCGAAATGGACCTTTTCAGAGATGTATAGCTGGTCATCCCCCGGATTCGACTTGAATGATATCGGTTATCTGAAAGAGACCGATTACCAAAGCAATATATCGGAGATTGCCTTCCGGCAAACGGACATTTGGAAGCTTTTCCGCTATAATGCCTTTACATTGACCCAAAAGAATATGTGGAATTACGGGAAACAGGCTATTTACAATGATGTCGCTTTCCGGTGGCAAAGCATGACGATGAATCGTTTCGAATGGGATATCAAAGAGACTTTCTTATTCAACCAATTGGATACACGCCTTCTCCGCGGAGGACCGGATGTGCGGATGGATCCTTCGTTATCCACATCGGTAAAATTTAATACGGATAAGGCCAAACGGGTATTGGGAACTTTCCAATATACCGGAAATCATAATCTTTCCGGGTATAGCAATTATAATACCATCAGTCCGAATCTTACGTTTCGTATCGGGAACCATCTGTACCTGTCCGGGAAGATGGATTATTCCTGGAATACCGACGAAAATCAATATATCACAACTATACCCGGCACGTCTCCCGATAATCGTTATATCTTAGGCCGGATGAAACAAAAGACATACGGACTGACCTTGAACATGCAACTCAACCTGACTCCAGATATTTCCATCCAGTTTTATGGAGCGCCCTTTACCTCGACCGTAAAATATGACCGGTTGAAAGAAGACAGGGCCACGACCTCCCATACTTACGAGGAACGGTTCCGGATATTTACACCGGATGAAATAGAAGCCAAAGAAGGTATGTATTATTTTCCGGGAGGACAAGCCGAACAAGGATTTAGCTTCAACGAGTTTCGCTCTAACCTGGTAGCCCGCTGGGAATACCTGCCCGGATCGACCCTCTACTTCGTTTGGGAGCATCGCATGTCGAACAGAGATAGTTATTCCATCGATGGATGGGGAAAGAATCTGGACCGGATGTTTGGCGTCCCGTCTACCAATACCTTTATGATTAAAATAAATTATTGGTTTAATATCTGAAAAACAGATTCAAATAGAAAACACGAATGACAAAAAGAATGATTTTCTTTTTTTATTCGAATTTATTCGTCTATATTTGTATTCAAATACATGAACTTTTTTCATCTGTCGGTTAAGCTATTTACGGAATGATAAGGAAAAATATCTATAAAATTTTACGTTTGGGAACAAAAATAAAAAGCACAAGACTAAAGCTATTCGGTATTTGGTTGCTTCATTGTTCTCATAAACGTTACATAGGTATTTTCTTGGATCCTATATTGGCCTGTAATCTAAGATGCAAGATGTGTTATTTCAGTGATCCGGAAAAAAGAAAGACGTATCGTGGTTCTTTTACCCAGGAAGATATAACCCGTATAGCCCAATCCCTTTTTCATCGGGCATTAAAGCTCCAAATAGGGTGCGGCGCGGAACCTACTTTGTATAAAGAGTTGGACCAAGTGATAGCATTGGGAAAGCAATATGGCATTCCTTATATATCCCTGACCACAAACGGAAATCTTTTAACGAAAGACGCTCTTGAAAAAGCAATTATAGCCGGGTTGGACGAACTGACGCTTTCAGTTCATGGACTGACCCGTGAAACGTATGAATTTATGATGACGAATGGTAAATTCGAGATATTCCAGCGTTTGTTGTCGGATATTGAAGAACTCAAGAAGAGATATCCTCATTTCAAGTTACGCATCAATTATACGATTAACCCGGATAATATGGACGAATTAAAATATCTGTGGACGGTTATCAAGGAGATAGATATATTACAATTGCGTCCGATTCAGAAAATAGGCAATAGCGTTTATCAGAATTTCAATAGGGAATATCTATATTCGCATTACGATGAAATAATTAATCCGATAAAGCAAGAATGTCAAAGAAGAAACATAACTTGCCTGATCCCGGAGAAATGGAATTTGAAGACCCTGGAAGATGATAAAAATGATGATCGCATAGAACAAGCGACGTATTGTTATATATCACCTTGCGGATGCTGGAAAGATGATTTTGATTTCCGAAAGGATACATTCGAATCATATGCACAACGAACTCACATGGGCAGGCATTTGTTTACGAGCCTATTCCATAGAGTAAACAAGAGAAAAGTAGATATAACACGAAAAATGAACTATAATATAAATTAATATGGCATTACAAGTTGGAGACAAAGCTCCTGAAATATTGGGAACTGACCAGAATGGTAAAGAAATAAAACTGAGTGACTTTGCGGGGAAAAAGCTGATTTTGTATTTCTACCCCAAAGATAATACCTCCGGATGTACGGCTGAGGCATGTAGCCTACGTGACGGATACGAAGAACTGAGAGCTTCAGGATATGAAGTGGTTGGTGTAAGCAAAGATAGCGCCAAATCCCATCAGGGCTTCATCGCCAAGCAAAGCCTTCCGTTCAACCTGATTGCAGATACCGACACGGCATTACAACAACAATTTGGTGTGTGGGCAGAGAAGAAGATGTGCGGAAAAACCTATATGGGAACTCTCCGAACGACATTTATCATTGATGAAAATGGCGTTATCGAACGTATCATCTCTCCCAAAGAAATAAAGACAAAAGATCATGCAAACCAAATATTGAATAAATAAATGGCAAAAGAAGAAAACTTATTTGAAGAAAAAGCTGAAGGTGCAAAGCCTATCGTGAATGCCGAAAAGCTGAAAGCATTACGCGCAGCTATGGAAAAGATAGAAAAAAACTATGGAAAAGGTTCTATCATGAAGTTAGGTGACGAATCCATAGAAAATATAGAAGTCATTCCAACGGGCTCAATCGCTTTGGATGCGGCTTTAGGTGTAGGCGGCTATCCCAAAGGGCGTATCGTCGAAATATACGGACCGGAATCTTCCGGAAAGACCACGCTGGCCATTCATGCTATAGCCGAGGCTCAAAAACAGGGTGGCATAGCGGCTTTTATCGACGCGGAACATGCTTTCGACCGATTTTATGCGGAAAAGCTGGGAGTCGATGTGGAGAATTTGTGGATTTCCCAACCTGATAGCGGAGAACAAGCATTGGAGATTGCCGAGCAATTAATTCGCTCATCAGCCGTAGATATTATCGTAATCGACTCGGTTGCGGCTCTGACTCCCAAAGCTGAGTTGGAAGGAGATATGGGCGATAGCAAAATGGGATTACAGGCACGCCTGATGTCTCAAGCTCTACGCAAACTAACGGCTGCTATCAACAAGACGAACACGACTTGCATCTTCATCAACCAGTTACGCGATAAAATCGGGGTTATGTTCGGTAACCCGGAAACGACAACCGGTGGTAATGCGTTGAAGTTTTATGCTTCCGTCCGTTTGGATATCCGCCGTATCGGACAATTGAAGGATGGTGATGAAGTCAAAGGAAACCAAGTCCGCGTAAAAGTCGTAAAGAACAAGGTGGCACCTCCTTTCCGCAAGGCTGAGTTCGACATCATGGTTGGCGAAGGTATCTCCCGTTCAGGAGAAATCATTGATTTGGGAACCGAATTGAACATCATAAAGAAAAGCGGTTCGTGGTACAGCTATAATGATTCCAAATTAGGGCAAGGGCGCGATGCCGCCAAGCAATGTATTGCGGATAATCCCGAATTAGCGGAAGAATTATCACAACTTATATTTGAAGCATTAAAGGATAAATAATTTAAAATCGTGTTTCTCGGAGGAAATCGTTGGTTTCTTTGTTTTGTTGATTTAAGGCAAACAAAGACCAATGGTTCCTCTTCTTTACAACATACAGACAATTAGGTAATCGGGACATGACATCCAAAGAAGAATATCGCGAACTCTGCCAACAAGAATCATCCATTCCGCTTTTCTCACGGGATTGGTGGCTGGATATTGTTTGCGGAACCGATGACTGGGATGTATTGCTTTATAAGAAGAACGGAAGAATCGAAGCGGCTATGCCTTTATACCTACCCTGGCACGGAGTGGTTTCCATGCCGGTTTATACCCAAACGATGGGTCCGTGGATTGCACCTGAGTCGGAAGACACCAAATACACACATCGATTGTCACGCAGACAAGAGATCCTGCAATCATTCGTAGGGCAATTGAAAGGTTACACCCATTTCTTCCAGAACTTTTCTTATCCGATTACCGATTGGCTTCCTTTTTACTGGGACGGGTATAAACAAACCACGCGCTATACCTACATATTAGATAATATCAAACTTCTAACGGACAATCCGGATAGTGTATGGGAAAACATGAGCCAATCCATCCGCCGGAATATCCGGAAGGCACAGAAACAAGGCATTGAGATTCGTTCTGCAATCCCCATCCCTGATTTTTTGGAAGTACAATGCCAAACATTCCAACGCCAAGGACTACGACCGGTGAAAACGCATATCTTGGAAAAGCTGATTCGTGAATCCCTCCGGCGAAACCAAGGCCGGCTTTGGGGTGCTTATGACTCCTATGGGAATCTCCATGCAGCTATCTTTGTGGTTATACAAGACTCTTCAGCTTATTATCTGGCCGGTGGAGGAAATCCCCGGTTCCGTTCATCCGGAGCACATAGCCTGGCGCTTTGGCAAGCCATACAAGATGCCGCAATCTATACGGACCGATTTGACTTTGAAGGTTCCATGCTGCCGGGGGTAGAGCGTTTTTTTCGGGAATTTGGTGCAAAACAAATGCCTTACTTCGCAATAAATAAAGGAAATCTCAGTTTATATCTTAGAGCTTGCATGAAAATTAAGTTTATTTTCAAAAGCCTTTTTTAATATGCAGGAAACATGAACTTGATTATTAATTACATACTCAGATTTTTATTGGGTGTCAATCGGGCTGGTGCCTATAGCAGCCTGATAGGTTATACCTCTAATCCGAATTTGTTCCATAAATACAGGGTGGTTATCATCTCATCCCGTTTTTTCGACCCGGACATTTACGGTACTCCGGAATCATTACCCAAAATGCCGCTGATGGAAATCGATGACGTGCCTTTCCTATTCGGTACTCCGCGTAAAGAGTGGGTAGAAGATACGCTGGTCATCTATGCGGATATCATCGCGAGTAGCTATTTCCTATTGACCCGGTACGAAGAAATACAACGTCGGGAAATACGGGACATACACGGACGCTTTCCCGGAAAAGAATCTCTACCGGTAAAGGCTGGTTTCATACATCGTCCGATTGTAGAAGAATATGGACGGCTTTTACGCAATTGGCTAAGAGAAGCCGATGTAAAGATTGCGGAGCCTGTAGCACAATTTCGCAAAATCTGGCTAACTCATGACGTTGATGCGCCATTCTTTTGCCGGAGCATACGAAATGTTTTTAGAGAAACTGTAAAAGGATGCGGATTTATCAAAGCCTGCAAGTTGTTTCACGGGGCAATTGAGCATGACCCCTATTACACTTTCCCGTGGATATTAGAGCAAAACCAGCAAGTTAAAGATGTTTACAATCAAAGATGCGATACGGTTTTCTTTTTTAAGGCGGGCGGGAAAAACAAATATGACAAACCGCATTATTCCATTCGGCAAAACAGCATCAAACAACTGATATCATTGTTAAAGTCCAAAGAGGTATCATTTGGTTTGCATAGCAGCTATGATGCCGGTGAACGCCCTTCTTTAATTTCGATGGAAAAAGAGACCTTGGATCATGTATGGAACTTGGGAAATATTACTCAGAATAGGAACCATTACCTGAGGTCTCGGGAACCGGAAGATTTTGACAAACTGATTAAAGCCGGTATTACAGAAGATTTTACCATGGGATATGCCGATGTCTGCGGATTCCGTTTGGGTACATGCCGACCGGTCCAATGGATTAACCCCATTACCCGGCAATTGACCCAGCTGGTACTGCATCCGTTGACCATCATGGATTGTACGTTAAGTGAGGATCGCTATATGGGATTGGATTATGAGGAAGCCCTCTCCTATTGCCAAATGTTGCTCCGCCAAACACGACAATTCGGCGGAGAGATAGTCCTTTTGTGGCACAATACCTCCTTCACGGAAGGAAGTTACCACAAGCAGCTTTATACGCATTTACTAAACGATTTGATTTCATGAAGAGGATTATAACTATAGTCGGAGCCCGACCACAATTTATAAAAGCGGCAATGCTAAGCAAAGCCATTATCGAACATAATAAAGCTACCCATACACAAATTGAGGAACAATTGATTCATACAGGTCAACATTATGATAAAAATATGAGTCAAATATTCTTTTCAGAGATGGGTTTACCCCAACCTACATGGCAACTACATTGCGGTAACGCATCTCATGGAGCTATGACCGGGCAAATGCTGATAGAAATCGAACAAATATTATTAAAGAACCGCCCTGATTATGTAATAGTTTATGGAGATACAGATTCTACATTATCCGGAGCGTTAGCTGCAAGTAAATTGCATATTCCAGTCGTACACATAGAGGCCGGATTACGTAGTTTCAATAAAACCATGCCAGAAGAACAGAATCGTATTCTGACCGACCATATTTCTGATATACTCTGTTGTCCGACACAAACTGCCGTACAAAATTTAACTGCTGAGAATATTCGGCAAGGTGTCTATCAGGTTGGAGATATCATGTATGACGCTGCCCTTTTTTTCAGTAAGATTGCTGAACAAAAATCGACCATTATGAAAGCACTGAGCCTGAATAAGAAAGGCTTTTACCTTTGTACGATTCATCGTGCCGAGAATACAGATAATGTAAAACGATTATCTCTGCTATGTGATGCTTTAAATATGACCGCATCTCAGGATATTCCTATAATTTTCCCTTTGCACCCACGTACACGTTTATCCTTAGAGAAATTCGGATTGTGGGAAAATATAAAGAAGAATCCGTACATTCGTTTAACAGAGCCGTTGGGATTCTTAGATATGGTATTATTGGAAAAGAATGCATCTTGCATTTTAACGGATTCTGGTGGGGTGCAAAAAGAGGCTTATTTCCACCGGACTCCCTGCATTACTTTAAGAAAAGAAACAGAATGGGTCGAAACGATAGCTTCCGGTTGGAATCAATTGGCGGATGTCTCACCAGAATGTATAATGAAATGTTTAAAAAAGCATCCTATTCGGCATGAGATTGATGAATATGGAGATGGTCGTACCGCTTATAAAATTATACAGCTCCTATGAAGCACGTTTTGATTCTATGCGATTTATTTCCACCGGCATTTGGTCCTCGGATGGGATATTTATGCAAATATCTTAAGCAATCGGACTGGACTCCCATTGTTGTTACAGAAAAAATACCAGCCTGTAATTTCCAATTTTTAGAAAACATTTGCGAAGTTCATACCATCAATTATTATACCGCCAGACATCCTTTTTTACGGAAATTACAATGGCTGGTAATATTCCTTCTTTCGTTCGGATTCGATTACAAAAATTGGAAAATACGTCGTTATGCGGAAAAGCTTATCAGCCAAAAGCAATTTGATGCATTACTTTGCAGTACTTATAGAACGTTTCCCCTACCAGCTGCCCATAAATTGGCAAATAAATACAAATTGCCGTTGATTGTCGATCTAAGAGATATTATAGAACAATATTCAGGCAATGAATTTATTGCACGAAAAATTCCTGCCATTCCGGGCTTGCAACAGATAATTACCTTTTTATTCCGTGAACATAGTTTAAAAATAAGAAATCAAATTCTTCCACAAGCAGCCTGTATCACAACTGTTTCGGATTGGCATGTTAAAACGTTGCGACAATATAATCCGAATGTACAATTAATTTATAACGGTTTTGACCCGGAAATTTTTTATCCGAAGACTTATCCTACAGACCGTTTTATCATTACGTATACCGGCAGATTGCTTAGTAAAGCAATGCGAGACCCCTCTCTTCTATTTGAAAGTCTCAGACAATTGGCTACAGAAAGCATTCTGACTCCTCAGAATTGTCGAGTTTATTGGTATGTCGATCCGGAATCCTGGAATGTTATTTCCGCAGAAGCAGAAAAATATGGAATAACATCCTTTATAGAAATGAAAGGTTATGTGGAAGCATCACAAATTCCTGAAATATTAAACAAAAGTTCTGTCCTTTTGCTATTGACAAACAAATCATCTACGACCGGTCCAAAAGGTGTTATGACCACTAAATTATTTGAAGCTTTAGCGGTTAATAAACCTATTCTTTGCGTACGGAACGATGAAGGTGTCTTAGAGAAAGCCTTAAAAGAATCCAATGCGGGATTAGCGGCAAGCAATATTGATGAAGTTTCGACTTTTCTTAAGCATTATTTCACATTGTGGAAAGAATTTGGTTATACAAAAGCAGAAACCGATTTAAATGTTCTGAAGAAATACTCACGAAAGGAACAAGCCAAACAATTTGAGTATCTATTTGACTCTCTTATAAAAAAAAGATATGATTTCAATACTGATTCCCACTCATAATCACATCTGCATAGACTTAGTTCAAGCAATACATCTACAAGCGGGAAACTCACATTATCCGTTTGAGATTATCGTTGCGGATGATGCGTCTACCGATTTGCAGGCAAAAAAAGCCAACCGTCTTATCGGGGAAATGCAAGGTTGCAGCTATATAGAGTTGAATCAGAACATAGGGCCTGCCCGTATCCGGAACTTCTTAGTTAGTCAGGCAAAATATTCCTATATTTTACTGATGGATGCAGATACCTTCCCGGCACATTCCCGCTTTTTGATAGATTATATCCAATCCGCCCGTCCGGACAGCATCATTTGTGGCGGATTTGTTTACGAAAGAACATCAACACCAAAGATGTGCCAGCTCCGCTATAAGTATGGCATTCGGGTAGAAGAGACATCCGCACAGGAACGCAACCGCAATCCATACGATAAATTTATCAGTATGTGCTTTCTGGCTGACAAAGCTGTTTTCGAGCAGGTCAAGTTTGACGAGAATATGCACTTCGGCTACGAAGATGCCCAATTCGGTATACAGTTGGAACGGGCTAATATACCCATTTATCATATCGATAACCCGGTTTATCATCGGACAACAGATGAAGCCACCGCATATTTGCAAAAAATAGAAAAATCCATCCGTAACCTATTACCACAAATGGAAACGCTTCAGACACATATCCGGTTGCTCTCCTTTTACAGAAAACTTCATAAAACAGGATTAACCATTCCGGTTAGTTTGCTTTTCCATCTTATTCGACCGCTATTAGTTCGTAATCTGACAGGAAGACATCCTTCTCTGCATTTTTTTGCCTTTTACAAACTGGGGTATTTATGTGAAGTTATCAGAGAAAACAACTGATTGCTCCGGTGTATTGATGGCACTCCTATTTGACATATTTAGAGAGATAATAATAAGTCTCACGAGATGGAAGGCTTTCGATATGATAGCGCGTAGATGAGGTGACTACAAAAAGATAGCCTTGCTCATAAGCCGCAGATATTGGCAAATAAAGCTCTGTCCCATGAATATTCGTTGCCAGGATTTGTTGTGCGGATGAAGTATCTATCGAATCTTTCAAGGAGTAATAAACTGTATAAGTCAAATCCTGTATTTCATTTTCAGGCTTATCCCAAGAAAGTTTCAGTTCTCCCTCCAAACGCTCTACACGGATCTCATTTGGTGCCTCCGGTACAGAATCATTCAGCCAAGTGAGCGGCGGTAATTGAGCCGGATATTTGTAATAATTATCCCGCAATTCTCTATAAATACCTTTCACATCAGACAAAATATTTCCACAACGGAAAAAGGAACAACCGGCTCCTCCAAAATAACGGCTATAATCTATCTGGTCAGTCAGGTCTGTCAAAGCCCAATCCGCTTCTTCCTCCAATAAGCGATATGCACCTAATCCGGGAACTATCATTCGTCCATTAGCATTCTCCACCCAATTATCCACAAAAGGGAAAAAGTTCTCATGCAAATAATACATCATCGGAACAATCATATCTTGCTTTCCGGAAAGTAACCATTGGGCAGCATCCTGATAGACACTCTCATAAGCTGTCCAACCGGCATTTGGAACACGTGGAATCCGATTGTATTTTCCTAAAGGAGAACTACTCACCTGCACCCACGGTTTCGTCTGTTTCACCCAATCATAAATCTGATAAACCATACGGTTGATGTTCTGACGCCGCCAATCTTCCAAACGCATTTCCCTTCCATATTTCCGGTAGGTTTTCTTGTCCGGAAAAGTTTGTGCCGCATCCGGATAACGGATGTAATCAAAATGAATGCCATCAATATCATATCCGTTCACAAGCTCTCTGACTAAAGCAAGAATATAGTCTGTTGTCCCAGGCACTCCCGGATCCAAGAACCATTCGCCCTTATGACGTTTACACAGTTCCGGATGCCTTTTTACTACAGAGAGCCGGCCCTGCTCACGTACGGTTTTGTCCGAACCTACCGGAAACGTCACAAACCAAGCATGGCATTCCAACCCACGTTTATGGCACTCTTCTATCACAAATGACAGCGGGTCATAGCCGGGAAGACGTCCGTATTTTCCGGAAAAGATTGCTGAAGCCGGTTCTATGTCCGAACGATAAGCCACATCCCCACGCATACGTACTTGAAAAAACACCGTATTAAAATTGGCCTCTTGCAAACGATCCAACATTTCACACACAGCTTCTTGTTGCATAGCACGCGAACCTTCCGACACAGCCTTCACATGCGGCCAATCTAAACCATAAATTGTAGTCAGCCACACGGCTCTCATCTCTTTCTTGGGGTATTGGACAGCACCAATCCATTGACAACACAACCAAACAACAAGTAACAAAAAGAATGATCTCTTCATTTTCCTTATTTTCGCTTTCAATCTTTCTTCTCCTCCTTCTTTTTCAAATCCGGATAACTGATACGGGTATGATACATGATTTTCAACTTCTCGATAAATACCTGCTTGACCGACTCCACATCCCGGAAAGTCAACGGAGTATTCCGCAATAACCCATCAGTTATTTGCCCATCTATAATTTTATTAACCAATTGCTTGATGCCCTCCTCCGTATGTTCTTTCAAACTACGCGAAGCCGCCTCTACCGAATCCGCCATCATTACAATAGCAGTCTCTTTTGAGAATGGATTAGGTCCCGGATACATGAACAACGATTCATCAACCGGCTTGTCCGGATATTGGTTTTTGTAAGAATTATAGAAATATTTCGCCTTGCCACGTCCATGGTGTGTCCGGATAAAATCTATAATTTCCTTAGGTAACCCTGCTTTTTCTGCGATTTTCACGCCCTCTGTCACATGGCTGATGACTCGTTGCGCACTTTCGATATAAGACAGATCATTGTGCGGATTGAGATTACCATTCTGATTTTCTGTAAAATAAAGCGGATTACTCATCTTCCCGACATCATGGTACATGGCCCCTGTACGTACCAACTGAGCATTCGCTCCAATTTTGGCTGCAGCTTCCGAAGCAATAATCGAAACTTGCAAAGAGTGTTGGAATGTTCCGGGACAGGTTTCACTCAAGCGTTTCAATATGCCGCTATTAATATTTGACAGTTCCACCAACGTAATGGTAGACAAATAGCCGAACATTTTTTCCAACATATACACCAAAACATAAGTAAACATCAACAAGATGAAATTGATGCCGAAATAAAGCATCATTACCCAATGAATCTTGTTCAAATCGGCATCCTGGTATAAAACCAAACTAAGATACGACAAAGCATAAGACAAGAACACAAACAAAGCACAATGCATCAATTGCGAACGTTGGGATAGTTCTTTCAAACTAAATGTAACCACCATGCCGGCTATGATCTGTAGAATCAAAAATTCGTGCGGGAACGGAGCCATAACAGAACACATCAGCACGGTAATCAAATGAGTAAACAATGCCGTACGCGAATCAAAAAAGGTACGGACAACAATAGGTATTATCGCATACGGAAGAATATAAATACTGAACAGGTTATAAGTAACGCAAAATTCAGTAATCAGAACCGCTGAAAATATGCAACAAAGCAGAAAAAAAGTATTACGCCGGTTGTGCAAGATTTTCAGACGGAATGACCAAAGATAAAGCCAATAACAAAAGAGAAGCCCACATACCAGAATAATCTGTCCTGCCAACATCAGGCTATGGCGCTGCGTCCCTCCCGACTGGGATTCATAGACTGTTTTCAAAGAGAGAAGAACATTATAAGTATGTGAATCTATTATCTCTCCGCGGTCTACAATACGTTCGCCTGCTTGTACCACGCCGGACGAAATCGGAACGCTCTGCACTAACTCATTCCGGATTTTATCAGAAGTCCCTTGGTCGTATGATACGTTTTCCGCCAAATAATTATTGATATCACACGATTGGAGCAAAGCTTTATTCAGAGATGCAGGACAATTATTGATAATAAACTCGTATGCACTCTTGACCGTAAACAAATCAGACACATAATGCTTGGTTGCTATCGTATTCCGGAGCAGATTGATATAAGTATAATTCTCTGCTTTTAGTTTTTCAAACTCTTGCGGAGAAACAATGCCATTCGAATAAAGTTGCTGCAACATTTTCTCGATATATTTCATATAGGCCGGAGTAACTTTTACCGAAAGATGACTCTGGTAGTCCTCCCTTAATTTATCTATTTGAGTGGTCTCAACCATCGGATTTATCCGGTAATAGGGCTGAAAACGTTTTAACGCACTATCCTGTTCCGCTTTCACTTGTGCATCACTCTTGTAAATCGGGAAATTGCTGGGAGCTGTCAACAATCCATAACGCCATGGTTTTCCCTCATAAAACTGATATTTAAACTTACCTTCCCTCGGAAAAAAATAAGAAAGTAAAAGGGCTGCTACAATAAAGTAGATAGCCGGATGTACATTATAATTCTTTATGCTCATAGAATAAATTGCTAATTTGGCCGAAATGTACAAAAAAAGTTTAGGAACAGAAAAAAAAGGAGTAATTTTGCCGCGTTAAATTATCAAGATTGTTAAATAACAGAATAAAAATGATGACTCAAAGAAAAGTTAGAGTCCGTTTTGCACCCAGCCCTACAGGCGCGTTGCATATCGGAGGTGTTCGTACAGCATTATACAATTACTTGTTTGCCAAGCAAAATGGTGGAGACTTAATCTTGCGCATTGAAGATACTGATTCTCATCGTTTCGTTCCGGGAGCCGAAGATTATATTATCGAAGCCCTGACGTGGTTAGGTATTCATTTTGATGAAGGCGTAGGATTCGGCGGTAATTATGGTCCGTACCGCCAAAGTGAACGTCGTGAAATCTATAAGAAATATGTCAACCAGCTCTTGGATTCCGATCATGCATATATCGCATTTGATACCCCGGAAGAACTGGATGCAAAAAGAAAAGAGATACCCAATTTCCAATATGACGCGTCTACCCGTATGCAGATGCGCAACTCACTGACGTTATCTGCCGAAGAAACACAAGCGCTGATTGCATCCAGGCATCAATATGTGGTCCGCGTAAAGATCGAACCAAACGAAGATATCCATGTCAATGACCTTATCCGTTGTGAAGTGGTTATCAACTCTTCCATCTTAGATGATAAGGTGCTGTATAAATCGGCAGACCAACTACCAACCTATCATTTGGCAAACATCGTGGACGATCACTTGATGGAAGTGACACACGTTATCCGAGGTGAAGAATGGTTGCCCAGCGCACCGTTACATGTGCTTTTATACCGTTATTTCGGATGGGCCGATACAATGCCTCAGTTCGCGCATCTTTCTCTATTGTTGAAACCGGAAGGAAACGGAAAGTTAAGCAAACGTGATGGTGATCGTTTAGGTTTCCCGGTTTTCCCGTTAGAGTGGCACGATCCCAAGAGCGGAGAAATCTCATCCGGATACCGCGAAAGCGGATACTTACCGGAAGCCGTTGTCAACTTCTTGGCTTTACTGGGATGGAATCCGGGCAATGACAAAGAAGTCATGAGCATGGACGAACTCATTCAAGCATTCGATTTGCACCATTGCAGCAAAAGTGGAGCCAAGTTTGACTATGAAAAAGCTAAATGGTTCAATCATCAATATATCCAGATGAAAGACAATAAAGAAATAGCTGCACTCTTTATGCCTATCTTGGAAGCACACGGTGTGAAAGCTGAACCTGCTTATGTGGAAAAAGTAGTAGGCATGATGAAAGACCGCGTTAGTTTCATCAAAGATTTATGGGGAACGACTTCCTTCTTCTTCATCGCTCCAACGGAATATGATGAGAAAACCCGCAAGAAACGCTGGAAAGAAGATAGCGCAGCTCAATTAGGCGAATTTATCGAAGTACTGCGTGAACACGAACCGTTCGATATAGAAAGCACAGAAAATGCAGCAAAAGCTTGGATAGAAAGTAAAGGATATCACTTAGGAAACATCATGAATGCCGCCCGATTGGCGTTAGTGGGCGAAGGAAAAGGTCCGCATATCTTCGATATCACCGAGGCGTTGGGCAAAGAAGAGTCTATCCGCCGTATTCAACGGGCTATTGAGGTTTTAAAATAAATTGAGGAAGTTAGAGGTTAGAAGTTGGAAGCTTGCTTTATATTATTCTATATTCAAGATTCTAACATCTAAACTCTAACTTCTACATTCCATATTCAAACTTCCAAACTCCAACAACAACATGTACAGCATACTCATTCACTTTTATGCCTTTATCGTATCACTTATCGCCCCTTTTCACAAAAAAGCAAGACTGATGCGTGCAGGGCAACGGAAGACGTATAGGATTCTACGCGCTAACATACAACAAGGAGAACAATACATTTGGTTTCATGCGGCCTCCTTGGGTGAGTTTGAACAAGGCCGCCCCATGATAGAGAAGATTAAAGCTAATTATCCTCAATATAAAATTTTACTGACTTTCTTCTCCCCATCAGGATATGAAGTCCGGAAGAACTATTCAGGTGCGGATGTAATTTGCTACCTGCCATTCGATACGCCATGCAGAGTCAGTAAATTTCTGGAATTGGCACACCCTGTAGCAGCCGTTTTCATCAAATATGAATTTTGGGGAAATTACCTGCGAGAGTTGAAAAAACGGAATATCCCGACATTCATCATCTCTACTATCTTCCGGCGCGAGCAGCTCTTTTTCCAATGGTTCGGAGCTCCCTACCGCAAAATGCTGTCTTGCTTCACCCATCTTTATGTACAGGATGAATACTCGAAGAATCTACTGGCCGAATATGGGATAACGAATGTTACCATTGCTGGAGACACTCGTTTTGACCGGGTACAAGACATCCGGAATAACGCCAAGGAATTGCCGCTGATTGATAAATTCGTTCATAAAGAGAATGGTGAGAAACAGCTGACGTTAGTAGTCGGAAGTTCCTGGCCGCAAGATGAATCTTTTCTGATTCCTTATTTCAATAGGAATCCGGGGATGAAGCTAATCATCGCGCCTCATGAAATTCATGCAGAGCATCTGTCTGCCATCGAAACTCTTTTGAAGCGTCCCGCAATCCGTCTCTCTCAAGTCAAATCGGAAGCAGACCTGCAAGGGAAGGATTGTCTGATTATCGATTGCTTCGGGATGCTTTCTTCCATCTACCGATATGGAGAAATAGCCTACATCGGCGGAGGCTTTGGTGCCGGCATCCACAACACTCTGGAAGCTGCCGTATATGGTGTTCCGGTGTTGTTCGGACCCAGATACCACAAATTCAAGGAGGCTAAGGACCTGATTCGAGTCGGTGGTGGTTTTGCGCTTTCCGATGGGAAAGCATTTGAAGCACTGCTGGATGAACTGGTTTCCCACAGAGAGAAGTTGGCTTTGGCCGGTAGAGCCGCCGGAGACTTCGTGCATCGCCAAACCGGAGCGACTGAATTAATCCTTCCTCAAATCATAGAAAAGCTTAAAGGTTAATGAGGCGACAAGGGAACAGAGCAACTGTTCCCTTGTCGTTTTTTTAGCTTACTCGTCAATCTTCTTCAAATCACCTTCGCTTACATAATGCATCTGGTGCGAGCGGATTACCTGAAGGGCCGTTTCGCGATTATTGGTACGCAGTATCAAGATCGATTTATCTCTAATCGAGAAGCAATACATATACTCAATATTCAATCCTGCCTCGGTAAACGCTTGTAATGTCCGCGAGAAACCGGATGCATCCGAATCTGTGACGATAGCCAGCACGTCCGTCAGATTCGCGCTCACGTTGTTTTCTTTCAGAATCTGATAAGCTTGCAGCGGGTCGTTTACGATTATACGCAGAATGCCATACTCGGAAGTGTCTGCTACGGTGGCTGCAATAATCCGGATATTCGACGCCGACAGCAAGTTTAGTATCTGAGGCATTTTGCCACATTTATTCTCCAGGAAAATAGAAATTTGATGCACTGTCATACTTGTATCTTTTATAGGATTAACAAATCTTCCGCAAGTCTTTTACGCGGACAGCCTTTCCTCCGTCTGCGCTGGGTAATGAGCCTTTGGCTACCAATCGAACGCGGGGAGTCAACAGTAATTCGTCCTTCAGTTGGCGTGTTACCGCTTTTTCCAGGCTTTGGAGCTTGCTGTAATCGTCTGTGAATAGGTCGCTCAGCTCTACCTCGATAGTCATTTCGTCGTTATAGCCTACCGTCTCGATGGTTATCAGGTAGTTGCTTCCCAGTTCTTTGAAGTTCATCAGAATCTTCTCTATCTGAATCGGGAAGATATTCACGCCCTTCAGGATGATCATGTCGTCGCTGCGGCCTTTGAAGCGTGCCAATCTCCGATGCGTACGTCCGCAAGGACAATCGCCGGGCAGGAAGCAGGTCAGGTCACGCGTGCGATAGCGCAGCAAAGGCATTGCTTCGCGGTTGATTGTCGTCAGTACCAATTCTCCGACTTCGCCTTCCGGTACCGGTTCAAGGGTTATCGGATCTACGATTTCGGCTATTACGTTGTCTTCCCAGATGTGCAATCCGTTCTGCTCCTTGCATTCGAAGGCGACACCGGGGCCGTTCATTTCCGGCATACCAAAGCAGTTGTAGGCCTTTACGCCCAGCAATTCTTCGATGCGCTGACGCTGTTCTTCCGAGTGGGGCTCGGCTCCGATACATACCGTGTGCAATTTTGTGTCGCGGCGGGGGTCGATTCCCATTTCATACATCACCTCGGCCAGGCGGGTCGCATAGCTGGGGATGATATGCAGGCAGGTTGTGCCGAAATCGGTAATGAACTTAATCTGGCGCTTCGTGTTTCCCGCTGCCGCCGGAACCGTCAAGGCTCCCAGCCGCTCTGCACCATACTGGAATCCCAGTCCGCCGGTAAACATGCCGTAGCCTGAGGTGTTTTGGAATACGTCCGTGTCGCGCAGCCCGACCATATACATGCAACGCGCCACTTGGTTTGCCCACTGGTCCAAATCCCTGGCCGAATGCAGCACCACCGTAGGGTTGCCCGTCGTTCCGCTTGAGGAGTGGATGCGGACACATTCGCGGAGCGGGATGGCCACCATTCCGTAGGGATAGTGCGAACGCAAATCGTCTTTGGTCGTGAACGGTATCTTCCGCAGGTCGTCCAGCGTCCGGATGGAATCCGGCGTCAATCCGTTCTTCTCAAACACCTCTTTATAGAAGGGCGACTTTATCGCCTGCCGTACGGTCTCTTTCAAACGCTCCAGCTGGAATGCCTCCAGCCGGCTGCGTTCCATCGTCTCAATCTCTTCTTGCCAATATTGATTCTCCATTTGTATGTTGTTTTGTTTTTATTATCTGCTTGACTCTTGCTGCCTCGTTCTGCCCTTCGGTTACAGTTTGGGCAGCTCCCACGGGGCGCGGTAATAGGCTTTCGACAGGGCGGTTGCCTCCTCGTCGCCAACGAATAGATGCCTGTCGTCGTCCCAGCGCACCTCCCTGCCCACACGGCAGGAGATATTTGCCAGGTGAGACAATTTGGCCACGCGCGCGCCAATCTCTACATCCGCATTCGGACGTTTGCGGTCTTTGATGCAGGCCAGCATATTTCCCACGTGGTTGTACAGGCCTTTGCCTTCGCCCTTCCGGAAAGGCACGGCTTCCATACGGGCCTCTTTTCCGGCTATTACGGGAATCACCTCCCATCCGGCACGGTCCAGTACCAGTGTACCGTTCTCGCCGAAGAAGGCCAAGCCCTCCTTCCGGTCATACAGTCCGTGATTGATGCCACATGCGTGGTCCCAGATGATATTGAAATCCTTATAGGTATAGGTAGCCATCAGCGTGTCCGGCGTTTCCATCGCATCGGTCGGATAGGCAAACTTGCCTCCGCTGCCGTACACCCGCAGAGGCAGGCCGGCATTCATTCCCTCCAGCGCGTAATCCAGCAAGTGTACCCCCCAGTCGGACATCAATCCTCCGGCATAATCCCAGAAGAAGCGGAAGTTGTAATGGAAGCGGTACGGATTGAACGGCCGTTTCGGGGCAGGTCCCAGCCACATATCGTAATCCACACCCGCAGGAGGGTCGCAATCCGGCTTGACGGGAAGGGTAGGCTTGCTATCCTGATAAGCCCAAACCTTGACGGTACGTATGCGACCGATTCCCCCCTGCTTCAGGTAGTCGGCAGCCTCGTCCCAATGCGGGTCGCTGCGTTGCCATTGCCCTACCTGCACAATCCGGTCATACTTGCGCGCCGCCTTCACCATCAGGTCGCATTCCTCTATCGTGTTGGACAGTGGTTTCTCTACGTAGACATCCTTTCCGGCCTGACATGCCCACGCCGTAGGCAGGCAATGCCTATGGTCCGGTGTACCGATGATGACCACATCCACGTCTTTATTATCTATCACCCTGCGCCAATCTTTATACAGATGCGGAACCTTCTTTCCGGTGTTCTTCTCCACATCGGCGGCACGCTTGTTCAGCCACTCGTCGTCCACGTCACACAGCGCAACGCATTCCACCTCCGGATATTGCAGGAATGTACTCAAATCTCCAAATCCCATGCTGCGACAGCCTATCAGGGCGACTTTCACCTTATTGCTGGGAGCCATCGCGCCATAGACCGAGGCGTAGGATGCCCCCATCAGCGGACTCAATCCCAGGCCTGCAGCCGATAATACTGTTTTCTGTAAAAAATCTCGTCTGTTCACGGTATTTTGTTTTATTTGCAATTTCTGTTGCAATATTACACATTATTTTTTTAATTCTTCCCGGTTCCTACCGAATTCTTCATTCCGTCAGACCGCTTCCTCCAAATCCTCGCTGTCCGTTACTTCCTCTTCCGAGGGGATTTCGGGATTCTTCTGATGCGCCCGTTTCTGCGCCATACTCTGATTGTAGGTTGTCTTGAAGCTGCGCGTCACGGCGTTCATCTCGTTAATCAGCTGCGTGGTGTAGGTCACGGTGTCCTCCTGTTCGGCCGTTACCGAGGCAATGATGGCCGAGGCGCGTATCAAATCCTCGATTTCCAGCAGCGTGTCGTCGGTCATCCGGCGCAACTCATCGGTCGTCACCTGCAAGTAGCGGGTGTGGCGCACCTGGATGCGGCGCGCCTTGGCCTCCTCGAAAGCATCGTTGGCAGCCTCCAGCTTATCTATCGTGTCCTGCAGATTCAGCGTCTGAATGGCGTTCCGCAAATCCATTTCCCCCAAATCGGCCAGCAAACCTTTGATAGAGGCCGTCTCGGCATCGTGCGCCTCGTCCTGAATCCCCTTGTAGGGGCGCACCACGATGTCCAGCAGCAGAGCTGCCGAGCGGATTTCATCGTCGATAGACAGCAGTCCGTTTGACACCAGATAAAACAACAACGAAACCAGCCGTCCGCGCTCCGTGTTGTGGCGCGTGGTCTCCTGCGTGTCCGCGCTTGCCTGCGCCACCTTGTTGCGGTCAATCAGTTCGTTTACATACTTCTGATATTTTTCAACCAGCTCTTCCGATACGTGCGCTCTGTCGCTCAACGAAGCTTTCTGCTCCAGCACCTTGTACTGCGCCAAATGATAAGAGGCATGCAACGCATTCGTGTATCTCCGGCTGTTGCTTCCTTCAAATTCAGTGATTCTACTCATTTACATTAATTTTAAATATATACTAAAATACCCATCCTGCCGCTCGGAGGCTATCCTCCGCAAGCAGCACCGCTTCCGAGTGACACGGAAGCCCTGCCGATGGAAAAATCTGCTATCTGTGTGACATAAAACTTCTGCCGACCGAAATTTCCGCCTTCCGAGTGGCACGAAACCCCAATCTCCGAAAAATCCTTCCCTCCGAGCGACACGAAAGCCATGCCGCCAGAAAAAATCGCTTTCCATGCAAAGCGGAACAGCCGTTTCGCGCAAAAACAGACCTCCCATGCGGCACGGAAAGCGAAATTTCCGAAAGCGATAGATTCCATGCCACGCAGGAGGCTGTTTTCCGGCAAAAAATGGGCTTCCATGCCACGCGGAAGCCGTAGATTTTCAAAGACAAGAGATTCGAGCCACTCGGAAGGCAGGACATTCCGGCGACAAGGCCTCCGCGTGACGCAGAAGCCCCCAAAAACTAAAAGCCCATGCTTCGTATCTACCGACACTCCGCACAGGCATTTAGTATTCCCCCGGGATGAATCGGGGATAATCCCTTTACAAGGGAAACAATTAGATGCTTTCACCAATTCCGTCATGGTAAAAGAAGTTAACATTTCACTTAAATCATAAATAACATTCATCCCTTTTCTATTTGTAGAGCAAAGATACGATTTTAATTGGAAAATGATGCATAAATTCATGAAAATTTTTGTACATTTGTATCATGAACACACATTGCAGAGTCCAACAGCAAATGCAACATTACGAAATATTTTTGAAAAAACACAATTTAGGAGTATCAAATTGTAGTT
>URGO01000027.1 GCA_900547435.1 uncultured Parabacteroides sp.
CTGCATAATTCAGATAAAATTCTCCCAGACGGAAAATAACCCAGTTATGCCGTTTGCCTCCACTGCCACTTTCCGCACTGATGTCGGTAGACGCATCCAAATACTTCTTCAAATAATAACCGGTCGGTGTTGCATAAGGAAGAGGCAGACCATTCTTACCGCCAATAAATGTTTCCAACGGATTCGGATTCGTATTCGGCCATTTGTCACCATTACATGCGATAGTCATGCCGAAACGCGGATCTTTATCTCCATTATCCTTAGATTCGTAAGCATCCACCAATGTTTGTGTCGGGCAATTACCGGAACTGGCATTCTCCATACCAACCGGGAAATTAGTATATTCCGGACTACTTGTATCTCCAATACGACGAACGAAAATCATTTCAGAAGCTTGATAATTATCCGTACCCCAAATATCCGTATATTTTCCAAGCCGGATACCGTTAGCCGTACAATAATCAATAACAGCTTTATTGGCCACAGCAGCTTCACGCCATAAATTCCGGTCTTCACCACCACTGAACAGTTTGCTTGCTCTATATAATGCGGCACGGGCTTTTAATGCCAAAGCCGTTCCCTGCGTGACACGACCGGCCTCCGGGTTGGAACCACCTGCAGCATCATTATCCAAAGCGGAATAAGAAACGGGTAACTCAGGCGCCACTTCCTCACATTCACTAATAATAAAATCAAAGACTTCCGACGCCGGAGTACGTGAAAGAGAATTAGCTTCTTTCTCTGTCAACACATTCACCGTAAAAGGCACATCCCCATACGCACGCACCAACAAGAAATAGTAATACGCACGTAGCAGACGAACTTCATACTGATAACGATTAAACCGGTTCATCTGAGCCTCATAATCCTGCGCATAGCGTAAATCATAAAAATCAAGGTCTTTACTTTCTTCCAGAAAGTAATTAGCGGCACGAATACCCGAATAATACCCCCACAGAGATTTAGGGTTCAATGCACTCCAAGCACCATTTGTATAGTCGAGAACAGATGAATAAGTAACAGCCATTTCTGCTTCATCACAAGCGGAAGCCAATGACTGATAGCTTGGCAAGTCGGAATCCAGATAACTATAGATATTATTCACAAATCCTGCCGTACGGGAAAAATCCGAAAAGACATAATCCTTGTCGTATGACGTGTATTCATGATAATCCATCTTATCGTTGCAAGCTGACACCACCGCTATACAAGCTATTCCTAGGCATATATTTTTCAATTTCATAGTTTCTTTCTTTTTATAGCGTTAAACGTTAAAATCCTACTGACAAACCAACATGAATAGATCGGGTAGCAGGATAAGAGTTATTCATCGCTTCCGGATCCAATTGGTCAATACTATCGAAGCAAAGTAAATCAACCCCTCTTACATATACTTTCGCATTCTTTACCCAAAACCTGTTCAACCAGGATGAAGGAAGCTTGTAGTACACCTCACAATTACGCAACTTCAAAAAAGAACGATCTGCCAACCATAAAGAGCTTGTCTGCAGATTGTTGTCAACAGTTTCCGTCGTCAACCTTGGGAAACGAGCGTTCGGAGTTTCCGGTGTCCAACGATTCCGGTAAACATAATTAGAAATTGTCGTATTATCCACCAATGGACGATAGTAAGTTCCCGACAAGATTGCCGTATAATTTCCCACTCCTTGGAATTGTGCACTAAAACCTAATCCCTTCCATTCCAAACCAAGACTGAACGAATAATAAATTTCAGGACATGTACTATTGTATCCCATAGCTACTCTATCATCCGAATTAATTACTTTATCACCATTCATGTCCTTGTATTTAATATCTCCGGCCTTTACCGGTCCAAACTGCTGTGGCAAGCTATTATCTATATCTGCCTGATCTACAAAATATCCAATAGCCTGCAATCCAAAGATTTGTCCTACCGGATTGCCCGTAGAGCGCGTATAGTCGTAAGCTGCCGGTTCTTCTAGCATTTCTATAATTTTACTTCGATTGTAAGTGAACGTTCCTCCCAAATTTAATTCCACATTACCCATCTTCTTATAGTAATTGGCGCCGATTTCCGTGCCCCAACTATCTACGATACCCGCATTTACATAAGAACCGGATGCACCCAACACCGCCGAGTTCTGTCCGTCTGAACTGACCCAAATATCAGAACGTCTTTCATAAAAGCCATCCACTGTCAAAGTCAATCCCTTGAACAAGGTAGCATCCACACCCGCATTATACTTATAAGCTTTTTCTGTGGTTCCGTTAACAGATGCCAGACGACCTTCATGCCAGCCTCCGTCACCACCGAAATTATTATTTATCGGATAGCCATTACCGCCACCTACCGTCTCATTCCAATAGCCGTTACCGGGAATATTATCCGTATTCAACATACCGAAGGAAGCCCGCAGTTTCAGGAAATCCACCACATTCTGGCTTTGCATAAACTTCTCATTAGAAATAAGCCATGCCAGCCCAACTGTAGGAGATACATTCCAGCGATGATCGGGCGCCAATAAGTTGGAGGCAGAAGCCATCAATGTAAAATCTGCAAAATAACGGTTCTTAAAGCCATAATGAGTATACCAACCCGCATTCTGACGGTAGAACGTATTATTGATTCCTTTAGCATTATCATATTTATAGGTATAAAGTAACATGGAATACAGACTGTGTACACCAAACTGACGTTGCCAATCGACATTCATTTGGAAGTTAAAGGCGCGATATTGCCAGTCAAGTTTGCTGTCGCCCGACATTTCCGTATCTTTTCCTCCCGTTATTTCCTCACCAGCTATCGGCAATCCGTTTTCCCAGGAAGCGACCGATGCCATACCATATTTATATCCTTTTGTGTGATTCTCCCAGTAAGAAGCGAGATTGTCATATCCTATACGGACAGAAGCTCCTAACCCCTTGGTTAAAGAAGACAAATCCTGCCGTAAAGACATATCAGCATATAATCCACGAGTATGTCCTTTAGAGTAAGCAAGCCCTTCAGTCAAAGCTACAGGATTCCAGTTCTCACCCCAAGTAGTATTTCCTCCCCACACACCACTTTCCGTACGGATAGGGAAAGCCGCTGAAGGTAATTGATACAGTTTGCTTATCAAATTATCGCTGCCCATACCCGGACGACTGAATTCATTCAAAATCCCCATGATATTGGCCTGCATCTTTGTTTTCGGTGACAAATCAATATCCAGATTGGTACGGAAGTTAGCTTTTGAATACTTTTCCTGAGTGGAATAGTCAGCATTCGTATCGAAGTTTTTGATAAATCCACGGTTGTTCTGCAAATTCATCATTGTATAATAACGCATCTTGGTAGATCCGCCGCGAAAACTTAATGTTGCGATATCTGACGCCCCACGATCACGAAAAACTTCTTCCCACCAGTTTACATTCGGATAAAGATAAGGAGAAGTGCCATTCTTAAACGCATTCAATTCATTTTGCGAATATCGCACCTGCTTGCCATCATTTGTCAATGCTTCATTTAAGGCAGAAGCATACGTATAGGCATCCGCCAATTCCGGCTTGCGCGTCATATAATTGAAAGCATGGTCATAAGAAAAATTAATCTCACGAGTATCGTATTTACCACGTTTTGTCACAATATTGACTACGCCATTCACTCCCCTATAGCCATAGAGAGCCAACGCGGCCGCATCACGAAGTACACTAACAGATTCCACTTCTTCCGGAGTAATATATTTTAAAGCCTGCCAGTTATTATCCCGTTCAAGTCCGTCCACGACCAACAAGATGCCATTATTACCATTCAGTGTCTTCAGGCCGCGAATATACATCGACGGCATCTGCTCCCATACCACACCGGTACTTTGCATGGTAGTCAGTCCCAGCACATTGCCATATAATGAATTTCCGATTGAAAAAGCCGAACTTTTATCTATATTCTCTGCATATACAGTAGATACGGCACCAGTAGACTCCGCATTCGTTTGCTGCAATCCAAATCCGTAATTTACTTTCTCTGAAGAGTAATCCATGACAACCGTCAATTCCGAACCGTTTTCTATTTTCACCACCTTCATTGCATCATCACCAGTCTGTACTTTCAAACGGCTTCCTTTCACAGCAGTGATTTCAAAACGTCCATTTTTATCTGTAGCCACCCGCACCAATGGGTTCTCTTCAACCGAACCCAAGGCTCCCGCTACCGGCTTCCCATTTTCATCAAGAACACTTCCGGTTACATTATCTTCACTTTGTGCCCAGCCGTTCAAGGTGACGCAAGCGAATATCGCTAAAGCTAGTATCTTATATTTTTTCATTTTATTCTATGATTAATCGTAGTTATTCCACATTAATTCCAACCTGGATTTTGAGTCAATCCGTATTTCTTGTTCACCTCTGACGGTGGGAATGCTGACAAATACCACTTCGGACTAAAATTACTCCACCATGCACGGGAAGGATTCACTAGCGGAAACGCTTCATGAGTGAATTTCGTTGGTTTAGGATAAATACTGCTGTTTCCGGTACTTCCGGACCAAGGCGTATTTCCTCCCCCATCTTTTCTATAAATCTTCAATCCATGGAGTTGTTTTCTAAAAAGATCTTCTCTTTTATATCGTGTCATGTCAAACAGACGTACATCTTCCAAGCCTAATTCGCAAGCACGTTCTCTGAGGATCTCTTCCAGCAAGGCATCAGCGTCAGTCGTCAGATTCTTGCCGGGATTGCAAACCGCCAAGTCTCCTAAACCAACACGGGCACGTACTTTATTTACTTGCTCAATAGCACCTGGCAGATCATTCTTCGATTTAAGCAAAGCCTCCGCATAAATCAGATACATTTCTGCCAGACGCAGATATGGCCATTGCAGATATTTATCTTTCAGAGAATTGACACCTTCCTTATAGAACTTGTAACATCCGAATCCGGTAGCATATTTGCCTGTCTCTTTCTCTGTATCATTAATATTGTCACGTCCTCCAATCCATAATTCGGCAGCATGATCTCCAAACTGTGTTCCATTCACCAGCATCGTTTCATACAACCGTGGGTCACGAATCGGTTTATTGTAATCATTATCCGTATAAAACAGGTCTGTAGCAGTATTCAACTGGAAAGGTTCGCCATTACTCATTGGAAACATCTCCATAAATTCCAGTGTAGGGGTCAATCCACCCGTAATAACTGTACCATTTCCGCTATTGACAAAAATATACTGCCATTCATCCCATGAATTAAATTTACCGAAACGGGAAATATGCGTAGAAATCAACAGTTCTTTATTATTCTCACGGGTAAAATAGGCCTTATTATACGCATCTCTGTCACCTTTTGCCGTAGCTTCCGTCGCCTGTGTCAGTTCATAATACCCTCTTGATTGAAGTTCTGTAAAGAAATCAACACAAGCCTGCAAACACTGGTCCCATAACTCCGGTTTGTAAGCACCATACCACACCTGATGATTAGTCACAGCATCCTGCGGCGGCTCCGTACAATAGGGGACATTGTCATTAAACAATGGGCTGGCTGCAAACAATAGTATCTTTCACTTGAGCCCCATAGCAGCTGCTTTGGTAAAGCGTCCTTGCCAATTCGTGTCATCCGTACCTAAGTCCCACGGAAGTTGAGGAGTAGCAGCAGCCTCATCTAAAAGATTAATCATGTAATTCACCGTTTCTTCCACCGTAGCGCGAGGCAATTCATAAGAAGGCTGCACGTCATAGGTTTCCTTTATTAACGGAAGCCCTCCAAAGTGGCGAAACAAATCAAAATAACGAGATGCTACAATCACTTTAGCTTCTGCCGCCAAACGTTTTTTCTCCGCATCATCCATATCCGGAGTTACTACGATTGTACCGTTCATGTGCTTCAGATAACCTTCACCTAAGCGAGCACCCGGAACCAATGTGTTCAGTGTAGTGTAGTTAGCTGTTTCGATAACGAATGTCTTAGCTTCCTGATCTACATAACGGAATGCGAACTTAGCAACGTTGAAATCTTCAGTACCTACATTTAATGTATCGTTAGAACTTGCGATAATCAAAGAGTCACCAATGTGTTTAGCCTGAACAAAGCCTAACTTGTACAATTTTTCAGAATTGATGTATGGATTAGCTGCGCTGTGCTTGTTAGCTTTATCCCAAGCGATAGCAGTATCTTTCAAGTTAACCAAATAACGACCTTCGATCCATCCTTGAGTCGGAACCGCATGTTCACAAGTAGAAGATTGATGGATTTCACACCACATGCCGCTCGGTGTAATATCTGGATCAACAACCAGCATATATTGCGGACGATATGTATTGTAACGTACATAAGCAGTATCTACAAACATTGCCGGATTAACCTCGAACTGAGCGATATTAGCAGCTTCTAAGATGCTACCTTTAGCTTCGAACAATACATCGTTAGCATTCTTTGCACGATAGATAGAAACTGTATCAATATTGTTTACTACACGATGATACATAGCTGCATCCGTAGACCGAACAACAAAGTAATCATTCTCTGTTCTGTCATACAATGTTGTATTATCCAAAATACCATTAGCCGCATCACCCGAATAGATCTTCTTCAAATCACCATTTTCATCATTATTGAAGACATTGTACATCTTATCTTTAGCATTCCAGTCTGCAGCATTGTAGCTTTCTTTTGCGGTCAAAGAAACCGGACGCAAATTATAAATGCTATCTGATGAGCTGTCATATCTCAAAGCAAACTTTTGAGCCGGAACGTTTTTGTTTACGCTGGATACATATTTATCTTTAATGCCTGCGTAAATCAACGGTTCGCCCCATTGGTTAACAAACGAGTAAGAAACAACTTTTAACGTATCCAAATCATAACCAACGTTCCCATCTGCCTTGATATAGTCTATCTGACTGATTACGTAAATAGAATCTGAAGGAATGTATTTATAGCCATGTCCCGGAGTTTCTACACGCTTCTTAGCATCAGCATATTCAGTAGCTGTAAATACCAAAGCATTCTCTTCGTCTGTGTCCAAACCGATAGTGTGGTTGTTTACACCTTCATGGTTTTCAGTGAACCAAGCGTTGCCATATACACCTGAAGCATAACCGATGTTGAACTTCTGATTCTTCAAGTTCGTCAATCTGTCATAACCATCATTGTCTTTATGTTCAGGAACAACTGCGATTTCGAGCGTTATTGTATATTGGAGAATACCATTAGTAATTTTATCATAACGATATTCGTTTGGAGTATTGGTTGTGTACAGTTTGTTGCCATCCAATGTGAAGCTTACTTTCTGATTTTCACGGTTTGTGAATGTATACTTATTACTTTCTTTGTCATAAGTGATAGCCCACTGACCTTCCAATATGTTACCATAAGAAGAAACAACATCCCAAGTTGTACCATTTTCTGCAACTGCAACCGGACCTAAGTCAAGCATCTTGTTGGTAGAAGCTTTGCGAGTTACCGTAAAGAATTTCTTCTGCTTCAACAAATCTTTTGCTTTTACCAAAGCCGGAGCGTTAACAGCAACCTTTACAGCTTCCAATGCTGTTTGATTAGCAGAAACTGCTAAAGTCCAAACACCTTTAATGTTGTAACGACCTATTGGTGATTCTTCATTGCCCCAAATTTGAGTTCTTTTATTTGTTGGCAACATTACATTAAAGTTATCTAATACATCTAAGTTCTTCTTATCTAACTTATAGTCCTTAGATTCTGCTGTAAATTCGCCATAGTAAGCAGGAGTTTTGTCATCATTCCTGAATGATAAGAAATGTAACAAATCAGCTTCTTTTACAGTATCAAATGTGTAAACATCTTCAGCTACAGTACTTCCGTTACTATACAATGTAGCAACAATGTATTCACCAGCTTCATTCTTCAAGAAGAATTCCTCTGCCCAATCAGGAGCATTGACAAATCCGAAGCCATTGTAAACCATCGGGGTCAAATGGCCTTCAAATACATTGCCTGCAACAGCTTTATCATTGTCATAAGTGATATTCAACGAGAAGCCATCTAATTCGTAATAAGTCAATTCTTCAACATTTAATCTGGTAGTTGATGTAATTTGATTGAATGCAAAGATTGTAGCTTCACCTATTGTATTGACTACTTTAGCATCTGCAGAATTTGTCCCAGCTAATGAAATATACTGAGATCCGACTTGCAAAACAAATTGATTGTCTCCTGCAGGAACTAATAAGAATTTGTCTGCACCACCTAACATTAAATTGTCACCATTTCCTTCTGCTGTATTAACAACAAAAGAAAGCAAACCATTTCCTGCATCTACAGCTTTATACTGATTGTTATCAACATATCCATTTGCTGTTTGTATCGTGTAATAGTTATCTTTAGTTGGTTTAACAGAAACTGTGGATACTTCCTCCAAAGATGTTGGAATTGCATCGAAAGCAACACCATAACCATCAGAAAGATTCTGCGTTTCTAATTTGTAACTATTATCTGCCAGGGCCTTATCATAGCCAATCCAAATGTTCGTACCTTGATACACTTGATACAATTGCGAAAAACCAACTGCTGCATTTGTCTGGGCATCTGTTGTACTAAAATCTTCTTTAAAATTAAAAACAGACTCTCCATTAACGATCAATTCATCACCGTTTAGATTAACTAGTTTATAACCGTTTTCTACAGTTACCACTTTCCAATAGTCATTAGCTACCGATTTGTTTGCTAATGTAGCTTCTTTTGATTGGTTTAAATCCAGAAACCAAGTTCCCGTTTTATCTTTCGTCCAAGAAGTGCCTTCTGTAATATAAGCACCTTCTTCCATTTTGTAGTACTTTCCATTATCAGCTACAACCGTAAGCTTTTCAGCCGACAACGAAGAAAGCATACCACCAGCGAGCAGGAAGCCCGCACAAAGTGTAAGTACTTTTTTGTTCATAAACATAAAAAATTAAGTTGTTAATAAATTGATTAATAAGTGATCCATAACCAATTTTACGAAGGGGAACAAACTCAAGTAAGTTTATGAACGAACATAAAAAAACGCGGGCTTGTTGTTTATTATTTGTATTAAGGCATCTGGGAACGCCCCTCCGACAATAATAGAACAACAGCCCGCGCTTGTACGGTATGATACAACTCTCCTTTGCATAGGATACAAGAGAGCCTAACAAATACGTACCAAGCGCAAGCATTTACTGTCCATTATTCCGTCGGATTTAAAAATTTCCCAGATTTTTAATACAGGAATAATCTTCGTAAAATGCTTACAATATGTAATAAGTGATTCCCAAATGCGGAACGCTATCCGCTGCGGAATCACTGCAAAGGTAAGGAGGAAAAATGAATATGCAAGAAAAAAGGGATAATTTTTTCCAAATATAGGGGTTTTCTATACAAAAAGGGTAGGTTTGGTGTTCAAAACCCATATCTTTCTTAAACACAAAGCGCACTGAGAACAACAAAAGGCACAAAGAATATGGATGTACTCTTTTGTGCCCCTTCGTTAACTTTGTAGCAAATACAATATTATAATTGCTGTATCTCCTCTTTGGATAGGCCGGTAGATTCCTGAATAGCAGAAATTGATAATCCCATGTTTTTTAATTTTTGGGCAATCTCTATCTGTTTTTTCAGTTCCCCTTTTATCATGCCTTCTTGTAAACCTTGCTTAAGACCTTCTTCAAGCCCTTCCTCACGTCCTTCCTTATGTCCTTCTTCACGTCCTTCCTTATGCCCTGCCTCGTGGCCTTCTTTCCATCCCGCTTTATGGCCATCCATCTGGGCGGTCTCCATTATACTATGGTAATCCCGATAATTCTTTAGGGCGCGATCATATAGGGCTTTTTCGTCTTTATTTAAAGAAGCCACGTCAGCTACTTCGAGTAGTTTATCCCATACTGCACGTTGCGCCTTGAAAGGCATTCGCTTTAACATCTTCATATTCTTGATTAAATACAACCAACGTTCAAAATCATTCTCACATTCATTTGCCTCTTTTGTGAATCGAGGCATCTCCAAATAGATTTGTCGCAACTTGGGATTGAATACCTTATTTGTCTTCATATTCATCAAGGCGACATCCGTACGGAATCCGGAACATTCGGACATTGTAAAGTCCATAAAGAAAATCCCATAAACTGGCTGGAGATCGTAGCACCAGTCTTTGCCTTTCTCTCCTTGGGCAACGATAGCCCGGCTCTGATAATACAGGCTTCTGTCCAAAAAGAAGTTCTGCCGGGCCGCCTGCATTTCCACGATGAATTGTGTTCCGTCATCGCTTTCGCAATAGAGGTCAAATACCACCAGCCGTTCCGCCTCTGTTTCCGGCTGCATTTCCGGGTTATTGATGGTAAGGTCTGTGATGTGACGCTCGCCATCCAACAATAAATTTAGGAAATCAATCGTCAAATCCTTGTTGATTTCCTGACCGAATATCCGTTTGAACCCGAAATCGGTAAACGGATTGATAAATTCCCTTTCCTTCATGTCAAGAGTTTTTATGGATTAATACTTCGACAAATATAAATGTTTTGTTTGAATTAAGCAACAATTACCTCTACAAATATGCAAGGGCAATTTCAATACTGTAATTTAGTTTATTCCAAGACGATAATGGCATAGCGAGATCCGGCCCGATAAACCTCTTTTTTAGAGAAGTAGTCCGGAAGATGAGGCAACTCATCGGCCGGAACCAGAAACAAGGCCTGCTGATTGCCGGATTGGATGACCTCCTCGGGAGTCGTGATGTGGACATCTTGCTGCAAATAGACATCCATATTCTCAGGCCGGCGGAGTTTCCAGACATAATATTCGGAAGTCTGGTGTGTCCGGGCCAATTCTTTGGCTTTTGTGCAAAGTTCCTTATAGCCAATCTCTCCATTGATTTGGGGGATATTCCAACTCCCGATGAATACCGCAATAAACAATCCATATACCAATGTCCGGATGGCCAATGCGGTTTGTTTCTTTTTATATAATATATATAAGGTAAAGATTCCGGTGAGGCTCAGTAAGCCGGCCGCTATGTAATAAAGAGGTTGGATGGCATAAGCCAAATTTTCTATTCGGGTTATGACGATATAGGCCGGAAAAGCCATTACGAAGATGGAGGCGGGGAGAGCCAGAGATAGCATAACCCAGCGGTTTCGGTTGACTTCCGGAAGAAACATTAACGCCAAATAGACGATAAATGGAAACATCGGCAACATATATACATCCACTTTTGAACTGATTGCGGATAATAAGATGAAGGTGGTACCGATAATGGTCAGGAAAAACATCTGAAGCTCTGTATATTTCGGCTTCTTCAGGGCTGAAACGATAAGTACGCTTGCCAATAAGAACGACCAGGGAAGCATGGCGTACCAGATAGTTAGGCAATAATGGTAAAACGGTCCGTCATGGCGGAATGAATTGACGGCCCGGTCTATGGTCTGATGGAAGAGTATATTGTGCATATACTCGTGTCCGCCTTCCATATACGCGGCACCAAACCACCCCGCGCAGCAGAGCAGGAGGATAGCCCAAGTTTTCCATCCCCAATAGCGTCCGATTGTGCGAAATCTTTTGGTCAATAGCAAAAAGGCCATTGTACTGAGCAACGGAACCAAGAATCCGATAGGACCTTTGGTGAATAGGGCCAAGAAGATGAATAAGGGGAATAGAATCGCATGGACTTGCCTGTTCCCTTCATTTCTGAGCATTCGGTAAAAGGTATATAAAGCGAGCGTGATGAACATACACATCAACATATCCATCCGTAGAATCACTATCAATGCGAGGAATAATCCGCAACTCATCATCATCAATACGCCGGTGGACCTATAGGAATCGTTAAGCTCTTGTGCGCACCAGCGGTCCATTATGCAAGTGATGACTACGGCCGGAACAAAAGAAAATAAGGAAAGAAACCACATGTAATGCTGGCCAAACAACCATTTGCCCAGCATGATAATCCAAAAATATAGCGGGGGTTTATCGGCATAAAATGTTCCATGATTCGTAAAAGCGAAGAATGTTCCTTCACGCAATGCCTCCTCGGCAATACTCAGGTAACGGAGTTCATTCCCCACAGTATAATCTCGTAAAGATAATAGCGGGAGTAACGCTAAAAATAATAAAAAGAAAATCCACTTGTATTTCATGCTCTCTCTTAAATAAGTCTACTGAAGTGTTTCTTGTTAAAAAAACAAGAATCGACTACGAAGGTATTAAAGATAGGTTAACCGGGCAACAAGGAATCAGAAAATATCGCAAAGAGACCAATAATAGCGTGTTTTAAACAAATACAAGGAGGCCAGGGTGTCATGCTTTCAACGTTTCTGGATGCTTTCTCTATCTGGCAAATATAATCCTCCGGAGGTTTTCTTTATTTTGGAAGAGATGGTATAAGCGTCATGACAGAAAACTATTCGGTAATCCCCTTGGACCGCTTGCTCCAACAGACGAATCTTTTCGTCGTAAGAGGCTATCGGATAAACATCATAGGCTGATATCCATTCCGGAGAAACGCTTGCCAGTAATGGAATGACATCTCCCGCAAAAAGAATAGGCTCTTCATTACCTTGTATACATGGTACTATCTGTCCGTATGTATGTCCGTCGGCTAAAAGAAGCGTGACATTCGGACAAAGTACTTGCGGACCTGTTATTAGGCAAAGTTTGCCGGATTTTTCGACCAGATCCATATCTTCCAAGAAGAATGAATCCTTTTCCAATGGATGCGGTCGACGAAATGCATGCCATTGTCTCTCGCTCACCCAATGTGTGGCATTGGGGAAAGTAAGTCGCAATTCGTCCCCTTCTTCCCGCGTACAATAGCCGCAATGGTCGAAGTGCAAATGAGTCAGAACGACATCCGTTATATCTTCTGGTGAAAGGTTACGCAGGTACAATTCTTCTTTCAGGTCTTTTAATCCGAAAAAACGATAATAACTTAATGATTTCAAGTGCTTATAACCTGCTCCGGTGTCAATCAATAAGCAACGGTCTGCCGTTTGCACCAGCAAAGAACGCATCGCCAGCACACAACCGTTCATCTCGTCGGAAGGATATTTCCGATTCCAGGCTGTTTTCGGAATAGCTCCGAACATGGCTCCTCCATCTGCGTAAAAATACCCGGTATCGATAGTCTCAATCTGTATATTCATTGTTTATCCGTATTTAGTACCTGTTTAATAAAAAAACGGCTCCAACCGTTGTCGGAGCCGCAAAACTTAGAGTTTTGTTCTCTGTAAGCTGTGAGAGAGTTTGTGAAATTATTTGTTGCCTAATATGGCCATAGTATCCGAAGCAATCATGAATTCTTCATCTGTTGGAACAACCATGATAGTTACTTTACTATCCGGCAAGCTGATGATAGCCTCTTCGCCTCGCAAGCCACGATTCTTTTCAACATCAATCTTCATACCCATATATTCCATGTCTTGACAAACAACCCGGCGAGTTTCCCATTGATTCTCTCCGACACCGCCTGTCCAAACCAAGATGTCGCATCCATTCATGGCAGCAGCGTATGCACCGATATACTTCTTTATGCGGTAATTATATACATCCAATGTCATAATAGCTCTTTCGTTGCCTTTTTCTACGGCAGCTTCCAAGTCGCGCATATCGGATGAACCTTCAACTAAACCGGCTACACCGCTCTTTTTGTTGAATAAATCAGATAACCCATGTGCGTCCAAATGCTCTTTCTCCATAATAAAAGGTATAGCACCCGGATCAATATCTCCACAACGAGTTCCCATCAGCAATCCTTCTGTCGGAGTCAATCCCATGCTTGTATCGATACACTTGCCGTTCATGATTGCAGCAATAGAACCTCCATTTCCGACATGTGCCGTAATGATTTTCTGTTCTTCATAGTTTACGCCCAGAATTTCACATGCACGCTTGGAAACATAGCGATGGCTTGTTCCATGGAATCCGTAACGGCGGATACCATATTTCTTATATAAATCATACGGAAGGCCATACATATAAGCCTTGGCCGGCATAGTTTGATGGAATGCCGTATCGAATACGCCTACCTGAGGAATACCCGGAATCAACGCTTCCATAGCTGCGATACCTTTCAAGTTAGCCGGATTATGCAACGGAGCCAACTCCGAGCACTCTACGACTTGATCCAATACCTCCTTTGTCAGCAAGACACTGGATGCAAATTTCTCGCCACCATGTACAACACGATGTCCTACGGCATCGATTTCTTTATAGTCATTAATGCAACCATATGTTGCATCTGTCAATACGCTCAAAATAAATTGGATTCCGGCCTGATGTTCCGGAATATCTTTCTCCAATATAACTTTTTTTCCGTCCTTGTCCGTCAATTTAAGGAATGCTCCCGGCAAACCAATCTTTTCGATTCCACCTTGAGCCATCACTTTGCCCGATGTCATATCGAACAGTTTGTACTTGATGGAGCTACTACCGCAATTTAAAACTAATACCTTCATAATTTGTGTGTTTTTGTAGGAAGTTAAGAATATTCCATCTTCTAACTTCGTGGGTTATACTTATTTTTTTGCTGCTTTTAATGCGATAGACTGGTTACAAGCAATTGCTACCATTTTGTAGACATCGTCTACGGAACAACCTCGTGACAAGTCGTTGACCGGAGCTGCCATTCCTTGTAGAATCGGGCCGATAGCTTCAGCTCCGCCTAAACGTTGAACCAGCTTGTATGCGATATTCCCCACTTCCAAGGTCGGGAACACCAACACATTTGCTTTTCCGGCGATTTCGCTTCCCGGAGCTTTTTGGTTGGCTACTTTTTCAACCAAAGCAGCATCTGCTTGTAATTCACCGTCAATCTTTAAATCCGGATCCATTTCTTTAGCCAGGCGGGTAGCTTCAACTACTTTATCTACCATTTCGTGAGAAGCACTTCCCTTGGTTGAAAAACTCAACATGGCAACACGCGGTTCTTCGATTCCGGCGATTACTCGTGCGGTTTGAGCCGTCTCTAAAGCGATGCTGGCCAATTCCTGCGCATTCGGATTAGGCATTACGGCACAATCTGCAAAGACAAACAATCCGTTTTCTCCGTATTGTGGAGTTTTCGTGAACATCAAGAATGCTCCCGATACGCAACTCATTCCCGGAGCTGTTTTGATAATCTGCAAGGCCGGCCGCAATACATTTCCGGTTGTATTTAAGGCTCCGGCAATTTCGCCATCCGCATCACCCGCCTTGATCATCAGGCATCCTAAATACAACGGATCCTCAACTAAAACAGCTGCTTTTTCCGGAGTCATTCCTTTTTTCTGGCGTAATTGGAATAACAGGTCAGCGTATGCCGTTTTCTTTTCGTGATCCTTCGGGTCTACAATCTTGGCTTCTTGGATGTGTGTCAAACCAAAATCAGTGGCGAGCTGGTTTATCTCTGCCGGGTTCCCAATCAAAATAATATCTGCAACTCCGTCAGCTAATAGACGATCGGCTGCTTTCAGTGTTCTTTCTTCAGTTCCTTCGGGAAGAACGATGCGTTGCTTGTTTGCTTTAGCATGCGCAATAATTCTTTGCATTAAGTCCATAGTGGAAGATTATATAGTTTTATTGATTATTGATTATCTCCTTCACGTTACAAAAGTACGCAAAATGCTATATAGAGTTTGCAAAACAAGTGAATAAATTTTACCAAGAAACCTTCTCTTTCAGAATGTTTAACAGTAATTCGTTACCGCACGCTCTCCGGAAAGTATTTGTTGCAACTCTTCGGCACTCACATTTACGCTCAGATTGCCGTTATGGGCAACTGATATTTTCCCTCGTTCTTCTGAAACGATAATCACTAAAGCATCGGTTTCTAATGACATGCCTAAGCCGGAACGGTGGCGCAATCCCATTTCCTTAGGGAGACTTGCCGTTTGGGCGACCGGAAGGATACAGCCCGCAGCACGGATGCGGTTTTTGGCTATAATCATAGCTCCGTCATGCAACGGACTGTTTTTGAAAAAGATATTCTCGATCAGTCGGGCATTTACATCCGCATTAAACATTTCGCCGGTGTGCTCAAAAGCTGCCAAATCCATATCTTGCTCGATACAAATCAATGCTCCTGTCTTTTTTTTCGCCATGTTCATGCAAGCCAATACGATAGGGGCAATCAGGCTTCGCCCCGTTTCGTCATCTTCGTTCCGCTTTCGGAAGAGCTTCCCGAGAAATTTCCAACCTTTATGGGAGCCTAATGCAATTAAGAATCGGCGGATATCGTCCTGGAAAAGGATAATTAATACCAAGACACCGACGTTGATGACTTTATCAAGGATAGCTCCCATAAGGCGCATTTCCAGTATTTGGGAAACCAAAATCCAAACTACAATGAATGAAACCACACCGCTGAAGATAGCCAGTGTCCCGGAATTTTTCATTAACTTGTAAGTCTGGTACAAGAAAAATGCGACTAACAAGACGTCAATCAAATCTTTTATTCCAAAATGCATCCACATATTCTTAATGAATTAGTTTATTGTTGATAAAGGAGCGGATAAGGGAGATGTCGTGGCCTTACGTAATTGACCTACAATTTTGACCGTTTCTACCGCTGCACGTACATCATGAACGCGCAAAATATCTGCACCGTTCAGTAAGGCAAAAGTATTTAGAACAATAGTCCCGTTCAGACTATCGGACGGTGTCCCTTCCAGCAACTTATAAATCATGCTTTTTCGGGATATCCCAACGAGTAAAGGTAGTTCCAGCAGGCGAAAATCTGACAGGTGCCGCATCAACTCATAGTTTTGCTCCAATGTTTTGCTGAACCCAAAACCGGGGTCTATGATTATATCGTTCGCTCCCATTTGATACAATTTTTCTACTCGCTCTGCAAACCATTGCAGGATATCAGCCGTCAGGTGTGTGTAGTGGGTGAACTGCTGCATGGTTTGAGGAGTCCCTCGCATATTCATCATTATGTAAGGAACTTTCAGTTTTGCAATTGTCGGGAACATATCCGTATCCAATTCTCCTCCGGAAATATCATTGATTATCGCCACGCCAAACTCTTCGACGCAACGTCGGGCAATTGCCGAGCGGAAAGTGTCGACCGATAGGATTGCATCCGGATAATTTCGTGTGATAATCCGAAGCGCCATTTCCAAACGGGCCATTTCTTCTTCCTCCGATACTTCTGCTGCGTCCGGGCGTGAGGAATATCCGCCAATATCAATGATAGTTCCTCCTTCGTTCAAGATGCTTTCAGCCCGCATTGCGATTTCTTCTTCTGTCTGTTTCCGGCTCCCGGCATAAAATGAATCCGGAGTCACGTTTAATATTCCCATGACCTGAGGGGTATCCAGATGAAGCAAGTTTCCTTTTATATTAAGCGTTTTCATTCGTAGTGTTACTTAAATCAGCAACAAATATACAAATTATCGACCGGCCTTTCATCAATAACCGGTAAATAACGTATGCAAAAAATAAAAAGGCTTCTTATCTCCTTGAAATACAGGCTGTATTTTCTTGATTTTTTTATGCCTATGTTTGGAGGAAAAGGTAGGCATCTTTGAAAAAAAAGGTAGTTAGCTTTTGGGAAAAAGCTAACTACCTTTTTTGAAAGACGTAAGTATGAAAAAATGACTTCTTAGAGTAATGCTTCAATTTTTTCGACAAACTTATCTTTGCTGGTCGCACCGACAATCTTATCGACCATTTCTCCGTTCTTCAAGAACAATACCGTTGGGATGTTTCGGATGCCGAATTGCCCCACCACTTCGTCATTGTTGTCTACATCCATTTTCCCGATTACTACACGCCCTTCGTATTCTTGAGCTAATTCGTCAATAATCGGAGAGACCATTCTACACGGACCGCACCATTCGGCCCAAAAATCAAGTACCATCGGTTTTCCCGAATTTGCATACTCGTTAAAGTTTGCATCAGTAATTTGTAAAGCCATATTTATAAAATGATTTAAATTCTAACTATTGCAAAAAACGTTGGCAAAAATACGAAATTTTATTTCCAGCCCCTAATTTTATCCATTTATTTTGAAGTCGATAATTTCATTTTCAGTCAAATAATCGACCAACTCTTTTGTTACAGTCAGCCGTACGCTCCGGGAAAACAGATTTAACGATATATTATTATTCCCATCAACCACTTTAAAATAGAGCAGACTATTTCCAGGGTTATTATGGATTATCGTTGTCAGTTCATTGACGGTTTGTTCGTCTAAGTCATGGATAGGGAGCGTGATACTGATGTTTTCAATCAGTTTGTCTTTTTCATCCTGCAATAATTTAATCGATGCAATGTTGAAATCAAAAACGTTTTCTTTATACTTTCTCGGTTCCATCTTACCGGAAATCAAAAGATACATGCCCTCTTTTCCATACTTGGCATAGTCGATATAATTTTGTCCGAACAAGGCGATTTCTCCGCTTCCGGTGAAATCTTCCAGCCGTAAAATGCCATAAGGCTTACCTGTTTTGGTCATTCCCTCGCGGAATCCGGTAACAATACCTCCGAGCAGAATGTCTCCACGTTCGGCCAGACTATCCTTGTCTTCCAGTTCGGTCATGCCCGTGTTGCATACATAGTTTAAAATGATACGGTATTCGTCCAGCGGATGAGCCGAAAGATAAATGCCGACCAACTCTTTTTCTTTATTCAAACGTTCCAGATCGCTCCAACGCTCACAATGAGGAACCTCCGGTTTGGCTATTGCTACAAAATTATCATCACCGAACAAAGATGCCGCAGATGAGGATTTATCCATTTGGTATTTATTCCCATACCGAAGCAGGATATCCATAAAAGTCTCATCTTTCCCATTATTCGCGAAGTATGACTCACGCGGGATGCCAAAGCCATCCAATGCACCGGCCAAAGCCAGCGATTCCATCGTTTTCCTGTTGCAAGACGAAAGATTAATTCGCTCTACAAAATCAAAAATATCTTTATAGTGCCCGTTCTTTTTACGTTCATCTATGATGTTTGTCACGGCCGATTCGCCTACACCTTTGATAGCAGCTAACCCAAAACGGATATTTTTGTGTTCGTCTACACTGAATTTCAGGAAAGATTCATTGACATCTGGACCCAAAACCAGAATACCCATGGCTTTACATTCGTCCATGAACTTGGTGATATCGGAAATGTTTGACAAGCTTCGGCTCAAAACCGCGGCCATATATTCGGAAGGATAATTGGCTTTCAAATAAGCAGTTTGATAAGCCACCCAAGAATAACAAGTCGCATGGCTTTTATTGAAGGCATAAGAAGCGAATTTTTCCCAATCACACCAGATTTTGTTCAGCACCTCTGCTTTATACCCGTTAGCTTCTCCGCCTTTCATAAACTTCTCTTTGAGCGCATTCATTTTGTCGATCAGCTTTTTTCCCATTGCCTTTCGTAAGGCGTCACTCTCGCCTCGGGTGAAGTTTGCCAACAGGCGGGACAATAGCATGACCTGCTCTTGATAGACCGTGATGCCATACGTGTCTTTTAAATAGCGCTCCATGACCGGAATATCATATTTAATCTCCTCTTTCCCATGTTTGCGGGCAATGAAAGAGGGAATATAATCCATGGGACCTGGCCGGTACAGGGCATTCATGGCAATCAAATCCTCGAATTTCGAGGGTTGTAGCTCTTTTAGGTATTTTTGCATACCGGCCGATTCAAATTGGAAAGTTCCGGTTGTTCGTCCTTCGCAATAAAGTTTGTAGGTTTCGGGGTCTTCCAGACTTATGTGGTCAATGTCCAACACTTTTCCCGTTGTCAATCGGATGTTCTCAACGGCATCTTTGATGATAGACAAAGTTTTCAACCCCAGAAAGTCCATTTTAATTAATCCGGTTTCCTCGATAACGGAACCTTCATATTGAGTTACCAGCATTTCCTCGCCGGTATCTTTATCTTTGGCCGTACTGACCGGGACTACGTCCGAAATATCATAACGTCCGATAATAACGCCACAAGCATGAACCCCCGTATTGCGCACATTGCCTTCCAGCATTTGGGCGTATTTTAATGTGTCTCTTACCAAAGGATCCGCTCCTGTTGCTGCTGCTTTCAATTCGGGAACATAATCTATGGCATCTTTTAGCTTGAACTTCTTCATGTCCGGAATTTTATCCGGAACCAGTTTGGCCAAACGATTGGATTCGGCTAATGAAAGTTTTTCAACGCGCGCTACATCTTTTATCGCTAACTTCATAGCCATTGTACCGTATGTAATAATATGTGCAACTCGCTCAGCCCCATATTTCTCAGTAACCCAACGCAAGACTTCACCACGTCCATCATCATCGAAGTCGGTATCGATATCCGGCAAAGAAATTCGGTCCGGATTCAAGAAACGCTCAAAAAGCAAATCGTACTTAATGGGATCGATTTTGGTTATTCCCAAACAATAAGCTACGGCAGAACCTGCAGCAGAACCACGTCCGGGCCCTACCGAAACACCTAACTCTTCGCGTGCCGCGCGGATAAAGTCTTGTACAATTAGGAAGTATCCTGGGAAACCCATTGTTTTCATGATGTGAAGTTCGAACTTTAATCGCTCTGCAACCTCTTCGGAAAAAGGCTCTCCGTATAGGACTTTCGCTCCTTCGTAGGTAAGTTTTGCTAAATAATCAGCCTCTAATTTGATACGATAGAGTTTTTCATACCCCCCTAACTTCTTGATCTTTGCTTCGGCATCTTCTTGGGTTAATACAACGTTCCCATTTTCATCTTGTGTAAATTCATCAAACAACTCTTTTTCGGAAAACTTTTGCCGATAAATTTCTTCTGTTCCAAAATCTTCCGGAATATTGAAAGTAGGCATAATCGGAGCACTGTCAATGCTGTAAAACTCGACTTTGTCTGCTATCTCCAGGGTATTTCGAAGCGCTTCCGGAACATCTGAGAATATCTGGTTCATCTCAGCTGTTGTTTTCAGCCATTCTTGTTTGGTGTACCGCATACGTGACGGATCATTCAGATCCTTTCCCGTACTCAAACAAATCAGGCGGTCATGTGCATCGGCGTCTTCCTCATTGACAAAATGCACATCGTTACTGGCAATTAACTTAACATTGTGCTTATGAGCTAATTCTATCAGTACCTTATTCACTTCTACCTGACGTTTATAGGTGCCTTGTTCCGCGTCAGGACGGTGGGTTTCATGACGTTGTAATTCCAAATAATAATCTTCTCCGAAAAGATTCTTGAACCACAGAATGGCTTCTTCGGCAGCCTGGATGTTTCCACGCATAATCTTTTGAGGAATCTCACCTCCTAAGCAGGCGGAACAGACGATTATCCCTTCATGGTATTTTTCTAACAATTCTTTATCAATACGCGGACGGCCATAGAAACCCTCCGTCCATGAATAAGAGACCATTTTTATCAGGTTTTTATAACCTTGCATATTCTTGGCGAGTACAATCAGGTGCCACCCGCTAAGGTCTTCCTTTTCGTTTCTTTTAAAACGATTGTTTCGCGCACAATAGCATTCGCAACCTATGATAGGCTTAAATAAAGCGTTATTGGCGTCGTTTAATTGTTTCAGAAGTTCTTCCTTCCGTATAAGTTCCTCTTCATTCAAAGTCCCTTGGGCATCCAAGTTCTTTAGCTCTTTCCGGATATCTTTAATGGTAGACTGAAATTTTCCATTCTTCTTATTTACTTTATTAAAGAATTCTTTGATGCCGAACATGTTTCCATGATCTGTTACGGCAATAGCTCGCATTCCATCTTTATAAGCCTTGTCGATTAATGCATCAATTGAGGCTTGTCCATCCAATAAAGAGTATTGCGTGTGGACATGCAAATGAATGAAAGGTTCCATAATTTATATGTTTGATTTGTTCTCCAACGTTTCTTTGTAAAGTTCCTGATTCGCTAAAACGTCAATAGCTTTCTTTAGACATTTATCATCTCTGAGGTTCATCAGTAATTCTCCTTTCTGATAATAATAACGTTTGGCTATTTCTGTTTCCATAAGTCTCTTCACTTCACTCTTGAAGCGATCGAAATCTTGCTCCAAGTTTGGTGTTAGTTTTGCTTCTAAAGTTTTAAACCAAGTCGAGTCACCTTCTTCTATATACCCTTCAAATTCGGCAACCTCCTTTAGATTTTTCAGGACTTTCTCGCTTTGACGGTCATAAGTGAAGTTTTTTTCTTTTTCATATGCTTTTAGGGCCTCGAAGTCTTCATCGCTTACCGTAAACTTTTCAACCGGAGGTATCGTTGGATGTTGTTGTGTCCAAGTTGTAACGAAATCAAAAAATGCGGTATCAAGCATTAAGTAGTAAAGCATCGTAGGCATCTCTGGTTCTTTAACCTCAAATTCTGGTCGGACACCCCCTCCGTCACGTACAGGTCTACCGTTTTGGGTATAAAAAACTTTTGTCAAACTGTCCGGAATAGCTGCTACCGAACCGTCTGCCTTGCGATGTGAGTAATCCAATTGTTGAATGCAACGACCGCTTGGAATATAATATTTGCTGATAGTAACTTTTAAACTACCATTATAAGGTAAATCGCGTGTGGATTGCACCAGCCCTTTCCCGTATGAACGTTCGCCTACCAAAACGGCACGGTCCATATCCTGTAATGAACCGGAAACGATTTCGGATGCTGAAGCCGAATTTCCATTGATTAGTACAGCCAAAGGCATTACGGTGTCTATGGGCTCGCTCGAAGTCCGGTAGGTGCGGTCTAATTGCGAGTGTTTAGACTTGGTAGAAAGGACAATGCTTCCTTTCGGAACAAACATGCTGACGATTTGCACGGCAGATTCCAATACACCTCCGCCATTATTCCGCAAATCTAATATTAGTCCTTTTATATGGTGATTGTTGCGTAAATCTAAAAAAGCCTCTTTTACCTCTTGTGGGCATTTGTCAGTAAAACTTTTTAGATGGATATAACCAATGCTATCTTCCCGAACTCCATACCAAGTAACTTGGTTAATTTGTACCTGTTTACGGACAATGTCTACCTTCATTGGCTTTTTCTCACCCAATCGTTGGATAGTTAATGTCATTTTTGTGTTTGGGACTCCTTTTAATAATTCGCTGACTTTGTCGTTTGTGAAGGTTGATACATCGGTTGTGTCAATCTTTAGAATCATATCGCCTGCCTTTAACCCGGCTTCTGCCGCGGGCATTCCTTCAAAAGGCTCGACTATCATCACGTGGCCTTTTTCGTTACGTTGACGAATGTAAGCCCCCATACCTCCATATTCTCCGGTTACCATTTGTTTGAAGTCTGCCATTTCCTGTTCCGGAATATATTCCGTATAAGGGTCAAGGCTTCTTAACATGGCGTCAATCCCCCGTTGTACAGTCTTGTCAATGTTAATGGTATCTACATAAAACATTTCCATCTCTTTAACCAAAGAGTTGAAAATTTCTAAGTTCTTACTTACTTCGAAATGATTGTCATTTTTTTTGTCTTGCGCCTGAAGTGGAAAAAGTGTTCCACAAAGCAGAAAAGCGCATATCCAGTCGAAAATTCTTTTGCGTTGCATTCCTATTCTATTTAAAAAACGCGTAAATGTATATATTTATCTTCGGCTTAAGATAATATATCCCTTACTTTTAACTTTATTTGTTCCCATTTGTCTGTTGGAATTTGTGGACCAACAACGTCAATCACATAACCTGCCAGCAATGAACCTATTCGGGCAGACTGCTCTAAAGTAGCACCGACCATTTGTCCGTAAAGGAATCCTGCTGCGAAATTATCACCCGCTCCAGTTGTATCAATCGGCTTTCCACCTTCTGCTTGAATGTGATAAAATTGGTTATGACTTCCAATGAGAGATCCCTCTTTGCCTAACGTAACCAAAGCAATATCAACTTGTTGCTCTAATTGTTTTACGGCATCTTGTGCAGGCAAGTCGGTGAATGCTTCGGCTTCGCTGGCGTTAGCAAACAGAATATCTACATATTGTGGAATTACTTCTTCCAGTAATTCTTTGAATGCGTTTACAATATTATAATTTGCTAAATCCAATGCGACTTTCAGTCCTAATCGTTTGGCTTTTTTCATCGTTTCACGCACCAATGTTTCGTTGACAATCAAATAGCCTTCGATGTAAATGCAATCATATTGCTTTAATAAGTCTTCTGAAATTTCTTCCGGTGTAATTGTTGAAGCCGGACCTAAATAGGTTCCCATTGTGCGCTCACCATCCGGAGATATAAATACCGTGCATGAACCGGACATACCGGAAGTCTTTAAAAGATAAGACGAGGTCCCTGCACGGCAAATCTCATTTTCATAAAATTCGCCTAATTGGTCATCCCCGACTTTCCCTATAAAACCGGATTTTCCTCCTAAAAGAGAAATTGCACGCATCGTGTTGCAATTAGAACCGCCTGGGGCGTGTATTGTTTTTGAACCTTCTTGATATTTCCGGATTATAATCATTTGTTCTTTGGAAATCATATCCATAGCTCCTTTTTGGATGCCAATTTCTACCAGCAAATTATCACTTTTTAATCCGGATAAAATATCAACCAATGCATTCCCTAAACCTAAAATCTTCATTTTTCTCAAATTTTTTCTGCAAATATATTGCATATTTCGAAAATACGCTGTACTTTTGCAGTGCAATTTCAGAGAGGCGCTTAGGAATTGTGAAGATATTCTTCCTTAGCTCAGTTGGTTAGAGCATCTGACTGTTAATCAGAGGGTCCTTGGTTCAAGTCCAAGAGGAAGAGC